>CAZTDF010000234.1:0-6840 GCA_964612465.1 uncultured Pirellulales bacterium
TAATAGCTGACAAAATACTCGACGGCGTTTTCCGGGAAAAGCTCTTTGAATTCCTCGTAAAGCTGGGCCGCCAACGTCTTGTTATGAGAGACGACAAGGGCCGGCAGGTTGTGCTGAGCAATGATATTGGCCATTGTGAAAGTCTTGCCGGAGCCGGTAACGCCCATCAGGGTCTGGAATTTCCTGCCGGCGCGCAGCCCTTCCACAAGCCGCTCAATAGCCTGCGGCTGATCGCCTGCAGGCTTATACTCATTGTTCAATTTGAATATACCCATGTTAAATAGCTATTGTAACCTCAGATTTAACAGTTTTCACTGGAAAACTGACATATAGCCGATATGAAATAACGAATAGAAGAAGATCAAACCGGATGTTGTTTTCTATTCGACCGGATTTGGATAAACGATAGCGGCAAGTAGTGCTCTTCCGTATTTCTGCCAGAGAGTTTCCGAATCGAGCTGCGAGTCGGCTTGCAGCATTTCGAATGTTATAATCGGGATGCCTAATGTAACTCCCGCGTATGAGCCGAGAGAGCCCGGCCTTGCGCCGAGTTTCTTTACCGGAAGGGCGCAATATTGCCCCATGCGTTCGGCCAACATTCGTCCCGGCCCGTCATAATCGATGCAGTTTAGCGGCTGATGGATACTGACGATTCGGTCCGGCGTGTACTGCATTATTACCTGCCGGATTGCGCGGGACTCCGGCTCGGAAAGTGCGGTTAGACCAGTCTGCTTACTGTTGACTCGGTTTGCCGCCTCGAAATTACGATTGAGATCCACGCCCTTAGCGTTATAACGGCGACCATTTACCATGCCGTCAGGATTTGCCACAGCCATGAGCACGACCTTCCGCCCGGCCAGCATTTCCGGACGTTGCCGCAGATACCAGGACAGACGACGAACGAGCGGCGTTCCGGCAGGTTCGTTGCCGTGGATTGTCGCCATTATTAAGGTTACATCCGGGCCCTCGCCGAGCACAAGGCACATTATAGGCCGTTGCTGAACCGATGTGCCGACAATGTGATATTGCGAGGGAAACACAAACGTCGGCAATTCACCAACTATCTCCGGGTACCTTACAGACTCGACGCAGCCGGCAAAAACCATAACGCCAAACAAAACACAAACTGTCGAAATTTTGGCCCATTTCTTATTCATCTCAAACGCCTTTATGTATTCATCTCTTTGCCATAGAATAAGAACGCTGCCCTATTATAAAGACTTTCCGTTGTTATTAAAGATAAAAATCAATTCTCTGCTTTTTGAGGCTCTGCCGCCTGACTGCCAAAAAAACTTGAGCAAAACATCCCGCTCTGGTAGACTATCGCTTAAGTTCTGGAGTCCTGCTTATGCGGTAATAGCAGAAAATTGAATCTTAATTCGAGGTTAAAGATGAACGTACTTTTAATCGGAAGCGGCGGACGCGAGCATGCAATCGCCTGGAAGCTGGCTCAATCAAAAGACCTGGGCAAACTCTACATAGCGCCGGGCAATCTCGGCACAGCCCAGTGCGGCCAGAATATTCCTATTGACTCTGATGACAGTAAAAAACTTCTGGAGTTCGCTCGGCAAAACAATATTGGGCTCGTGGTGGTTGGCCCGGAAGACCCCCTTGCAGCGGGCCTGGTCGATAAGTTCGAGTCTGCCGGCATAAAAGCGTTCGGCCCGAGCGCCAAAGCCGCTCAACTCGAAGCGGATAAAGCATTCGCCAAACAGCTCATGCGATCCAGCAGCGTCTCCACTGCTGAGGGTAGAACTTTCGATAGATTCGAAGATGCCAAAGCATATATCGCAAGCAGGGACGAACCGGTTGTAATCAAAGCCGCAGGTCTCGCCAAGGGCAAAGGTGTTTATGTTTGCGATGATCCTTCCGATGGGATATTGGCGGCGGAAAAAATCATGTGCGACAAAATTTTCGGCCCGGCGGGCAATAGAATTATCGTTGAAGATAAACTGCTCGGCGAAGAGGCTTCAATCCTGGCGTTTGTGGACGGGCGAAATATTTATATTATGGAATCAGCGCAGGACCACAAGCCCATCGGCAACGGTGACACCGGGCCCAACACCGGGGGAATGGGCGCTTACAGCCCGGCACCCGTGGTGACTGAAGATTTGACGAACCAAATCACACGGGAAATTCTCGTGCCGGTGGTTGACGGCATGAATCGCAGCGGCGCGCCGTATAGGGGAGTGCTGTATGCCGGGCTGATGATTACCGCGGGCGGGCCCAGGGTGCTGGAATTCAACGTCCGTTTCGGAGACCCTGAGACCCAGCCTATCCTTATGCGGCTAAAAAGCGATCTGCTGGAAGTATTATTAGCGGTCTGTGACGGCACGCTGGATGAGATTAAACTCAAATGGGATCCCCGGCCGGCGGTTTGTGTGGTTATGGCTTCGGGAGGTTACCCGGGCGATTATCAAAAGGGCAAAAAGATAACCGGCCTGGAAGAAGTCAGTAAGCTCGATGACGTGATAGTATTCCACGCAGGCACCAAAGACCAGGATGGAAAGATTGTCACTAATGGCGGCAGAGTACTGGGTGTTACGGCACTGGGCCGGACAATCGCCGACGCAAAGGCAAGGGCATATCAAGCTGTAGATAAAATACAATTCGACGAGGCATATTGCAGACGGGATATCGCCGATAAGGCGATTAAACGAACTAATAGCTGATAAATGATAATTAATTATGGCCCGGCACAAATCTCAAAAACGGATGCTCAGTACGATAATCCGGTGGCTTATCGCAGGATTGATTTTGGCACCTCTTTCGTGGTTTTTCTACATTGAGGCCGGCAGGATTCTATCTTATATCACCATACAACAAATTGCTAAGCTGACCAATACCAAGATAAGAACAGGATTGGTAGATTTCCACACAGACGGCTCGGTCTACATCGAACAGCTTGTAATCAGCCCCAAAGAGCAAAATGGCCACGACACTATACTCAAAGCCGAAAAGGTACACGGACAATTGAGTGTAGGCAGCGTGCTTTTACTCCGGCCAAGATTAAAGGTCATAAATATCGACGATTTCGTCTTCAACGCCCAATACGATTTGGATACGGGCTGGTCGAATTTATCCAGCCTCAAAATCAAATATAACAAGAACAACCTCGGCAGGATGCCTCGCATTAGTCTAAAAGCGGGAACACTGCAATATAGCAAGATTTCGAACGGACAGGCGCAAGTCGCTGTTTCAGTGCCCATTGATGCGGACTTTGGACTCGATAAAGATTCAGAAGACGGCTATAGTTTTGAAATAACGACAGCTACGATGTCTTCCGGTCTCGCCAAGAGCCGTTTAGACGGATTGTGGAAGCCGGGCATCGTAACAATTACAGGCGGAATTTCTTCTGTAGATATCCCTGAGCTTGAGATGGCCTGGTTCGTAGACGTGCTGGCCGCCGAGCTCAAATACGACCGGAATCGTGATTTCTCACTGAAGCTGAGCGTGCCGGATTTGGAATCGAGACGCAACGAGGCACTGGACAACCTTGCATCAATCGGGCCGATTTTCCTGGGCAAGACCGGCCTATTTACGGCTTTGCAGGGTTTTTTTGACATGTACCAACCTCATGGAATGGTGGATGCCGAACTTGAGATGTCCGGGAATTTAAGCCGGCTAAGCGAAAGCACGATGGCCGGTAACGTAAATTGTAAGGATGCCGCTTTTTGCTATAACAAGTTTCCGTACGCAATTGAGCACCTGACCGGCCGGATTGATTTTACCAAAAACAGCGTGACTCTTAATAACCTGAGCGGCAAACACGGCGAGACCCGGCTTTTCATTAATGGCTCGTGCAATGACTTCGGGCCGAACCTGAAGTACGGGATCCGGATTACAAGCGACAACATGCCTCTGGACAATGACTTGTATAATGCACTGAAGCCAAGGCAGAAAGAATTCTGGTCTGCCTTCTCCCCTACCGGATTCACGGCGATAGATTTCCAGTTAAATCGACAGACGCAAACGGACAAGGAGATGAATCTGACAGTTGAACTGCACGACACCGAAGCCGCATACCGGCATTTTCCTTATCAATTACAAAATCTTACCGGCAGACTTTCGTTCAATCGAAATAAAGTAATCTTTTCGGATGTTGTTTCGCAGGTAAGTCAGCGCAAGATTACCCTGAACGGCGAAATAGAAACTCGCAGCGACGACAAGCCGCCCATGTATGATTTTTTAATCAAGGTAAATAATGTCCCGCTGGATGCAACACTTGAGACGGCATTAACAGAGAAACAGAAGAATTTATACGAACAATTTTGTCCCGCCGGTTTAGCTGACGGCCTGATAAAAGTATCGACACAAGATTCCGGGCATCCAACCGTTATTGCCGGTTTGTCTTTCAAGAACACTTCATTGAAGTTAGAACAATTTCCGCTGCCTGTCTCGGATATAACAGCTAAGGCCGTATTCACACCGGAACTGATAAATGTCAAAGAATTCACCGGCCGGTATGGCAATGATTCGATTTCTCTGACCGGCCAAATCCATCTGGATCAGGAATACCGGCAGCCACTGTATCAACTGACGATAAAGCTCAAAGAGACTCTATTAAACAACGATCTGTTCAATCTGATGCCCGGCTCGCTGAGAAAAATCGTCTCAGAATTAAAACCGGAGGGAAGGGTCAATCTCATTGTCGATTTAAACAAAGAGAGCCTCACAGAACCTCCTGATTACAGCATTACATTGGAATGTCTGCGTAACAACGTTACTATCCCGAAGTTCCCCTATCCACTGATAGATATAACCGGCGCCTTGACAATAACCGATAATAGTATAAAGCTCAGGGATATTACGGCAACCACAGATGTTAATAATCCAATAGACTCGAACCTGCCGGCAATAAAACTAAACGGGGAGATAATTTTAGCTGACGATACATACAGCAGCGTTCTCCTACAACTATCGGCCAAAAACTTTATCTTCGACGACCGATTCGCTCTGGCATTGCCAAAACATGTTCAGCCCCTGTACGACAAGCTTTCACCTGCCGGAGGTTTCGATTTGGATTTTGAGAATATACATCTATCCCATACGGATGACGGCCAAAAATCCATTGATTTCGCAGGCACTGTCAATCTTATAAACAATAGTTTCAAAATGTCCGGGATTACAACTGAACTGGACGCAGCCTTCAAAACAAAAGGCATCTACAAAACCGGCGAAGGTTTCAGTAGCTGCCAAAGCGATTTCAACGGCGGCACGCTGAAAATTTATAGCAAATCTTTTACTAATCTTAAAGCTCATATATTTTATGACCCCGATTCGCGTGATTGGTCCACCCGGGATTTCATTGCCGATTTCTACGGTGGCAAATTAAAAGGAAAATTCGAATTCAAACAGCCGGCCGAGCAAGCCGAAGAGTACGTACTGCAAACAGGTTTTGAAAATGTCGACTTAAAACAATTTCTCTCAGACACAACATCAGGACAAGCTCCTGAAAAGGGCCATACGAGCGGCATAATGAACGGCTCCTTAAATCTTAATGCCCGTCTCGGCGACAATTCTTCGCGTATCGGCACATGTAGACTCTCGATAAGCGATATGCAGGTAGGCAAACTTTCGCCCCTTGCCAAGGTCCTGCAGGTACTGCAATTATCGGAGCCGGAAGACTACGCTTTTGACCGGATGTATGTCGATTCGTACATAAAGCGTAACAGTCTGTTTGTTCGGAAGCTCGATCTTGCCGGCCAGAGCATCGCTTTTTACGGCTCAGGAAATATGGACCTGCAAAGCCGCAACATCAATATGGCCCTTACCTCACGAGGCAAGCGCCTTGCCACCGACGATCCCTCGATCCTGCAGTCCTTAACCGAAGGTCTCGGCCAGGCCGTCGTCCGAATGGATGTCACCGGGGACTTCTACGACCCCAAGGTGACAACCAAAACCCTGCCCCTTCTCGAACAAACACTAAGTATCTTCGGCTCGAAATCGGACACGCAAAATTGATGCCGGCTTCTTCTGTTCCGTAGCCTGCTATATCTGCGAATACGACGTCGGGCGAAGAATTATATCTGTAATATTGGATACGGTATCCTTATACTCGGGATTGCCGCTTAGCTTCTTCCACTCCGGAGAGCCGCCGAACACCTTCCACTTCGCATCCCGGTCCACCAGGTCGTCGAAGACGAGCATATAAGTAAGGTTGGGCATTTTCGGCCCGATTAATGTTTCGCCGAAGAACACCGGCTGCAATCCTGTCTTAAGGAAAACCTTAATTTCGCCGCCCTGGTTAAACATCTCGATTTTCTTTTTCGCCGCCTTGATGCTGTGGCTCTCGTATGTGCGAAGCTCGAAAATGCGAGATTTCTTTTCCGGCACGCGAAGCTGCGGCAAACCTTTAAACGCCACCATCAAAGAACTTTCCATCCGCACGTATCCCGGTTCGGATAGCGAGGTTTTGATAAAGTCGGCATTGCGATACCCATCATCGGCCATCAACATCGAAGCGGAATTGACAACCGTCTCCAGCGACTTATGCACAAGAAGCACATAAAGCGTCGGGCTGTTAGGCCCGTATATTGTGTTAAAAACGCCGACCGGCCCGATCCCGATGCGGTTCATTGCCGGTATCCCCACGTTTTTAAGAAAATTCCCGACCATGTTTTTCTTCGAGCCTATATTAAGATGATATTGCCTGAATTCTAAGTATTCCTGCTTACCGCCGCCGCTGTCGGCAGCCGCCAATGAACTCACTCCTGTTATCGGTGCAATACTCGCCGCCGCCAGGAATTCTCGTCTTTTCATTTTCGATTTCTCCATATTGGTTAGTAAATACGGTTTTATCCTGATTTCGACCTGGCCCGTACAATACTCGAAACCACC
>CAZTDF010000235.1:0-6816 GCA_964612465.1 uncultured Pirellulales bacterium
CGTACCGGTTCGATGTCAACGTATTGCTGGTGAAACGGATCGGTGCTGACCTTGAAACGATTCATTCCAAGCTCATCCAGTCTTTTTAGCCGCTGCCGAACAATCTTTTCACTCGTCGCCCAGAATCCGTTTGTTTCGATTAAATCGACTTTACCTAAATTTTGTTTTTGTGCTTGATCCAGAATTTCCTGTAAATGGTCCCAGTACAAAAAAGGCTCGCCGCCCGTAATGTGAATCTTCGCATTGTCGCCGGCGAGGATTTTCAGCGAGCGCCATGCGCTTATGGCAGTATCGACAGGCATCAGGCCGCCCTTGTCGGGGTCGCAGTTGTAGTAGCAAAATTCGCAGGCGCAGTTGCATTTGTACGTCAGCATCAAACCCGCAGAACGCCACAGCTTGAATTTGGGCTCGCTGCGCGTGGTCCGGCTATTGTAGATATTCTCAGACAGATCAATCATTCGCATTGTCACTTAGTCGTTCGAGCGATAGCGTCTTTTTCATGTGGATTTGAATCACGGTAATATCGGCCGGCGTGATGCCGCTTATTCGAGAGGCCTGGGCTAAGGTGCTGGGTTTGAAGGCCGAGAGTTTCTCTTTTGCTTCTGATCGCATGTGCTCGATGCTGTTGTAATCCAAATCCTCCGGTATCTTCTTTTTCTCTAATGTCCTCATGTTGGCTACGAGCCTTTCCTGCTTGGCTAAGTAGCCCTCATACTTGGCATCAATTATTGCCGCGCCTAATACATCTTCGGTAAGATTCATATTCCGGATATCGGGATTTTCGGCCAGCGTCACGCTAAGAGTTTTATCCGTTCGACGAAGCTGGTCCCACAAAGTTATCCGGCCGGCATCCTCCGTCGTCGTTGAGGTCTTGAGATAAGTTTTGAGCTTTTCAATTTGGTCGAGCTTGTTTTGGAACTTTGTCCATCTTTCCTCGCCGACAAGGCCGACCGATCTGCCGATCTTCGTGAGTCTGCGATCAGCGTTGTCCGCCCGGAGAGACAATCGATACTCCGCTCGTGACGTGAACATTCGATAAGGTTCGTCGATGCCCTTCGTGAGTAAATCGTCAATCATCACGGCGGTATATGCCTGGTCTCTTGTGAGCACGACCGGTTCTTTGCCCTGCAATTTCAGGGCGGCGTTTATACCGGCGATAATTCCCTGTGCCGCCGCCTCTTCGTACCCGCTGGTCCCGTTAATCTGGCCGGCCAGAAACAGTCCCGATATCTTCCTGGTTTCAAGATTCGGCTTCAATTGAACCGGCGGACAATAGTCATATTCAATCGCATAGGCGTAGTGCACAATCCGGGCATTTTCCGTGCCGGGCATAAGCTTGAGCATTTGCTCCTGGACGTTCTTGGGCACGGAAGTGCTTATGCCGTTACAGTAGATCGTCGATATTTGTTCGTCTTCGGGCTCCAGAAATACCTGGTGGCGGTCCTTATCCGCGAAACGCATGATCTTGGTCTCAATGCTGGGACAGTACCTGGGGCCGATGGAAGTAATCTGTCCGGAATAAAGCGGCGCAAGGTGGAGATTATCCCTCAAGAGCTTATGTATTTTTTGATTGGTATAGGTAATCCAGCATGGAATCTGCGGCCGATTGATTCTTTCGGTCATAAATGAAAAAGGCACCGGTTTTTCATCTCCGTGCTGGACTTCGAGCTTTTCCAGATCCACCGTGGCGGCATCGAGTCTTGCCGGCGTGCCGGTTTTGAGCCTTTTGAGTTCGAGGCCGATCTGCCGGAGGCTATCGGAAAGTTCGTTTGCAGCAGGCTCATCGAGCCGGCCGCCGGCGAACTGCTCGGGCCCGATATGCATTAAGCCGCTAAGAAATGTCCCCGTGGTCAGGATGACGGTTGGAGCATTAAAAATCCTTCCGTCACTGCACTTCACTGCCCGCACGCTGTTTTTCTCGGTTATAATCTGCGAGGCCATGGCTTCGGCAATGGTTAGATTCGGCGTCTGTTCGAGCAGCATACGGATGTGATTTTTGTACTTGTATTTGTCGGCCTGTGCCCTCGGAGCACGGACAGCCGGGCCCTTCGAGCGATTCAGCAGGCGAAATTGAATTCCCGTCGCATCTGTTGCCAGCCCCATCAGACCCCCGAGCGCATCGACCTCGCGCGCAATCTGCCCCTTGCCAAGTCCGCCTATGGCCGGATTGCAGCTCATCTTTGCTATTGTGTCCATGCTGATTGTCACAAGGCAGGTTCTGGCGCCGATTATTGCAGCAGCATGAGCAGCCTCGACGCCGGCGTGACCGCCGCCTATAACAATGCAATCAAACTCATTTGTCTTCATTTGACTGAGCCAGCGCGACTGCCGATGCAATAGCAAAATTTGCCGTATGTGTGATGCTAACACTGATATGTTTTATGCCAAGTTCGGCGGCAATTTTTTCAACCTCTCCACCGAGAGTCACCTCAGGCTGACCTGCGGCATTGTTTATTATCTCTATATCCGTCCAGGCGATCTTGCCGCGCCAGCCTGTCCCCACCAGCTTAAGAACAGCCTCCTTGGCGGCGAAGCGACCGGCTAATTTCTCCACCTCATTCTTATTCGCCCCGGCATAAGCCTGCTCGGCGGCGGTGAAAACCCTCCTAACGAAACGCTCGCCGTGCCGCTCTATCATCTGCTCTATCCGCGGACAGTCAACCAGGTCTATGCCGTGTGCAACAATTTTCATCTCTCGATCCAAATCAGTATTTCGTTGTTATTGCCCGCTCCGGCTTTCACTCCCTGATGTTTCATCGCTGGTGTTGCTGATTCGATAAATCTTTTCCAGGCAAAAATCCACGAATTTGTCTGTTCTACTGAGTTTCGCCTCCTGCCTAATTTCGGCATTGAGTTTATCAATAACCTCGTTCTGGCGATCTAAAAGAACTTTCTCTTTTACCAAATCCTGTACATCTTCAAACGGCTCATAACCGGCTATTTGCTTTTCTTCGAGTTTCATAATGAAAATGTGCTGCTTCGTTACAATGGGCCCTGCCACGTCACCGGCCTCCATCTTACCAGCTTCAACCGCAAGGATATCATAAGGCGCAGCTAACGACGAGGGCTGCAGCGACCTCCACAACCCGCCAAAATCTCTCCAGTCCCCGTGCGAATATTTCTTTGCCAATTCGCCAAAGTCCTCGCCTGATTTTATTAGTTCAAGCAACTTATTCACCCGCTCTTTAGCGAGCTGCCAGCGGTCTTCGTTCGGATCTTCTACCTCCAACTTGTCCGGTTGAATATCAATCAACCGAAACCTTATCTTCGCAGCTCTGGCGAAATATTTGTCCTTTATCCGGTCGTAGCAATCCATCAGCTCGTGATAGGTAACCGGCCTGTTCATAGGTAATTTCGATCTCCTGTATTCATAAATGAGCATATCTTTTTTTGCCTGTTCCTTGAAGCTCTTCTTATCCATCAGCCTTCGTTTAAGTTCATCGTCGGCCCTGGCCTGGTCACCTCCAAATTTGAGAATAAATTTTCTGTACTCATTTTCTGCTGCCTTATCCAGAGCTTCGTCAATATTCCCCCCCGCCTGCCTTTTAGCGTGTTGATAAAGCAGAATATTCGAGATTTTAGCCATTATAATTTCTTCAAGCTGCTCTTTTGCCCGCTCTTTGAACTGCTGAAGCTCGTTCGCTTGTGCAACAGGCCCGAAATACTCTTTTGGCGAAGCAAACAACCCATTTAGTCGCGTTCGCGAGTCGATGATCTCATCGCTGGTAAGAGTCTCGCCGCCAATGATCAGCACAAATCCACCCGCAGCTTCGACAAGTTCTATCTTCTGCGTAAGCGCTCGACGCTCCTTCTCAGCCTCGGCCAAACGCGATTTGCTACCATCACAGCCACCCAATAACATGATTATCAATACTGATAAACAAATATACTTACACATATCTCAATCTCGAACATACTGATTAAAACCTGAAGATTTAACCCGACACATCAGGATTGCCTTTCAGACCGATTTCGTCAGCGACCTCGCGCATACCCATAATAACATCATTGATAAGCTCACCCAATTCGACACCCAACATCCCGGCACCTTTTTCGATGACATCCCGATTCACGCCCGCAGCGAAGGATTTCTCTTTCCATTTCTTTTTAACCGACTTCGCCTTCATGTCCATCACGCTCCTGCTCGGCCGCACCAGTGCCGTGGTTACGACGAGCCCAGTCAGCTCATCAACAGTGTAAAGCACTTTTTCCAGCTCACTTTGGGGCTCAACGTCGGTACATATTCCCCAGCCATGAGAGACCACAGCCCTGATGTACTCAGCCGGCCAGTTTTCGGAGGTCAGGATTTCTTCGGTCTTGTGGCAGTGCTGCTCGGGAAATTGCTCATAGTCTAAATCGTGGATTAATCCAATAACGCCCCATTTTTCCTCATCCTGGCCAAATTTGCGCGCAAAATACCGCATAACTGCCTCTACAGCCAAAGCGTGTTTAATCAAGCTATCATTTTTATTGTACTTTTTCAGCAATGAAAAAGCCTCTTCACGGCTCGGCTTAATTCCTGTCATAGCCTGCTCCTTGATACTAAAATCGACGTTTTTCTCTCTCTATAAGAGCAAATGCCAACCTAATCAAGCTAATCTAAAAATAAGTTCGCAAAATTGCAATTCTTATTTTTCAAATCCCGTCAGGTATATTCTTTCCTCCATGAGCGTCAAGTCCTGACTTAACGAGTTCCAAATTTAATTAAAATTACAAAATTAATTTCAATCTCGGCATTAATGCAGTATACTATTCGAGGAAATTCCCAGTGGAGAATGTGACGGCTAATATTACTGTCGAAGAAAAAACGCGTTAGGAGAATTAGAAATGAATAAAATATACTGGCTTATTGGATTGTTTGTGATAAGTACATTCGCTGGTTGCGGTTCTGATATTGTCTCTACCGATCGCTTGAAAATGCTTGAGCACAAGTGTGTGTATATCGCACCGCTCGATAGCGATGATCCTCACGTAGGACAAGTTATCAGAGATGTACTTGAAAAAGAGCTCTTGAGGCAGCACGTTGAACTATGTGATCCGAATACGGCAACGGTTCTCTTCACCGGATCAACTTTTATGACCGTAAGAGGCAGCGGAGCCGCAACGAGTCAATCTATCGAAAGCGTATCTCTTGTAGGCAAGGACACGAGCGGGGAAATGTTATTGTCGGCATCTTACGATAACAAGGACCGGTATTCCGCCAGCAAGCTTGCACAGCAATTCGGTTCGGACCTGGCCAAAAAGCTCAAGTAGAATAACGGCTCCTAAATAGTGTCTTTTCGATTTTTGTAATGCTTGCCAAGCGCCTTATTAGAAATATAAACAGACCAAATTGAGCGTACAACAAATAAAACTGCTCTATACAAACAAGGAGCTATCCTATGAAGGTCTTTTGTTCGGTTTTTGTAACAGTTACCATAGCATGCGTTATTACCGGATGTGGTTCAAAGGTCGCTTCCAGCACAAGTATGACCCGGCAGCAGAAATATAGCCGGCTTGCAATCGTCTGTGCACCCGCCGGAGAAGCTAGTCCGTCTTACTCACCGATGATACTAAAAGAAGCCCAGACCAGGATTTTTCCCTTAAAATTCCTTAAGAAAGTGGAGTGCCTTCCGGATGTTTCGATAGATACTACAACGACACCGCCGGTTATGCTGTTGGATGATTTCAGTGACTATGATGCCATAGTAGCCTTGATCTATTCATACGGATCAGGCCATGTATGTCTTGATTGTTATATGACTGATACGATGACGGGCGAGCTGATCTGGCATCATAAATTTGATGCTCCTGATCCGTCAATCAAAGAGAGACTATGCTCTCAGGGCCTTTTCGTACCAGCAATAATCAAGAAAGATTTCTACGGTTTGTAATTTTCTCGTTTTAGTATATAAAAGCTAAAGAAAGAGAAAACAATTTAAAAAAGCTACTGGAATATTTGAACTCACAAGATTGACTTGCTATTCTATCTATAGGAAAAAGATTCGGCAGTATAGAAAGTGATGAGGTGGCCCCTTATGTAGGTATTGGCTTGAATGATGTGTTTGTACAGCGTGAGTATGCTGCATGAGTACAGAAATGGAAATGGAAAATTACTGTTTCAGGCCTGGTTATATAAGTTAAACAACTTTGAGTAACATCATCAGCAACAGTGATCGAATTTGGACCTATTTTTCCTCTGTATCTATCGTATCAGTCTGTTCAATCTCTATCTTCTGCTCTTCTATCGTAGCATGGAGCTGACGGATTTGAGCGTTTAGTTTGGCATTTTGCTCCAAATGTAAAGCTTCCTGATTCTTTTTTTCTGTTTTTAGCTGTTCGATTTCTGATTCCTGCGCTTCTACAGTAGTTTCAAGTTTCCGTATTTGAGTTTTCAGTTTTTCCGTCTGTACTATTTCCATAACGCTTTGAGTACTTCCTTGATCCGATTCGCAACCGATGCATAGAACTATGCAGCATAAAATAATTGCTTTTTTCATTTTTTCGTCTCCTATAGCTGTGCGATCATATAAATAAGGCAAGACTTTTCATATTAAGCAATTAGCTATGTAACCAAGCTTCCCACTACTACAACAATATCAAAATCTGCTCAGAATTATAACTACTTAGAGTATTTATATCCAAGCTTTTTTACTCAAAGGATAACTGACAAAATTCGTTAATTGTGGCGACTACGTATTTAAAAAAAGCCCCTGCAGGGCGGATGGAGAGGAAAAAGCGAGATTTAGCGAGTTTTACAGGAGCTTGAGAGCTAAAAAATGTTTTTATATCCTCTTGCGTTAAATAAGTGAAGGTCGGAGGGCTAATTCCTGCTAT
>CAZTDF010000236.1:0-2923 GCA_964612465.1 uncultured Pirellulales bacterium
CTCCTGATCGTCGGTCGTCGGCCAGACGGCAAATTCCTTCCAACTCTCGGCCGCCCCCTGGGGTAAAGACCCTGCCAAACAAGGCGTTAGCGTGATCATGAGTGCCAATATAAATGTGAGCGGTTTCATCGTTGCACCTCCTGGTGCTGTAGCGTTATTTATTGCCGCCGGCGAATCAGCCACGGACGAAATGCCCGATGCCGAAACTCGTGCCCAGCGCACAAAGGCTCGTGACAATCATCGCCCCGCTCAATGCTCTGGAGTGGTTTATAATCGAGGCCTTGCTCTGTGCCGGTGCCTGTGCCGGGCTCGGAACGATGGCTTGCCCCGGAGCCGGAGCGGTATTCTGGAGCGGTGCCGGTGCGGGAGTTTTGATCGGTGTCGGAACATGAGCTGGAGTTTCCGCCGGTGCGGAAGTTTCGGGTTTCGTGTCGGTGATTTTAATTTTCTCCAGAAGCGCCATGAGAACCCCGGCGGCTTTCGCGTTTTCCAGATCCTTGCCGGCGTTCATCAGCGGCTCGACCGCCCTGTCATGCTGGCCTATGCCAAGCAGTTGATAGCCTAACAGCAGTTGCAGGTCCGCGTCGTAGCTGAACTGTGCGGCCCGTTCGGCCAGCCGGTCGATCTGTTTGAGCAGCGAATCCTCGTCGGGATACAAACCGCGAGGGAAGAAAACGCCTTCCTTTTCCGGGCTGACTTTTGCCAGTGCCCCGCGAAGGACCTCGGCGGCTTTTGAATATTGCTGGCTCGCCAAAAGTGCCTGGCCGTAGGCGAATGGAAGAATCATATCTTCGGGCGCCAGCTCCACGGCCTTGGCGAACTTCATCGCGGCGGTATTATACTCAGCGACTTCGAACGCCTTGACGGCTTCTTCGAAGTATACGTCCGCAATAGTAACTTGCTCGGGCTCAGCAGTTTGCTCTGCCATGTTCTCGAAAATCTCGGAGTTTACTATAGTCTGAGCCGGCTGATAGCCGCCGTCCCCGTCGGTGTAGTAGTTATACGTATAATAGTTGTAATTCGTGCCGCGGACCTCGCGAGCGATGGGATAGTAGCCATACCAGTTATAGGGATGGCAGCCGTACCAGTAGTAGCGGGTATATCTGTAACCGAGAGGCCAGTAACCGCCCAGGCTGATGAATAGGTACTTGCGGTGATAGTACGGATACACATATCGGAATGTAAACCATGGCCCGAAACCGTAATGCACCGCGAAGCGATACCGCGGCCAGATGGTCCTGCTGCGGATACGGTCGTGGTAATCTCTGTAAACGTAGTCATTGTGATACGAGTGTCTGATTAGGTGCGGCCGGTCGTGATAGAGCACGCGCGACGGCCTGAGCGTATCGTAACGGTGCAGTCGCGTCGAGGTTGTTCTTAAACTGCTGCTTGTACGACCTCCGGCTACAGTAAGCCGATCCTGTGGCAAGACTACCCCCGCCCTTCTTGAGCTATCCCGAAGCGGAGAGACGCTTGTGTCTCTGAGGCTTAAATCTTTACGCCCGGCTCGGACATCGGGTCGTGTCCGTGTTGTTCCGGTGCGCGTGTCTCGGCCTGCCGGTCGTCCGATTGTCCTGCCGGCGGCGCTTCCGACGGTTCCGCGAGTGGCTACTTTAGGCTCGCGGGCGCCGGCGATTCTTTCCGCCGACCGGCTGGTGGTGCTTCTCGTGCCGATCGTTCTGCCGATACGCGAGCTGGAATCCACCCTAAGAGAACGCTGGTTCGTAGCCGACTGCTTATTCGTCATCGAGATCGAAGGCTCCTTTTTGCCGATTACACTGCCGATGCCTCGGCTGCGCTCCACCGTAAGGTGTCCTGTGGAGGTACGTAGCGACGACCGGCTGCTGTTTACCCTGGGCGAAGTTATCGTCCTGGTCCTGGACGAAATCGAAGACCTGGTCGAGCTTACAGCCGGCTGCTTTACTACTGTGGGAGCAGAGGAGCTTCGTGTGCCGATCGAACTGCCGATACGCGAAGTTCCGCTTGAGCGTGCAGCCGGCTGATTGGCTCTGTTGGGAACAGACGGCCTTGTTGTCTTGATTGTGCTGCCGATACGCGATGATATGCTCGGACTGATTCTGCTGCTCGTGCTCGTTGCCGGCCTGTTTGTGATAGTGGTTCGTGAACGGCTGCTGGATGGCGTTCTCGTGCTTCTGAGCGAAGCCGAACGGTTGCTGGACCGTGTTCTCGTGCTGATGGAACTGCCGATACGCGATGATATGCTCGGGCTGATCCGGCTGCTTGTGCTCGGAGTCGTCGACCGGGAACTTATTGACCGGCTGGATGTACTTGTGCTGGGTGCCCGATTAGTTATAGCTCTGCTGGAAATGCTACTGCTGGGTGCCCGGCTGGTTATGGATCTGCTGGAACTGCTCCTGCTGGGCGTCCTGCTGGTTATAGCCCTGCTGGAAATGCTGCTGCTGGGTGCCCGGCTGGTTATGGTCCTACTGGAGCTGCTTCGGCTGGAGGTGCTTCTACTGGGTGCCCGGCTGGTTATGCTTCGGCTGGATGTGCTTCTGCTCGGCGTCCGGCTTGCTGTTACCCTGCTGGAACTGCTTCTGCTTGGTGTTCGGCTTGCTGTTACTCGGCTGGAGCTGCGGCTGGATGTTGTCCTCGGCGCAGGGGCCGGCCTTGAAGCCTGCCGGGTTTGTTTACTGGAACTGCGGGATTTGCTGCTCTTGGACCGCGTTTTAGCCGCCAAAACCGGCTCGCAAAACAATAAAAGAGCCAATAGTATGCAGGAAACAATGAAAAGCGAGCTATCCCGAAGGGATTCCGCAACTTTGACTTTTGATTTCTGGCTTCTGGCTTCTGACTTCTGACTTCTCGTGTACATCATACGCCTCCTTTCTTCGGCGTTTAGTTAAATACTTCTATTCTATCTATTAAAGGCACAAGACCGCCCCCCGGTCACGAAAATTCC
>CAZTDF010000236.1:3023-6811 GCA_964612465.1 uncultured Pirellulales bacterium
TACTTCTATTCTATCTATTAAAGGCACAAGACCGCCCCCCGGTCACGAAAATTCCGCACAATACGAGTTTTTTCACTTTTTTTTGCATTTTTTGAAAGATTCATAGGTAGCATTTTCCATCGACAAACGCTGTATCTAATGAATGGCCGGGAAAGGCCAGGGCCATGTACCCTTTTTGTCTTGAAAAACCGATGAAATAGTCTAAATTATTCAGTAGCAAGAGATTAAAGACGGAAGTGAAGTCATTCTCCACAGGACGCCTTACGGTGCTGTGAAAACCGGAAAAAGACGCGAGTATTTAAATTGATTATTTTTTCGTAGGAAGGCTTTCGAGAATGAAATTTTTAATAAGACAGTGTTACTTAAATTTTAATAGGTGACTGTGGGGCTTTTTCAACAGTCCCACTGTCACCCTTTTTTGTGCACTGTCCATAGTTTTCACTAGTTTTCTAGTTTTCCTGGTTTTTCAACGCCTGAGATTCTTCGGCTTCGCCTCAGAATGACAATCTCCTTGCCGCCGTTGACAGCCTTGCCCGCCCCGACGTCATGAAAAAAGCCGGAAATTGTGATTCATTGGCCTTGTATACAAGCGTTTTATAAATCACAAAAATATTAAAAAAAGGACAAAATTGTAACAGAACGGTAACATTTAGACTGCACAATTGCTCCTGTAGAAGTGATAGTTTTTTGTTAATCTATTTGAAAGGAGCATGATTATGAGAAGGTTAAAAGAGATCACAGTCTGTGCAGTAATTCTTGCCTGTATAAACTATTGTTCTTTCGGGCAAATCCTGAAAGAGTATGTACCAGAAAATCTTGATGTTTTTAAATCAGACACCATAAAATACCAGGTAAATGCTGATGGTTACATTGATGTCAAATCAATTCCCCGTCCTGATTGTCAGGCTTTTTATAAGATAGCGAATTATTATTATAACGAGGCCGAAAAAGTATTTGTCATTCCCGAAGGAACGCAGGACAGTTCCGGTTTCGAGAGAATAAAGAAAGCGTTTGCCAGATCTTACAAGAACTATACTTTTAAGAAAGAATCGGAACTTGGTAATGCCGATTTTCAAAAGCTGCTTGTCCTGCATGCCCCGATTCATTATTATAAAGACTGGAGCAGATTTAACCTTCCAATCCTGCAGCAAGAGAAAGGGTTTTCGTTTCGCGGGCAAAAATACACTGATGTGAATGATGGAATTTTTTATATCTCGCCAAAAATCATAGCCAAGACCGGCAATTCCATTGCTCCCGTCTGGAACCTGTATAACAGTTACTGCACCCTGTATAAATATGTCATAATCAACGATAACAGATATGTAAAATACGGGATGCTGAACGGCCACGAAATAGACCTGGAAAAGATTAAAAAGTCGAACTATAAACCGGTAGTCTCAAAATATTTCAGATTTGATATATCAAAATCATTAGAGGGCATTTCAAGTGGCCAGTACGATGCGATAGCCGAGAAGATATGCGAGACTATGGGTTTGCCGCTGCCCGATTTTAAGATACAATGTATGATGCATTCCGGGCCTAACGAGGCCAGATTGTTCTCGAACTGGTTTGCTTTAATGGGTTGTGATATTCTGGCAGATTCAGCGACTTTCGGAGCTTCTCTTAATGGAGTAATCCATGTTATCGGCGAAGGTAAAGGGTTAATAAGTCATGAATCTTTCCATGCAATATGGGACAGGCTCGTGGGTATCAGAAATATCTTCTTTACAGAGGGAATACAGATGTATTATGAATTCACCCAGGATTCATCAAAAATTACTTCAGCATTAGAAGTTATGAAAAAATATAAAGAGTATGATTTAAAATCATTGATACTAGGAAATAAAAACTTTTTCAGTCCTCCTAATGAAAATAATAAACCTATTGCTTATCCGATATCAGGCTTGTTCTCTATGTACCTGATAGAAAAATACGGTTTAGAAAAATATAAATTACTTTTCAAGGCCGAAAAAGGAGAAAATGGATTTCCGGAGGTCTATGAATTAAAGCTTGATATAATATTAGCAGATTTTTATTCCTGGATAGATTCGAAATAGATATGTAGTATGGGCAACTTGTTTGCCAATGCTGAAAAGCAGGAGGGATTAGGGATCAAGTATTAATTCTTCCGGTTATCATCTTTGGAAATCTGTGAGAAACCAGGGACAGCCCTTGTAATTTACTATTTTCTATTTACTATTGATTATTTCTCTGATGGAAAAACGAGAGACAGATTTTCTCATAGCTAAGCCATAAATTGATTATACTTGCCTTCGCGGGCACAGGTTTACTCCGTCCAAGAAAGGCCGGATCTTCGATATTGGAGCGGAGCTAAAATCCGGCCGCGAAGCGCGACGGATTGACTATTTTTTTCTTCGTACAGTACACACAACCTTGCCGTTCTCGGGCGTTAATACGATGTTCTATACAGAGCAGGTGCGTTCCTAATTAATTTCTGCGCTGCTGAATTTTGTGATAGGTGTCAACTGCATTTTTCTGAATTCCACTTCGGAACCTTCCGCCTGTACGGCAATTTGGCCTTTGGACGCAGAGCAATCTGAGCCGTGATTGACAAGATCACCATTGACCCAGACCATAACAGCATTGTTAAGACATTCGATAATCATTGTGTTCCACTGGCCCACGGGCTTTTCGGAGCCGTCGGTCAGATTTAGAATTCGGCGGGCCTTCCCTTCCGTCACGCCCCATTTATCCTTAGGTCCTCGCCGCTGTTCCATATCGGGCACGCTGATGTCTTCGACGATACACCAAAAATCACCGGCGTTCTCGTGCAGCATTTGTACTTCAATCGATTTGGGAAACATGCCGTACAGGGAACGCGGAGTAGAGGCATGAACGAGGATGCCGCAGTTGCCGGGTTTATCGGCAAAACGATATTGAGTTTCGAGCCGGTAGTTCTGATAGACCGCATCGCTGATGAGGTGCCCGTTGGGCGTGCCCAGACTGACGAGCAAGCCATCACGAACGATGAACGGGCTTTTCAGGTTCGGATCTTTATCCATCTTGGGAACATCGACGTGCCAGCCGGTTAAGTCCTTCCCGTTGAAGAGACTAATCGTCCGGTTTTGCGACAGCGTTGCGCAGGATAGAGTAGCCGCCGCGGCTATGGATACGATAATGAGATTTTTCATAATGTCGTTCCTTTCTCTGTTAACGATTCGTTTTGTTGCCAATTGCCACACTCGAGATATAACCGTTGACCATTTGTATCATACCACAAGCTGCGGCAGAGTCCATCTGATTCATGGATAAATCCATATCCTCAATAATAAGGAATAGGGATCAAGGATTATACCCGCCTTCGTGGGTACAGGTTTACTATTTACCGCGTGAGATGGCGGCTGTGTCAACCGAAACATAGGTAACAGAATGTACCGACTACATAGGTAACACGTTTCTTGGTTTTGTTGGCTTATATCCGCAGCAAGCGGCGTCTCACGGAGATTTTCCTGGAATTCACCCGCTCTTTTTGCGTTTAGATTCGTATAATAATTAACGAATTCGTATATCGTATTTCGTATGTAGTATGTGGTATGGAGAATTTAGAATGTAGAATTGAGAAATATAGAAGGAAAAAAGGCAGATTAATGAAAAAGACAGGTGAAAAAGAGTAGAAAACGACGAAAAATTGAGCTTAAGTTGAAAAAACAAACCCAATTTGCAAATGGGCAAAATGAGCGTAAGTATCTATATGAAAGGATATTATGAAGATTTTCACGCTTTGGATCGGCGAAAAAACAAAGCCAATTCAAAGCCAAACAAAGCCA
>CAZTDF010000237.1:0-6758 GCA_964612465.1 uncultured Pirellulales bacterium
TGCCTTTTCGTACTCTGCAAACACGGCCAAAAATTTCTCTACATCGCCCTGGGCCCGTGTTACCTTCTCTTGCTTGTAGGCTTCCGCCGCCAGGACCATGCTCCTGGCTTCGCCGCGCGCCTTGGGAATGAGGTCCTCCTTATAGCCCTCAGCTTCCTGGATCAATTTCTCCCTGTCCTCCTTGGCGCTTACCACGTCGCTAAATGCCGATGCAACCTCCTTTGGCGGCTGGACAGTCTGAAGTTTGACCTCGATTATTCGGACGCCGCTTTCGTAACCGTCCACTATATCCTGCAGGAGTGCGAGGATGTCGATTTCAACCTGGAGTTTTTCCTTGATGAGCACATCGTCAATCGGCCTCTGCCCGACAACCTGTCGCAGAGCTACCTCGGCAGCGTCCTTAATTGTGCCTTGCAGCCCTTCCAGACCGCGTACGTTAAACAGAAAGTCGGCGGGGTCCTTTATTTTATACTGGACTATGATTTGCGCATCGATAATCTGCTCATCGCCGGTCAGCATAAGTGACTCTTCGGGGTGGAACTTGTACCTTGCCGGGGGACCCTGGCTGATGGTTTCAACTCCGATTTCTAATCGCCGGACTTGCTGTATCATTGGCTTATCGACTCTTTCAACCGGGCTGGGCAAGCGGTAATGCGGGCCCGGTTCTGTCACCCTTACAACCTTGCCGAATCGGCGCACCACCCCCTGTTCACCGGGTCGTACGATATATATCCCCGACAAAAGCCATAGCGCCAATAGAAGCGGGACCACCAATTTGAGCCAGAGTAGCGATTGTCCGGAAAGTCTGAATTTCCGCCTGTAATCATCCACCCATTGAGTTACCTGTTCCATCTTAAGTCCTTTCCAAGAAGCAGGCTTTCCTGCAATTGCTATCATGCAAAGTCGATTATAGGTCGGCTCCGGGCCGGGTCAAGAACATTAATTGAGATAAACTGCCACCATAAATATAAGAGATGGTCCTTTGCGCCAAGGGGAAAAATTGGAGGGGGCCTTTTGTTTTTGCTTTAACAATTATTAATTCCGCGGCCGCCATACTTAATTCCAGCCGATCTCTGCGTCCCAAAGCTCAGCAGTAATTCAGCCCGCCCGCTGTCCTCTATCAAAACCTATCATGATTAAACACAATTCATTAAAATATGTGTCATCCTCCTTAATGTTCAGTTGTCCTGATTTTTATCTGTTTTAATAAAATTCTTCTGTTCTTTTTTAAAAATAACCGGGGCTTATACCAAAAAGTTAGCATAAGCCCCGAAATGACGCTATGTTGTCACCCGCATTATCACATCTTATGGCTGGGGTTCCGGAGCTGGCTGAAGCAACCGGACGTCGTCAATATACATTTTGCCGGAACCTCCGGGGGTTGTCGTATTGCCCTGGGTGCCTATACCAATCGCGATCCTGTCAACATCAGTCAGATCAATGCCCTGATCGGCAAAAACCTGAAGCGGGATGATCCACTCGGTCCAGGTTGCAATTTGTGTTGCCGCCGGATCATCATGATATACAACCACGGGATCGCCGGCCCGATTAGATAGTGACACATACAAACGCTCGGCATCGTTATTAACAATGCCCCTGAACCAAATTATCAGTTTGTCCACACCTTGCTGCGTCCAGTCACGCTGATAATCCAATGTCAACTCTGCTTCGGAATAGTTCGAGAAGTCCTGCTTATTATTATCGTAAAAATATGGCATAGACTGGCTGCCGCCGTGGACTATAGTCTCCTCAGTATAGGAATAAGTGTCTTCGTCGCCTACTATTGCCCCGGTACGGTTACCGGTAAAGTAAGGTTCAATACCAGGTCCTCCGAAACCGATCCCGTCATGCCATGCGATCCATATTTGGTTATCTTCGGAATCGTAAATTTCAAAATCATCTATGACAAAGAAGTTGCCCGTAGTGAAGCTCCAGATATTTCCTGCCCATGGACTATCGGGATTGTCGCTGTTGATTTCATCGATCCGCCAGAAGTAAGTTGAATTCAATATAAGTTTGTTAGGATCATAGCTCTCTTTGCCGAGGGCTTTGGGGCCCTTATACTCGGGCGAGGCTGTTGTAGCATTCTTCACGGCATCAGCATCCATGCCAAAGTACACCTCGTGCGAGGTAGCGACGGAGCCCGCATCCCAGGTAAGAATCACAGATGGCTTCACATCTACAGCACCATCAGCCGGATTGGGGCCGCTGACGGCTCCTATTGTAGTAAAGCTCCAGACTCGGCCTTTATGCGTATCGGCGCCGTCGAACTCATCGACACGCCAGTAATAAGTCTTAGCCATTTTGAGTGGGCCGGGATTGTAATTCGTATTACCACCGATAGGCGTACCCACATCGGCATTGCTCACCTCGTCATAATCGGCGCCGAAGACTATATAGTGCAATTTTGCGTCAAAACCCATAGCCCAGCTAAGCCGAACATTAAGGTCGATAAATTCTGCGCCATCGACCGGATCGGGTGCATATGCGGTATTCGGCGGTATGGTGAAGCTCCAAATCTTACCTTTCCACGGGCTATTAGGTTCGACTTCGTTGACTTCATCGATTCGCCAGTAGTAAGTCGTTCCATGAACAAGACCATCGGGATACAGGGATCCGGAGATGCCGACAGCGAACGACGCATCAACCTGGTTGGCCCGGAATGTGCCGCCGGCGCCTTCATTCACATCGTTAAAATTCTCGCCCAAATAGATATCATGCGAGACCGCAAAGTCTCCCGGCTTCCAGGACAAACTCACCGAGGTATCATAAATGACAGCACCATCAGCCGGCTCCGGGCGAGAAGACAAAACAAAGCCTCCCCCTTTCATCACACGTTTAATCTCATCTTCTGTCAATGGATGGTTGAAGAAATGGACATCGTCCACCAGGCCGGTGAATTCATCGCTCGGGGCGTCATCCCATTCCTGACCTATTGACCAGCGCACCTGCCCGGCGGGATTGCCCGAGGGCGTCTCCGTACCGACCAACTCTCCATCGGTGTATGCGTATGCGGTGGTCCCGTCTCTGACGTACGCTATGAAATGCCACTCACCATCGTTGATAATCGGGGGGTAATTATTCACAGGGCCGGCAGCTTCCACCAGCAGTTCGCCATTGACAACGCCCAAAATGAACTCATGACCGGTGCCACTATCGTTAGATGCGATCACGTTGCCGTCACCTGTCATTGTGGTTTTGATCCATGCACTGACTGTAAAATTGTTATCCGCCAGGTCGTCGGCTATACTGTCAATTGCGATATAATCATCGCTGCCGTCCAATTCGATCGCGCCGCCGATGATTCCATCTACCCACTTCGGGTCACCTTCAGGACCCAATGTGCCGTCATTACCTTTGCCGGACGAATCAAAGGCAGTGGTTCCTGAACCTTCATCAAAAGTCCACCAGCCTATAAGTTCTGCCTTAGCAGAACTTGTCAGAACTAAAACCAGCACAAAAATAAAAGAAGCAAAAAAACAAAATTTCCTACACATAATCAGACCTCACTCAACGAGAATAAAATGATTATGAAATGCCCTGGGCACTCACCAAAACACCTGATATTTTTTAGTGCGTCAATTGATAAAACGCATATCTGCTGATACTTCGTAAAAAATCTCCTGCCTATACCAAGTCCCATATTAGCGAAACGTTATCTCGAAGTCAAGGATTTTCTGTAGCTTCAGTACACTGCAGAAGTCGATTTTAAGCGGTTTAATTCCGGCGAGATTGAATTATGGGCGCAGAATGATTAATTCCAGCGGATATCTGCGGCCCAAAGCTCCGCACTAATTCAGCCCAACCACTGTTCTCTATAAAAATCTGTCATTATCAGGGACTTCTCATCGAAAAATGCACCATACCATTTCATTTCTATCTTTTTTGGTGTTATTTGTGGTACGGCATGTTGAACATGCCGGAATATTGTTGTTATTGAGATGAAATTGAGATATTGTGGGACTCGACGTTTCCAGGAGTATTTCAGTGAAGTGTATATGGGTAATCCCAGACAAAGCATGCAAATTAAGGAAAGTATTTAGTCATGACAAACTTGATGATAATCCTCGCTGTTTTGGTTGCGAGTGACATACGAATAGCACTATCGGCAATACAAGAGATTCGTTTCAGTAAGGTGCCTGTCCTATTTCGTCGAGGGGAAGTCGGATGGCTCTGTCGGGGAACAAGAAAGATGCTTTACAATCTGCTGGTCATCTTGATAGTTTCACAGGGTTGTGCTCTTACTTCCATCGAAAAACGAACAGAGGATGAGCAAGTGGCGACCATTGTGATTGGTCAGTCAACCAAAAACGAGGTGCTGGATATCCTGGGACTACCCAACAGAACTGAACAAATGGGTGCTCAGGAGGAACAATTAGATGTCTGGGTCTACTATAAAGGAAAAGGGAGGCGAACTTTCGCTGTTTTGATCCCCGTTCCAATACCAGTTGTAGTCGTCGCTAGGAATTGGTGGCTCACGTTTGACGGAAATATAACTATAGAAGAGAAAAATAAGATAGCTGTTGTAGTGGCATTCAACGAAAGCGGGATCGCAGTGGATGTGAGGGAGCAAGCTTATGTGGTTAGTGAATAAGACCGTTGTAGAAAGTGCCTGTTCGCACTTTATCATTATTCTGTTGTTGCTTTTTTGTGGGTGCAGTCGCTCATCTATGATTCCCTTACAGGGGATGAAGGCGAAGGACGTAAGGCAAAGCTTGGTTGGCGTTGTCATTCTTATTCCAGAGAAAAAAATAGAATTCAATGAGCATCTATATCGTGCCTTAACTAATGAGGTGCGGGAGAACTTCTATTCTTATGAAGGCATTTGGGACCCGATGCCAATTCTCCAAAAGGTCTGTATGAAAGCGCTCGAAGGGAGATTCCACCTGAAGCCGGTCCCACTATGGGTGGCTCTCGAACAGACAGCATACATTAACATTGTGTCCGATTCCGAGGCTGCCTATAATGCGGCTCGTACGCGAATCGGACCGGATGCGATCAACGGCGTGTCTTCCTATGCAATGGAGTGGTCAAATGCACCTCCGAGAAAATACCTGAGTGCGAGTCCTAGCGCCGACATGCTTGCGCTTCAGCGTCTCGGTCTCGATTTAGTCTTAGAAGTTTCTATCCACGGAATCGTATACAATCGATACGGGTCATTTATACAAGCCATAGTCATGGCGTATGCTCGACTGATCCGCCTATCGGATGGGTCGGTTGTCTGGGCAGACAGAGGAGTAGGAGGAGGAAAGATAATACGTGGTGTGAAAAGCTTCACAGAGTTGGAGGCAAATGATCTGGCCTTGATAAAGAAGCACTCCGAAGAGGCTCTGATGTCACTTTTTGGGCAACAAGGCTCTGCGGAAGTTGAACGCATTTTTGACAAACTGCCGACTGAATAACGTTACCTCGCACGGATACTTAGGGCTTGCTGAACAAGCTATATAGAGTCCTTAACAGATTTTGGCATCACATAAACAGAGCCGTTGCTCCCATCGTATCCGATTGCAAGCCCGCCACGATACCCAGCGCAAGGACGTCCACACTGGCAAGCAAACATCAAGAACAAACAAAAGAATACTGGAGAGGATTTTCTCCAGATTCATCACAATAAAGGACACCATGATCACGGCTTCCGAGGTTTCAGCCAATTTGGCCATGATACGATCCAGGCTTAAGCGACGCTTGCCTTGGCCAAACTTGTCTTCAATGGCAATCCGATCCAGTTCATCTTCCCTTTGCATCTGTTTCGCTTGCTTCAATTGCCTCTTGTTGTATTCGGTCACCTGTCTGGGCCTGCCAAGAGGTGGACCCGAAAGACGAATCCCTTTATCTTTGCAGTAACAACGATTCTCATGTGTTCTATAGATTTTGTCGGTGCGAATATCACAAAAGGCTTTCATTCGAACGCCTTTAATCTCCAGCAGAATCTTCAGAAGATTAGAGCCGCGCCGGCCCACACCGACAAAACCGACTTTCAGGTATTCTTTGGCCTGCTGTGCATGGGCCGGTTCGGTTTGTCCAAGGTTCGCCAGTGCCAGAGAGACTCCCACGGCACTACTTTGTTTAATGAAATCCCTTCTGTCGTATCGTGAATTCATAAGTTGGCCTCCTTATTCTGAAATATTTCGTGTAATACAATCGTTCTGAAATTCAAATCATCCATTTTGCTTTCAATGCTCACAAAACAGGGATTTATAAGGATGACTTAATCATTATAAGAAAAAGTTGTTATAAGTAAATTACTCAAACTGACCGATTTTTGTCATCCTGAGCGCAGCGAAGGATCTCGACGTTGCCGATGTCATAAAAACGTATCGATTGATTATGCTCATGTGGCGTTTAGATTCTTCGCTTCACTACGTTTCGCTCAGAATGACATTTTAGACAAGTTCTTGTACAACAAGAACTTGTGAGCAAACATACACAAAAACGGTCAGTTTGAGTAAATTATTAAGGATTGAAACCATCAGAATTTACGGAATTGAATTAAGGGAATAAATACCGGAGCCGCCACACTTAATGCCGGCCGGTCTCTAAAAATATTTAGCCCGCCGATTCACTCGGCGGGTTTTCTTTCAAATCAGTATCCCTTCTTGTCATTTTTATTCCTACCTCTTTCTCCATGATATTCTGAAATCTATGGCCGCCTATGGGATGGTCAGCGACCAGCTTACCATTGTACATCACGCCAGAAACAGCAAAGGGCCACGGTGCGTTCTGGGCTTGCCTGTAACTTCTATACTCTACTATTCTTG
>CAZTDF010000238.1:0-6745 GCA_964612465.1 uncultured Pirellulales bacterium
CCTTTTTCCTCGGTCCAGCCGTCCCAGCGTTCCCAGATGGTCGTTGCTCCGTTTTTGATGCTGTAGCCCCAACTGGGAAAGGTGTCATTGGCAAGCAGGCGATAAGCGACATCCAGATGTCCGGTCTCCGTAAGGGTCGGCAGCAGATAACTCAAGCCTACGAATCCCGTTGAGAGGTGCCAGTTCTTTGCCTTGACCCTTTCGACGAGGTGTTCTGCCGCTCTTTCGCGTTTGTCGGGGTCCAGCAAATCAAAATGCAGCCCCAGCAGATAACAGGTCTGCGTATGACCTTTGATTCGGGCATCTTCGGAGACGTAAGCCTCGTTGAAGGCATCCTTGATTTGCCCGAAGAGTTCTTCGTATTCTTTCGCCTCGTCATCTCTGCCGAGAGCGGCGGCCATTTTCGAGAGCAGCCGGGTGCTGTAGGCGAAATAGGCCGTAGCGATTACATCCTTAGGTGTGTCGGAGGCAATCGAGACCCAGTCGCCGTACCCTTTATCCGGACGAAGCAGGTCTTTGCTGTTCGTCTTTAAATAAGAGATCCATTTCTTCATCGATTCGAAGTGCTTTTCGATTACACGTTTATCGCCGTAAACCTCGTAAATCGTCCACGGGCAAATGACGCCGGCATCGCCCCAGGCGGCCGTGCCGTCGCCCATCGCGACCTTACGCGGCGCCACGTCAGGGAACGCTCCTTCGGGGCTTTGAGCATCTTCGAGATCGACCAGCCACTTGGTGAAAAATGCCGAGACATCCATATTGTACGTTGACGTGCGGATGAAAATCTGGGCGTCGCCTGTCCAACCAAGCCGTTCGTCGCGCTGCGGGCAGTCGGTCGGCACCTCGATAAAGTTGCCCCGCTGGCCCCAGACTATATTACGGTAGAGTTGATTGACCATGGGATTGGAGCACTCGAATGCTCCGGCCAGCGGCGTATCCGAATGAAGGACAACTCCGGTAATCGCATCGAGCGCCGGTTTGCCCGGATAGCCGGTGATTTCCACGTAACGAAAGCCGTGAAAAGTAAAGCGAGGTTCCCAGATTTCTTCGCCGCCGCCTTTGCAGATATACGTATCGGTGCAGCGTGCCTCGCGAAGGTTGGTGGTATAAATCGTCCCGTCGGGATTGAGCATTTCCGCGAATCGCAGCACGATTTTCGTGCCGGCCTGAGCTTTGGCCTTGAGCCGGACCCAGCCGGCGAAATTCTGGCCCATATCGAAAACGTACACATCCTTCTTCGGCTCGGTGATTTCCTTTGCGTCGATCTGGAGAATCTTCTTAACCGTCACGCCGGGATAGGCTTGAATTTTAGCTTCGATCCGGTCCGTCACAGCTACATTATCCCAGTCCGTATCGTTGAATCGATAACTGCACCAGTCAGTGGTTTCTTTGCGGCTGTCATAGGTCTCGCCCATCAGGAAGTCCGACTCGAAAAGCGGTCCGTAAGCGGCCTTCCAGGATTCGTCGGTCGCGACTACCTGCCGGGTGCCGTCGGCGTATTCGATTTCGAGCTGTACGAACAATCGCGGCTCGCTGCCGTAATGCTCTCTCTTTTTGCCGAAGCCCAGATAACCGGCATACCAGCCGTCGGCAAGAATGGCTCCGATGGTATTGCCGCTTTGTGTAAGCAAACCGGTCACATCGTAACGCTGGTAGTAAACCCGTTTGGTATAGTCAGTCCAGCCGGGAGTGAAGTAGTCTCTGCCGACGCGCTTGCCGTTGACCTGCAGCTCGTAGAGCCCCAGGGCCGAGGCATAGACAACGGCGCTTTTGACCGGCTTGTTGACGACAAAACTTTTACGCAGGTACGGCGGCGGGGGTAAAACCAGCCCTTCCTGAGAAAGCTGTCCCCAGGGACTATCGCCCATCTTCGCAATCACTTTCGCATCGGACCATGCATTGTCATCGAAACCAGGCGTCTGCCAGTCGTCCTGCTCGACGTTGGAGGCCTTCCATGAACCGTCAATCGAAACGACCATAGACTCTTGCGTATCGAACTCCACCAGCAGTTTGCCGGTAAGCCCCGCCGGATTGGCGGCATCGCCCTGATTGGCGGCGGCAATCGCCAGCGTATTGGTCCCGGCGGTGAGCCTGTCGGTGACATCGAGCATGTGAGCCGACTGCCAGCCGCTGGCCTGTCCCGCCTCTTCGCCGTTTACGAAAAGCGTCGCCTGGTTATCGGCGAGCAGCACGAAACGTGCCCGCTTGACACTTTTATCAGATGCGATCTCGAAACTACTTCTGAAAAACCGCGTGCCGATAGGAGCGCTCTTTGCCGGATCGCCCTCGTCAAACCATATCCATTTGCCGCCCTTGAGACTGAGCTGATCGGATGTTTGTTGCTGGCCATAAATTTCAGGCGGCTGTGCATCATAACCGATCCATTTTGCTTGCCAGTCTTCGGATTCGAGCAGACCCATGGTCCACTTTGCCGGCCCGCTCCAGGCCGATACGCGCCCGTTGTTGTCCCAGACGCGGACTTTCCAATAGCAGCGCATCCGTGATTTCAACGGCTTGCCCTTGTATACCACCTGGTTGCTCCGGTCGGACTTGACTTTGCCGCTGTTCCACAGGTCTCCTTTGTTCCGCTCAAGTGTTTCGACGCTGGAGGCAACTAAAATATGGTAGGCGTTTTGCATGCAGGATCGCTGCTCGGATTTTAGAATCCAGCTCAGCCGGGGCTTGATTACGTCAATACCCATGGGATTGACAAGGTACTCGCAGCGCAGATTCATAGCGGCGGTGCCTGTATTTTGAGCTTTGCCGCTTTTGCTCATTGCCCCTTCGTCCGTGCATCCGAGGCCAGATAATGACAAAAAGACAATTCCTATCGCCGATATTAATTTGATCCGGTTCATATTATTTTCCTTTCCTTTATAAGTATTCGGAGTTTTATTTCAACGCTGTGAATGTATTTTCGATTTCCGATTTGAAATCGGCATTCGTCAATCGCCAATGTTCAATTGGTCAGTCACTTCCATTTGAGCCGCCGTAGATAAACCGCATCCGGCCAATGTTGGGTACAATACCAAATGGGAATTCTGCAAACGGCTTGAATCCGCTGGGCCAATAGACAAACAACGCTTTGCCTACCAGGTAGTCGCGGGGAACTGTCCCCATACGATAGTTGGACAATCCCTTATTTGCCAGGCCGGGCCTGTTCCACAACCTGCCGTCTTCACTGTTGGGGCTGTTGTCACCCAGGACAAAAAACTGATCTTCCTCAAGGATAAAGGGATTGTCCTTCGAGGCTCTGCTTGGCTCGCTTCTACTGGCAAATCTTGGTTCAGTGTAATGAATGTCCCTGAAAATTGCTATGTGGGAGAGTGTTAGTTTGCCCGAGCCGAAGATTTCCACTCGCGGTTCGATGTCTTGACGTATCGGCCCGACGACTTCAAGGTCACGGCCCAGATCGAAGGTCAGTTTGTTGTTGCCGAACTGAAATATTAATTGATGGTCAACGTTCGCGAATGTGATTAAATTGGATTCGTCGATTGTCGACGGCTCGATTGACTTTCGAGCTAATTCTTCGCCCTCTTTGTTTTTCTCATCCATGCTGATGACCATTTCACCTGACAAATCGACCCACGCTTTGTAATTGGTTTCATATTTGCTCAGAGCGATGCCGATACGTCCTTCCGAGTCATCCGCCCGGCAGTCGAAGCGCACCATCAAGTCACTGCAGATCGGCATATAGCTGTATGTATCAATATCGTCGTACGCATAGGTAGCTTTGAAATCGTTACCGATAGAAGTATCGTAAACCATCGAATTGATTGGGCCGCCAGGGCTGTCCAAACTAAATACGGTTGGACTGTTGCTGTTTGCCGTGACCCATTTTGAATTCTCGACATTCCTGAACGGCTGGGCCCAGATGTGACCGTTAAACGAATCATCTTCAGGCCGAACGGGCTGATAATCGTTATCATAGACCGGCATCCAGAGCTCTTTCTGGATTTTGGCGGGTTTTCGGGCAATTTCGTCATCGATGTAGATGTCCCCGTCGATGATCTGTATTTTCTCACCCGGCAGGCCAATTAAGCGTTTGATGTAATTGATTGTGGGCTCGGGCGGATTCTTAAATACGATGACATCCCATCTTTTTGGTTCAATGAACTGATAGATACATTTTAGAACGAGTATGCGGTCGCCGTTGGCTACCGGCATTGCCTCAGTGGTCGTAAGGTAACGGCTACACCTCGGGCAGCGAGAGGAAGGCACTGCTATACTGTCGTTCGAGTTGGTATTTTGACGAGTCCTGTTTCGATTCGCAGTAAAGGTGGTATCGGCAATCGGCCCGCATCTGCGACACCGCAGTTCAGACGGGTAGCGGCCACAGTTTGGGCACCGGGTAATCGCCAGGAAGGCGTTGCCGGCTGGAACTGTATCCTCGGGTAATCTCCGGCCATCGCGGTCAACATAGTTGCCGGGCACAAAACCATGCTCGTATTCATATCCGCATTGCCGGCATCGCAAACGAAAATGAGCCCCCATCAGTGTATCTGCCATACTGCCGGTCGGAATGCGAAACGCCTCCATGACGAATGCCCGGAAGACAAAGGCCAATATGAAAGCGGTTATCAGCCATTCAAAGGTGTTTGCAATTTCAGCCGCCCTGTCTTTACTTTTCCGAGATTGCTTGTCCAAACTGCTTTTATTGCTCTTATCTTGAGACATATACGCCAATCCTGCTCTAAGGTAAACCCTGAGTTCTTTATATCAGAATATCAGAGTAAATGCATAAAAACTAAGAATATTGATTATGCCGATAAATCTTCTGCCGGTCAATAAACTATTTTGCTTTGCGGGCATTTTTGCATAAGATTTTGTTAATCATAACCTTATATTTAATCGTTTCAAAGAGAGGTTTTCCCGCCTATACTGCGTCTTATCCGGAATTGTTGCCGAATATTTCTGTACATGAGCCTCTTTAATATTTGAAGCAGTGTAACTATTCCCGGGTTTTTCATGGCTCGTGGGACGGTGTCTAAAAAATTTTTGGAATCTGAAGAATTTTATATGAAATTTGCTTGCCGTATAGAAGTCTTTGTTGTATAGTGAGTTGTGAAGTTTCGATATTTGCACTTTGTCGGTTAGTCTTGCGGTCGACAAAAGCAATTCTTGCTCTGGAAAGCAACGCTCAGGCGGCCGCAATTAAATCGTCAAAATACGTAGAGGCGCGTGATGAGCTGTTGGATGATTAATAAAAACCGGTTTATTATGCAGCAGCTTTTAAATGTAAACAGAATCCAGTTTCCTAATTGCTCTTTCCTGAAATGAGGTAGTCTATGGCGACAATTACAAAGAAGGAACTTATCGACCGAATTGCAGAGCGGACACAAGCAAAAAGAGTTACAGTCAAGTGCATAATTCAGGCTTTCCTTGATGAGGTAACAAGGGAACTGTGTGAGAATAACCGTCTGGAATTCCGAGATTTTGGTGTTTTTGAAACCAGGACCAGAGCGGCAAGAGTTGCACAGAATCCGAAAACTCTTGAACGCGTCGAGGTTCCTGAGAAACGAACGGTTAAGTTCAAGATGGGCCGACTGATGAAGGAAAACCTTTGCGCTCCTGTCGTAGAATCAGCCAAGGCGAAATAAGTGTACTAATTGAACAGCCATCGCCCACAGCAAAACGCAGCCGGTTCCGACAATGAACCGCCTGCTATGAATTGTGTGGCGAGCAGCGAATAGCCGGTTTTAGTTAGCAAAAGGAGCGTTATATGTTAGAGGGAAAAGTTAAGTGGTTTAACCCAAGGAAGGGTTATGGATTTATCGCTACCGATGATGGCCGTGATATTTTCGTCCACTACTCAAGTATTTCAGGTGATGGATATAAAACTCTTGTTGAAGGCGACCCGGTTACTTTCGAAATTGTCGAGGGTGACAAGGGACTGAGAGCTGAAAATGTGGTTCCTCAATCAGCCTCGGAAAGCGAAGAAAAGTCGTAAGGCTGCTTTTTAATCTCGGGCCATAGGGAAGTTACAAAACAAAACTTGTTTTTCATTTCCTTAGCTGCCTGATTTAGAACCAAACGACAATAGGTCTCTTCAGTCGTCTTATATTGCCCGAAGCATGGGTGCAAAGATTATAGAGTTCTCCAATCCACCATTGAGATATACAAAGATTTAGAATACATTAGATATATGAACTATGATTGCCGGAGAATATCAATCGGGCTTGGATTGTAACGTCCTTGTGCTCAATAAGCATTATATGGCGATCCGCATAGTCGGAGCCAGGCGGGCATTTTCCCTGCTATTCCGCGACCTTGCCGAGGTCGTCTCACTCGAAGAGGGTCGATATTCCAACTACGATTTCGAGAGCTGGTGCGAGGTAAGCCAGCTCAGGCGTGATTTCGAGCCGGATGGGCACGATTGGGTATCGACCGTGAATTTTCATATCGCCGTGCCGCGTATCATTCGGCTGCTTTTCTACGATCGCCTGCCCCGAAGCGAAGTAAAGTTCAACCGCCGGAACATCTTCGCCCGCGACAAAAACCATTGCCAGTATTGCGGCAAGCACTTCCCGACCAGCGAATTATCGCTCGACCACATTATCCCGCGCAGCCTGGGCGGCAAAGCAACCTGGGAAAACATCGTTTGTGCCTGCCCGGCCTGCAACGTCAAAAAAGGCAGCCAGACCATAAAACATGCCGGCATGAAGCTAATCAAAAAGCCCATCAAGCCCCGCCACAACCCCCTAATCCACATTCACCTCGGCCACCAGCGCTACAAAAGCTGGAA
>CAZTDF010000239.1:0-2922 GCA_964612465.1 uncultured Pirellulales bacterium
TTCGATATTGCATGAGAGCGTCTGGATATTCTTGCCATCCCCGTCACAGCGGTGGATTGTGCCGACCTGGGTTATCCAGCAGCCGACCCATCGCCGGGCGCGTGTGGAGACGAAAACGATGCCGCCGTCCGGAAGGTATTCGGGTTCGTAATCGTCGAAAGGCCCTGAAGTAATCTGGCGGATGTTGGCCCCGTCGACGTTAATCTCGTAGAGATTGTAATTTCGTCGGCCGGCTTTTCTCCATGCAAAAATGATTTTCTCTGAGTCGTAGTGGACCTTCGGATCGCGGATACAGCCTTTGGCCGTTTCCAGCAGGACAGTAATCCTGCCGGTCTTTAAGTTAAATTTGCAAAGCTGTGCGCCCGTTGTATAGGCAGGATCATTTTCATTGTCACAGAAGTAGGCAATATTCGCGTACCAGTGCGGATCCTCGTATCCGCCGCGCTGTACGAAAATGATTTCCTCAATGTTGTCAAACTCGCCGGGAAGATTCTTTAGGGACTGAGTGAAAACGCCGCTGTTGATGGTTTCGAGCGAGGGGAGATTCGCGGATGTTAGCCGCGTTATCAGGATTATGACACAAAATATAATATTGTATTTCATCATAGTACTATTAACAGCTAAAGCGGGCTCTTCACGCTGTTTGCTCCAAAAAAACAGTGCTTGATGATACTCGATAGTATTTTCGTATTATACAAACACGCAATGGGATTGTCCAGACCGAAGATTGTCACCTGGCCGGGTAATAACGCCGAGAAAGCTAAAGATATGCCTTGTCTCTTAGACTTTCCGCCGGCCGGCAATCGTACGTAAATGCCTGTAAATAAACAGGAACCGTTTTTTTGCCGGGCACAGCTATAGCTTTTTATCCGTAAATATGCTATAATTCAGTATCTGAGTGGGGGGTAATAACGAAGAAGGGTAAAGAATAACAATTATGAGGTTTAGGATGAGGATTGGGTCAATACCTGTAACTACTGCTCTATTTCTTTTTTTATGTTTTGGAATTGGTGCCGCTCAAGCACAGGTTGTACAAAACGTCGAATACAGCGTCGAGCATGGATTTTTCGACACGCCGTTTCAGTTGACGCTCTCGGCGCTCACGCCGGCAGCAGAGATACGCTACACACTGGACGGCTCGACGCCAAAGTCGAATACCGGCATCATCTATAGAAATCCTCTTACAATCGGCGGCACAACTGTCATCCGGGCCGCTGCTTTTAAGGCGAACTATCAGGATCCGAACGTCGTTACGAAAACCTATATCTTTATCAGCGACGTTTTAAGACAATCACCCAACGGCCAGCCCCCGGGGCCCGGCTGGCCGACCGGCAGTGTTAACGGCCAGGTCATCGATTACGGCATGGACCCGGACATCGTTAACGATCCCCGATGGGCCGGCTTTATGGAGGATGCTTTGCTCGATATACCGACAATCTCGCTGGTAACGGATCTGGCGAATCTTTTTGACCGATCCACCGGCATATATGTCCACGCCGGTAACGATGGAATAAACTGGGAGCGGCGCACGTCTGTCGAGCTGATCCATCCGGACGGGACGCCGGGATTCGGGCTTGACGCGGGCCTGCGGATACGCGGGGCATTCAGCAGAAGCGGCAGCAATCCCAAGCATTCCTTTCGTCTGTTTTTTCGCAGTGAATACGGTGCAGGAAAGCTCCGCTACCCACTGTTCGGCGGCGAGGGCGACGACGAGTTCGACAAAATCGATCTGCGCACCAGCCAGAACAATTCCTGGTCGTACGAGGGAAGCTCCCAGAATACGCTCATTCGCGACGTTTTCTCTCGCGACGTACAGCGTGACATGGGCCAGCCTTACACCCGCAGTCGATACTACCATCTCTATCTAAACGGACACTACTGGGGTCTCTATCAGACGCAGGAACGTGCCGACGCCGATTTCGCCGAGTCGTACCTGGGCGGAAACAAAGAAGAGTATGATGTGATTAAAAATGACTCATCGAGCTCACGAGCCCTGCACGCTACCGACGGTACAATGGCTGCATATCAGCGGCTGTACAACGCTGCGGTCGCCGGCTTTGCCACAGAAGGGGCATACCTTGCCGTGCAGGCCCTTAGGCCTGTCAGGACACCGGATAATCTAACAGGAGAGAAACTGCTCGATCCCGAGAACCTCATGGATTATATGATCTGCACCTACTACACAGGCGACCCCGATGCACCGGTGAGCTGCTGGGGCCACATCTCGAACAACGTATTCGCCATCTACAATCGCGTCCGGCAGGAAGGATTCACGTGGTATCGTCACGATGCCGAGCACTCTCTGGGCGCCAACGGTGGAGTCAACGAAGGCCGGCTCCTGACCGACCCTACGGATCGTTCCATCGGACAGCAGTGGCGTCATTTTAATCCGGCCTGGCTCCATATACGCCTAACCGCCAATCCGGAGTATCTAATGCAGTTCGCCGACCGGGTGAACATGTATTTCTGGAACGATGGCCTTTTGACAGCAGCGCCGAATATCAACCGATGGATGGACAGGGCAGACCAGATCGATCTGGCGATTATTGCCGAGTCGGCACGATGGGGCGATGCCCAGAGAAATACTCCACGCACCAAGGACGATTGGGAGGGGCAGAACAATTACATGGTCAACACCTTCTTCCCCGGGCGGACCCAGATCGTCATCAACCAGATGCGCTCGGTGAGCATGTTCCCGGATATGGCATTGATATCATTCAACCAACACGGCGGAGAAGTGACACCCGGATTCGAACTGCTCATGTCACAGAGTAACGGCACGCCGGGAACGATCTATTACACACTGGACGGCTCCGATCCGCGACTCTTGGGCGGCGGCATCAATCCGAACGCGGCAATCTTCGAGGATGCTACTACCAGCATGACATTAATCAGCCGGGGTTCGGTCTGGCAGTACAAGGA
>CAZTDF010000239.1:3022-6737 GCA_964612465.1 uncultured Pirellulales bacterium
ATTATCGCCGTCGAGATTCATCAGGTCAGCGGCTCCAGCTCGGACATAAGCTTCGACCTTGAGCTGGTCGGTACGATAGCAGGTTCCGCCTCGCCGCCGATTATCCTGGACCGGACCACAACGGCCAAAGCCCGTACATTTCATGCCGGCCAGTGGGGCGCCCTGACAGAAGCACGGTTCACAGTCGGACTGCAGGGGCTTGTGATTAACGAATTCATGGCCTCCAACCATGTGACGCTCGAAGACCCAGACGAGCCCGGCGAATTTCCCGACTGGATCGAGATATACAACGGCACGCCCGGCACGATAAATCTCGAAGGCATGTACCTGAGCGACGATTTCCAGGACCTGACCAAATGGCAAATCGACGCCGGAGTGAGCATCGGGCCCGGCCAATACCTCATCTTCTACGCCGACGATGACGGCACGCAGGGCGTTTACCATACGAACTACAAGCTCAGCATCAGCGGCGAGACAATTGCACTTATCGACAGCGACGGCAAAACTATCATCGACTCGATTCTTTTCGACGGCCAGTTCGAGGATGTGTCATACGGCCGGTTCCCGGACGGAGGTATTTCCTGGAGCTACCAACAGAACCCCACACCCGGTTCGCCCAACCAGATGGATCTCGGCCAATGATCGAATAATCCCAGCCCCCCTGCTCGAACCACGAGTCACGGTTGTTCGAGTGCCTAATCAGGGATAGCCCACGAGATGTTATCCATGACGGCTCTATCGCTCCTGCAGATAAACTCAACTGTCACGTCCCCCGTCTTTTTCAAATCCCCAATCTTGAAATAATGGCTATTCCAAATACCCTGGCCTGTGGGTTTGAACGTTCCCCTCGATATGCCGTCAACCGCCACTTCAATTTCAGCATTTTTATTCATAGCAAAATGCAGCTCTTCGATGCCGCCGGGGATGGTTGCCGAGAGCGTTGAACCGCTGCGCATAATAATAAAAGCGTCGGTCATAGTCTCCTCGTCTTTGCTGGAGTCGACGTTGGTGTAATTCCATACAATTCCGTTGTCGCCCGTGAACGTGCCGGTGCCGGAAACCGGATACATTTCGTCGAAGGATTCCCAGTTTTTCAGGCCGGCCTTCAGGTGCAACAGGTAAGCATCGACGCTGTCCGGCTCATTCTTATACCAACCCGAATAAGGCGTATTTCTTACAGTCTCATAAACCACACCGTGGATAATCGCTGCGTCGTGGGGGCTGAATTTCAGCCTTTGACGGTCCCTGCCGCCGAGGGCATCGCCCGGCAGTTTGCGCACATCATACCGGTAAGCGCCGCAGAATGTAAGGCAGGCCTGAACGTAACGCCCCATCTGGCTAAGATGGATACTGTCACTCATCAAATCGTCAGGATTTTTGTAGTCTTCGAGCTGACCGGCGGCAATTTTTTCTCTCATCACCTGAACGGCCGCACCTACGGGGGCGATGTACACCTTGTGGTTCAGTTCATTGGCCATCAGGTTGATTATCTTGACCGCACCTAAGTGCATGCCCCAAACGTTGTCCCAGCCATGCAGCTCCGGGTAGAGTGACCTGTCCGGCGTTAAAACCGTCCAGTAATCATGGATTAAAATGCGAGCGTCCGGATTATTCTCCAAAAGCAGCCCACCGAAGTAGGCGCAGGCTTCGGCCTCGGATTCGGTATAGAGCCAGGGACGCGTCGCAGTCATCGCTAAAACGTCGGCCGTACCAGTGAGCAACTCATGGAGCGGATTGGCCGAGTTCAACGGTCTGGATTCGGTAAGCACGCGGATGGTTCGCATGTTGCCATAAATCTCACTGCGACCGGCCTTCAAAGGAATACCTGCGGCCTCGGCCATGGATTGCATGTACTGATGGTCTATGATGTAGCTGCTGCCTATGCAATACAGGTCATATTCGGCCGGGCAGACGCCGGCAATAAACAGCAGAGCTGTAATTGCTGCGACCTTTTTGTAAGTACCCGTGCCGATCATTGCCCTTAACTACCCGCCATGTCCAGCATCTGTTTCACAGACGGGTTCGGCGACTCGATATCCTTCGCTGAACGAATAGTCACGGTAGGAATCGCTCCATGTTCCAGATGCATCTTCATACGCAGCGTCTGATCCTCATCGCGACCTGACAGATTGGAATATCCGAACGTCCGGCATAGTTTCCCAAAAAGGAAATCATTGAGCTTACATCCGCCGGTACGCTGAAGCCCCTCTATGGAGCTGTGCCAGCTCTTGAAGAGATGGGCCTGGGCGAAAGACAGACCCTGCATGGTGATTTCATTGAGTCCCTCACCGCCAACGACTAATCCCCCTCCCAGAGAGGCCACATGACTGATGATTTTTTTCATGCCCTCGGTGGGTGTTGTCGCTTCGACGAAACAGTTGTGCAGATTATGAGAGACAAGCGTCACATCGATAAAGACCGTTTCGAGGTTTAATTCCCGACTCGCTTCCAGGATATTCTGCCCCAGGATGGACCGCCACATACTCAGGCCGGGATGCACCTTGACCATGACCTTTTTGTCTCTATTGTTTCGTCTGCTCGCATTGGATTCCGGCACGCCGAGGCCACGCCCGCGGTACCAGCTCCACCCGCGTAAATCCTTCCGTTCGATTCCGCGGTATTGAAAATCTCGCAGATAAGTATATGCCGGGTGCGACGGATCCATATCGACTGCATTAAAGTGCGGCATCATTCGAAAACCCATGGCCTGGCCTTTTTTAACAAAAGCCTTAGCCGATTCGCTCGGGATATAGGCGGGGTAATTCTCATCGTAGGGATCTGTGCGCCAGTTCGGATAATGAATCAGGCAATGTTTGGGATTAACTTTTTTCGAAATCGCATCCAGAATACTTCCTTCGCCCGGGCACCAGCTAACAGCAAATTTGACGTCCCTTGTCCATGCCTGACGCTTTTGTTCTTCGGCCTTAAGATTATAGGCGTCCCACAGCCAGCCGCGGTATTGTTCGGCCGGAGTCTCCCAATCACCTTCGAACACATTGATACGCCAGACGAGTCCGCCGGCACTCAAATTATCATCTATCGGGCCGTACGCCTGGGTGTCGAATCCCAAATGATTCTTCTGCTGCCCCGAACCCACTTGAAGGCCTTTATACAGATAACGGTTGTCCCGGGTATGAATCCAGAAGCCCCCTTTATTCGATTGCAGAATCGCCAACCCCGCTTCCCAATAGAGCGGCCAATCCCAGTGGGTGTTTGCTATAAGAGAATCATCCAGCTTGAGTTTGATTCCCTGAAAGAAAGGGGCGACGAGTTCGAGATCGGGGCGAATGCCGGCCATGTTCCATCGACAGGCCAGCACCCCGGGACGGGATGAATAAGCCGATGGTTCGATAAGGATATCGCCGCTTTCCGGCTCCACGGATACCAAAATGACGCCGTCGCCATCCCAACTGTGAAAAACAATCTCCGCTTTGAGCGGGGAGATTTGACGGGTCGTGATATTGCCGAACTTGCTTTCATCGACGGAAATGGTTTCATCGCCCCGATAGATAAGCTGCAGCGCGGCTGATTTATCAACCGCAACGCCTCTAATGAACTGCTCAGAAGTTTTCTTGCTCACCAGCGAGGTCAGGAATCCCTTTTCGATTACCGCCGATTGAGTGTGCGTGTTAATAATGATTTTATGCTCTTCGGTGCGCACCGAGGCATCTTTATTCTCGGTTACAGCTAAGCTCGTTGCAGCCACGCTTGAAGG
>CAZTDF010000240.1:0-6681 GCA_964612465.1 uncultured Pirellulales bacterium
GCGTTATCGACGGTTTACGCCGAATCGCTGCCGGTCTACTTCGGGACATATACATCGGGACGCAACGCCGCCGAAGGGATTTACCGTAGCGTACTCGACACCGAAACTGGCGAACTTTCGGCCCCGGTGCTTGCAGTCAAGGCTGAAAATCCGTCGTTTCTCGAGATCCACCCGAGCGGCAAGTTTCTGTACGCCGTCAGCGAATCGGGCCGCACCGGCACCGTCAGTGCCTACGCAATAGAACCGGACACCGGGAACCTGAAGCTGCTCAACAGTCGGCCGTCAGGCGGTTCGGGCCCGTGCCACGTCAATATCGATCACTCGGGAAAAAACGTGCTGGTCGCCAACTACGGCAGCGGCAGCGTATCGGTGATTCTAATCAAATCGGACGGCAGCCTCGCCGAGCCGACTGGCTTCGTTCAGCACGAAGGGGCCAGCGTCAATCCGCGGCGCCAGAAAGGCCCGCACGCCCACTCGATCAACGTTAGCCCGGACAACCGCTTCGTATTCGTAGCCGACCTCGGCCTCGACAAGGTCATGATCTACAAGCTGGACGTCGAGAAAGGGACAATCACCGCCAATGATCCGGCGTTCGCGAAGGTCAAGCCCGGTGCCGGGCCGCGGCACTTTACCTTCGGCGCCGACGGCAGGTACGCCTATGTTATCAATGAGATGGGCGGCACCATTACCGCCTTTGCCTACGAGCCGGCTTCGGGCACTCTGACCGAAATTCAAACCATCACGACGCTTCCGAACGGTTTTACCGGATCAAGCTCGTGCGCCGAGGTCCGCGTACATCCGAGCGGCAGGTTTCTCTACGGCTCGAACCGCGGGCACGACAGCATCGCGGTCTATCGCATCGACCCGGCCAAAGGGACGCTGACGTTCGTCGAGCACGAGAGAGCCAATATAAAGACGCCGCGGAACTTCAACATCGACCCGACCGGCAGATTCTGCCTCGTCGCCAACCAGGGTAGTGATAGTGTCGTAGTCTTCCGGATCGACCTGAAGATCGGCTCCCTCGAGCCAACGGGTAGCAAAATATCGGTGGGGAAGCCCGTCTGTATCCGATTTCTATAGAAGTCTACCTCAGACCGGCATGAAATTCCTTGATTAATTGAGCGGAAGTTTGTATCCTTTCGAGCAGACAGCGATCAAAGGCGAAATTATGGCTCGCTTCATGTTACAGAGCCGGTGTTCTTTTGTGTCTTATGGAGAATATAACGATTAATCGCCCGATGGCAGAAAGGAATGTCCTATGAAATCTATCAAAACATGCGTGATCGTGCTCAGCCTGGTGATAGCAAACACCATAGTGACTTTTGCTGAGCCTTCGTTAACAATCTACAATCAGGACTTTGCCGTGGTAAGGGACCAGGTCGAGCTGTCACTTAAGCAGGGAGACAATGAGGTCACCGTTACGGACATCACCGCCCAGGCCGAGCCGGCGTCTGTAATTCTGCGTGACCCGGTGGGAAAGTACACCTTTAGAATACTGGAGCAGAACTATCGGGCCGATCCGGTTTCGACCGAGTTGCTTTTGTCATTATACGAAGGCCAGGAGATCGACTTTATCACCGAGTCTGAGATGGTCCGCGGCAGGATTATCCGAAGCGGGAGCGTGCCACCACCCAATACCATCCGCGATATGGAAGAGTTTTACAGGACAGTTGAATACTTCAATCAACGTGTACCTCAGAAACAGCCAATCATCGAAGTCAGCGGACGGCTGCGTTTCGGCCTGCCCGGCGAGCCGCTCTTTCCGTCGCTCAAGGACGATACGATTCTAAAGCCGACGCTGCACTGGCTTATAGAATCCGAGCAACAAGCACGCTTCGACGCAGAGTTATGCTATATCACCGGTGGCATGAGCTGGGAGGCGGACTACAATCTGATCTATCCTGAGAAGGGCGACGTAATGGACCTTATCGGGTGGGTCACGATGAATAACAACAGCGGCAAGACATTCGAAAACGCCCGAATCAAACTGATGGCCGGCGACGTCAGCAAGATCCGAAGGGATACTCGCGTAGCTTATGCCGGCGGTATGAGTGGAATGGCGGCCGGTGCGAGACCACCTGTATCGGAAAAAGCCTTTGATGAATATCATCTCTATGCCCTTAACAGGCGGACGACGCTGCGAGACAAGCAGACAAAACAAGTTGAGTTTGTCAGGGCCGGGAGTGTAAAGTCGGTGAGTTTGTATGTATATGACGGGGCCAATATCGATCCTCGACGTGGCTGGCCATCGGAAAACATGCGCAAAAGACCCGACTACGGGACCAGCTCGAACACGAAGGTAAGGGTCATGCGTGAATTTAAGAATTCCGAAGAGAACAGTCTTGGAATTCCGCTGCCGAAGGGGCGGGTACGGTTCTACCGGCGTGATGATGACGGGCAGTTGGAATTCACGGGAGAGAATACCATCGACCATACACCGCGTGACGAAACGGTACGGGTTTATACGGGAAATGCCTTTGATCTCGTGGGTGAAAGACAGCAGGTTAATTTCAGGACCGACAATGTACGCCGCGTGGCGGATGAGTCTTTCGAAATCAAAGTGCGCAATCACAAAGAGAACCAGAGTGTGGAAATTAGAGTTGTTGAGCATCTCTACCGCAAACGCAACTGGGAAATAACAAAAGCGAGCCACGATTACACCAAGACGGATAGTCAGGCCATCGAATTCCGCGTTGCCGTGGATCCGGACAAGGAGCAGGTTATCACATACACAGTGCATTATACATGGTGAAGCAATTAGGGTCATTTTCCACTTTGGATTTCGTTCTTGATCAGCAGGACGTTCGAAGAAAAAGGAGGCTGAAGCTGTATATAAGGAAAAGTCGAAGAAATGAGTAAGGAAAACGATGGTTTTTCTGGATTAATTAAGATTGGAGAATATTTTATGGAATCCTTAAAGAAAGACGATTTTTTGGAAAAAGTTTTTAATTATGAGCAAAACAAAGAATGGAAGTTTGAAGGCGAACTGCCTTGTATCATTGATTTTTATGCGGATTGGTGTGGGCCGTGCAAAATGGTTGAGCCTGTTCTGCAGGAAATTGCTGACGAGTACGAAGGCAAGCTCAATATTTACAGAATAGATACAGACGCTCAGCAGGAATTAGCGGCAGCTTTTGGTATTCAGAGTATACCCAGCATACTTTTTGTGCCGCTAAATGATAAACCCCAAATGTCAATAGGCGCAATACCGAAAAATACCATTATAAAGGCGATAAATGAAGTATTAAATATAACGGATGACTAATGATAGAAGTTCGAAGAAAAAATGGTGAAAAGTTCGAGGTAACTGTAAGTGAGGAAGACTCAAGCACAATTCACCTGGTTATTTTGGACGATGATTACTACCAAGCACTGACGAAAGAAGCAACAACAAAAGAGGATTTTATAAAAAGCTGTTTCAAATTTCTGCTTCAACGAGAAAGCAAAGAATCTATACTTTCAAGCTTCAATGTGAGAGTCATCAATAAATACTTTCCGGAGTTTGAGCAACAGATCAATACTGGAGTTGATTGAGTTGGATTCGATTTTTCCTGCCACGATTCGGCTACGATCTGAGCCGGGGCGTGGACTGTCTTTTGTTCAAACACAACAATCTGCGTTTCGACGAACGTGCTTATTTTCAGCGGGTTCTGGCACTGCTGAAGAATATGAGTAAGATGATTATCAAAGAACATGAGTGGATGGACAAAGACACCATAACAGGAGTCACGGCTCAATAGTCCATCCCGACCAGGGCTTGCCGCCAGTGTCCGACAGGCTGCGGCTGATGACGGAGGTTTGAGTGTAAGATGATGAAGGCGAAGTACAGACATACGAATATTGTCGCCGCCGATTGGCGGAAGCTTGCCGGGTTTTACCGGCAGGTATTTGGTTGTGAGCCTGTGCCGCCGGAGAGGGCCGCCGCGGATGAATGGGTCCAACGCTGTACTGGCGTTACCGGTGCCGAGATTCGCGGTGTTCATCTGCGGCTGCCGGGTTATGGCGACGATGGGCCTACGCTCGAGATATTCCAGTACAACAAGGCCGAGCATCGCCCGGCAACTGCAATCAATCGACCGGGCTTTGCGCATATTGCCTTCGAGGTTGACGATGTAGAAGCAGCCAGAGACGAGGTCGTCACAGCAGGCGGCAAGTGCGTTGGGGAACTGGTAACCGTCGAGATTCGCGGCGCCGGTACCATCACATTCATTTACATGACCGATCCCGAAGGAAATATTATCGAATTGCAGAAGTGGGCTTAATTTTTCCGCACTCCGGCATAGAATTGGCAGCCGGATTGCCGGCTCGGGCATGGCTGGTTCGAAAAGACCGGTGATAAGATTGCGGCCCGATACGTTAATCCCGAATTGCTTAGATTTATTATTAATTCTAAGGAGCATAAATTATGGCTTTCACATTACAATTGGGCGCACAGGCGCCGGATTTCAAACTGCCCGCCACGGACGGCAAAACATACCAGTTGTCCGATTTCGACGATGCCGGGGTATTGGTAATTTTCTTCACTTGTAACCATTGCCCTTATGTAATCGGTTCCGACGAGGTTACCCGGCAGACGGCGGAAAAATTCGCCCCTGAAGGCGTGAAATTCGTCGGCATCAACTCCAACAGTAAGAACACCTATGCCGAAGACGATTTCGAGCATATGGTTGCACGGATGAAACAGCGCAAATTCCCATGGCTCTATCTTTATGACGAGCCTCAGGCGGTAGCCAAAGCGTATGGTGCATTGCGAACGCCGCACTTTTTCGTATTCGACAAAGACCGCAGACTCATTTACACCGGCCGGGGCGTGGATAATCCCCGCGATGCGAGCAAAATAACGGTCAACGATCTCGAAAGAGCGCTCGAGGAGCATCTGGCGGGTAAATCCGTATCCGCTGCCTTGACGAATCCCATCGGCTGCAACGTCAAATGGGACGGAAAGGACCAGCACTGGATGCCGGTCGAGGCTTGCGATTTGATCTGAATTATATAAATTTTCAGCATTCGATTGCATTTTCGAAATCCCGAAGTTGGGTTTAATTGGCTTTGACTTGTCCGCCGATTCCTCGTCAGCATCAAGAGCCCTGGCGGATTGGGTTTGTTTTTTGCCGCCCAAAACCGCTCAAAATTGCTAAAATCCCCATAAGTCCATGCTATCACTACATTAACGCTATTTTCCCCATATTAACATTGGCTTTGTTTTTTCAACTTGTGTTTTCAACCCCCAGAAGATCCGGGGGCTAAATAATATTGGGTTTGATTGGGTTTGTTTTTTCGCTGTCTCAAGGCGTGAAATTCTTCATAATCCCCTTTCAAATAGATACTTATGCTCATCTTGCCCTTTCGAAAATTGGGTTTGTTTTTTCAAATTAGCCTTTTCTGCTTAAAATGCAGAAGATTACCACGGCCCTTCGGGCCTCGCAATGACCGATTATGGAGTTTTTCTATAGAACAATTCTGACATAATTCGAAAAAGGCATTTTATATTGATTAGATCCCCCCGATTAAAAAATGAATATTAACTACGAACTATCAACTAATCCATTAGTTAGATGTATATTATATCATATTCAGAGGTGGATATCAAGTGAAATCTGAAAAAATGTCCGTGACTTGTATCTATTTGTCCGCAGCCAGATCTCTCCACTCGGCTTCGCCTCGGTCGAGATGACAAAGGCGCAAATCTCAATCACAATTGTTATTATTCTACAGACAGTTCCTGAGAAACCGTATCGTCTCCGGTTTGGCAAATGAGTTCCTCGATACGCTTAGAGTAACCTTTGATCCTTAGAGCGAACACAACGCTTTTGGATATATAATTGGCAATTGTCAAAGTTACCAGGATAATGCACAGCATAAGCGGGCGCTGCCGGGCGAGTATCGACAACAAAAGTATAACTCCACTAAAGAAAATCATAAAGAGGTCTAATTTGCGACCTATTTTTAGTTTTTCTAATTGGGCCGAATCCAACTTTTTAGTAATAATGTTCCCAAGCCGTTCGAAACAGGTGTCTATTTTCAGATCCAGCATAAATCCAATATAATTATGAACGATATAAACTAAAAGATAGAAAAAGAAGACCATGCTGAACCATTCACTGTTCAATCCAGCTAATACTCCACAGTCTTACAGGAATCTCCAAATAGATGTGTCAAAACTGCCTCGTTCGGCTTTGCTATAGGGTCCGAACGAACCAGACAAGTCTGCCGACAAGCACATAGCCGTAGATGGTCAAGCCGAGCATGATTGGGATTGTGATTATCCAAACGAAGATTATAACAAGAGTTCGGGCAACTTCTTTAAGTTCGAACATCTCCCTCAAATCCTGCCGAAAGCGGGTAATGACCTCATAGCACCACCATAGGCCAAAAATATAAATAGCCGCAATTGCAAGCCAGAGGCCATAAATTTTAATATAAGCAATTGCAAGCGCAGTATACCACAAAAGACACCTCCGTCTATTGTCTCCGGGCTATCTTTTCCTTTTGCCCTTATACTTCCTAAACTATTATACGCCTAAAGCTTTCTTTTTATTCATTTTTTGTAAATCAACATTGAGTTAACATAAAACGTTAGTTTTAATGATTTACAGTTTCGGTAGGGTGGGACCTGTTCGATCATGCGTTTGGCATGATCTCTAAAGTTAAACAATAGTCTTTATAACCAACTGAATGCCA
>CAZTDF010000241.1:0-2469 GCA_964612465.1 uncultured Pirellulales bacterium
TTGTACTGCTGTGAACGATATGCTTCGATATGCCGGTCAAACGTTTCGACAAGTTCAGCAACTCTGGAGGGTACATCAGCCATTGGGTATTTATTCCCTCTATTTCTTAAAAAACACAAAAACCGCAAGCCTTTTAAAATATTACCATACTTATCTGCTAATGTCAAAAATCGATAAATGGAAATAATTAGGGACGTGTCTCGAACACTATTATTGGCTATTTCGACGTATTCGATTCTATGGGCTATTGTGCAGGCTTTATCTCGGTGGCGCCGACTCAAGCATAAAAAACAAATTTCGCTTGACAAAATAGCGGCGATTAACTATTTAAGCAGTTTTTGGTATGTTTTTAAGAGATGTGTCTATGGACGATTAGTAGCGTCTTAAGTGGATATATGACGTTTGTATTGGAGTAGTATAGAATGTTACCAGTAAAGAAGACCAGTAAAAGCAGAACCCGGACTCGCCGGAGCCACCATAGTCTGAGGGCTGTGAACTATACGGTCTGTAAAAAGTGCGATCAGGCCAAGCTGCCTCATGCGGCATGCGATAATTGTGGTTATGTCAATCCGAAAATTACGTTGAAACTCGGCAAGGAGTCTAAGTAAGGGCAACTCAAGGATGCGAATAGCAATCGATGCAATGGGAGGCGATAATGCACCTGATGAGATTATCGCCGGTGTGCTCGAATCGATTGAACTTCTTGCCGAAGATGATGAGTTGATTCTTGTCGGTCCCGAGAAGGAAATCGAGGCGCGATTACCATCTAAGCCATCCCGAAGCGGTATGATTAGTGTCGTGCACGCTCCTGATATTATCGCCATGGACGATGTGCCGATAGAGTCTCTTCGCAGGAAACCCAAGAGTTCAATAGCAACGATTGCCAAGCTGGCTAAAAGAGGTCAGGCTGATGCGGTCATTTCGGCGGGCAATACGGGTGCCTGTGTTGCGGCTTTCCAGATGAGGATGAGAAACCTGCCGGGCGTGAATCGCCCCGGGATAGCGGTTGTATTTCCAACCCCTGGAGGGCCGGTAACGATATGTGATGTTGGTGCGAATATTGCCTGTAAACCGATACATCTTTATCAATATGGAGTCATGGCGAGCGTGTATTCGAAACATCTGCTTGGGATTGAAAATCCAAGAGTTGGCCTAATGAGTATCGGCTCCGAAGATGCAAAGGGTAACGAACTCGTCAAAAAAACACGCGGGTTAATGAAGTCTGATTCGAATATGAACTTCGTCGGAAATATTGAGGGAAGAGATATTTTCAGGGGGGCTTGTGAGGTTGTAATTGCTGAAGGTTTCGTCGGTAATGTGATTCTAAAGCTTACTGAAGGTCTTGTTGACGGTCTATTTAAAGCGATTAAGGACGAACTGATGGAAGAGAAAATTCGGCTTGCGATGAAGTTTAAGCCGGTAATGAAAAGAATTTACAAGAAGTATGACTATAATGAGTATGGCGGCGCGCTGTTGTTGGGCGTTAACGGTACGGCGGTAATCTGTCATGGCTCAAGTCAGGCAAGAACGATAAAAAATGCGATTTTAGCATCTAAAAGATTCTACACGGAAAAAATAAATGACAAGATCATTAAGTATCTTTCGGGAACTAACGTAAGGACGACGGATGAATAATCAAACGAACCGTCACCCCCCTGCTTTTCGTGCTGTCATCGCCGGTCACGGCTCATTTGCGCCGGCGAAATTATTGACCAATGATGAGCTTGCAGAGATGGTTGACACTTCGGACGAATGGATCACGACCCGGACCGGTGTCAAGGTTCGGCATATTACCGAGGACAATGAGAGCACGGCATTTTTAGCCACGGAAGCGGCAAAGAGGGCTTTGGCCGAGGCAAATCTTGATGGCCGGGATCTTGAACTGATTATTGTGGCAACTATAACGCCGGAAATGGTCTTTCCCTCGACGGCGTCATTTGTGCAGCGGGCTCTTAAAGCAAAGAAAGCATGGGTGTTCGATTTGTCCGCCGCCTGCAGCGGATTTGTGTATAGCCTGTCTATCGTGCAGCAGTTTATAGAAAGCGGCCGACTTAATAACGCCCTCGTCATAGGGGCTGAAACTTTGACCAAGATCACGGACTGGACAGATCGGGCGAGTTGTATTCTTTTCGGGGACGGTGCCGGTGCCGTGGTGCTACAAAGAAAAGAAGACGGACGAAGGGGTATTTTGTACAGCACGATGCATTCGGACGGAAACCGCTGGGAAGCATTGAACTGCCAGGCGTATGGTTCTCGCTATCCGGTGAGCAAAGAGCTGGACGATCCGAAGAAAATTTATATGCAAATAAAGGGCAGGGAAGTCTATCAGCAGGCGATTCGGCGGATCGTTGAAACTGTTAAGGATTGTCTCGATGTTTGTGATTTGAGCATTGATGACCTTGCAATGGTCGTTTCACATCAGATGAACGCAAGAATCATTGAGTCCGCGGCCAAGCGGTTAAAATTGCC
>CAZTDF010000241.1:2569-5311 GCA_964612465.1 uncultured Pirellulales bacterium
CATTTGTTTCCCGCAGCGGCAGAGATTTTTAAGAAGGCAAACGAAATTATCGGTTTCGACCTGAGCGGAATGTGCTTCGAAGGCCCTGCAGAGGAATTGAGCAGCACGACAATTTCACAGCCGGCTATTTTCACCACATCAGCAGCTATTTTAGAGGTTCTCAGAACTGAGCCGGCCACAAAAGGAATTAACGCGGATGTAACAGCAGGCCTTAGCCTTGGCGAATATACCGCCCTGTACGCCGCGGGAGTGATTAGCTTTGAGGATGGACTGTTGCTGGTACAAAAACGCGGGCAGGCCATGCAGGCCGCTGCCGAGGCTAACGAAGGAGCAATGGTTAGCATTATCGGCCTGGATGAAGATACGGCCTATAGGCTCTGTGAGGAGGCTGGCCAAGGGGATCTTTTGGAGCCTGTGAACTTCAACTGCCCCGGCCAAATCGTCATCAGCGGCGAAAAAAAAGCCTGCCGGCGGGCGAAAGAGCTGGCCCTGAAAGTCGGAGCCATAAAAGCGGTACGACTGGAGGTCGCCGGAGCGTTCCATACCAGAATGATGTCCGGTGCTGCAGATGCGCTTGCAAAAGCGTTGGCCGATACTGAAATTACGGAACCTTCGCAAACACGGATAATCGCCAATATCGACGCGGAATATTACCAGACGGGCGAAAAAATTAAGGAAGGCCTTATTAAGCAGTTGACTTGTCCGATTTTATGGCAAAAATGTATGGAGCGGCTTTTAGGCGATGGTCTCGAGATGTTCTATGAGATCGGGCCGGGAAGAGTTTTGACAGGACTTATGAAAAGAATTCACAGGAAAACAAAGGTCGTCAATTTAAGTAATTCAAAGGCGGTTAAGGATTTGCTGGAACAGACCGCCGGGTAAATCCGGTGCCCGGCATATTAATGCCTTTCGTGAATTTATTTGGGAGATAGCAAGGATGTCGGAAAAAAGGCTGGCTGTTGTCACAGGTGCCGCCAGAGGGATTGGCCGGGCAATCGTTCTTGAGCTGCTCAAGCAGGACAGGATCGTTGCCGGGCTGGATATCAATGCCGAGCAGCTCACGGAGCTTGAGGATGTTGTAAAAAAGGCTGGTTTTACGGTAATCACCAAATGTGTAGATATAACCGATACGGATAAACTCACCGAAACACTCGAATCACTGGCTTCGGATCACGGCGGGGTAGGAATTCTGGTGAATAATGCCGGCATTACTCGTGATAAGCTGATGATGCAAATGAAAGAAGATGATTTTGACCGTGTTATCAACGTCAATCTTCGTGCCGCCTTTATCGCGACGGCCGTTGCCGTCAGGTCAATGGTCAGAAATAAGTTCGGCCGTATTATAAACTTAAGCTCCGTAGCGGGAGTTATGGGACAGGCCGGTTCAAGCAACTATGCGGCCAGCAAGGCGGGGCTTATTGGTATGACCAAGTCTGTTGCGCGGGAGGTCGGCAAGAAAAATGTTACGGCAAATTGCATCGCACCGGGATTTATTATGACCGAAATGACAGTTGTGCTCCCGGATGCCGTTAAAAACGCCGCAAAGCAGATTATTCCGGTCCGGCGGTTCGGCCAGGTCGAAGACGTGGCCAGGGCTGTCGCTTTTCTTGCCGGAGACGACGCCGGCTATATCACCGGCCAGGTACTCTGCGTGGACGGCGGAATGGCAATGTGAAAAAATTAAAAAAAATGTTTGTAGATAAGTGTCTTTGTGGGTAATATAACACGCCGAAATAAATTCGTAGAATAATTGTTCTTCCCAGTTTTGTTGCTGTACACTAATTGTAAGTTTATGAAATAGGTTCCTAATTTTATTAGGGAGGATAAACAAGTGAGTGCTGAAGGCGTAGATGTAGTGGCGATAGAAAAGAAAGTAATCGATATAATAAGTGAGCAAATGGGCGCAGACAAGAATGAGATAAAGCGTGAAACCTCATTTATCAACGATTTAAATGCCGACTCACTGGATACGGTTGAGCTTGTCATGGAGTTCGAGGATGAGTTCGATATGAGCATTCCAGATGAGGAAGCCGAGAAAATCCAGACTGTCGGTGCCGCAGTCGATTACATTGTAAATGTAGCACAATCCAAGAGCCAAGAGTAGCGAACAAGCTTCAGTATGAATAAACGGCGAGTTGTTATTACAGGCTTGGGTTGTGTAACTGCCTTAGCCGAGTCCGCTGACGAGCTTTTCGCGGCACTTTGCGAGGGCAAGAGCGGTGTTTCCACTATCGGATCGTTCGATACCAGTGCGTACCCCGTACGTTTTGGTGGCGAGATAAAGAACTTCGATGTGACGAAATACGTTGATCGGCGGGAAAGTAAGCGAATGGACCGCTTTACCCAGTTCGCCATGGCTGCAGCGAGTCAGGCGATAAATGACAGCGGGCTCGATTTCTCTAAAGAAAACGCTTTTCGTGCCGGTGTTATCGTAGGTACGGGTATAGGCGGTATCAAGGAGATCGAAGATCAGCACCTGAGAATCCTGGATAAAGGGCCGAATAAGGTTTCCCCCTTCTGTGTTCCAAGGCTTATGGCCAATGCCGCCAGCGGCAATATTGCGATCCGCTATGGTCTGCGAGGTTCCAATTTTTGTGTTGTAAGCGCCTGTGCATCGGGCACTCATGCTATTGGAGAAGCTTATCTGAATATTGCCAACGGAAGAAGCGACATCATGATAACCGGCGGTACCGAAGCGGCTCTTACACCGATTGGATTGGCCTCTTTTTGCGCTGCCAGGTC
>CAZTDF010000241.1:5411-6647 GCA_964612465.1 uncultured Pirellulales bacterium
ATACTTCTGGTTCTTGGGCTTCTGATATTGTGGAAGTCTGCCGAGCTGCTGGTATCCGGAGCGGTTGGATTAGCACAAAAACTCGGTATCAGCTCACTCATCATCGGCCTGACGGTAGTAGCAATGGGAACTTCGGCGCCCGAGGTCGCAGCGAGTATTGCCGGCGTCCTGCGAAAGACAGGCGGCGGAGATTTAGCCGTCGGCAATGTTTTCGGCTCCAATATCGCTAATCTGGCGCTCGTAGGCGGTCTCGTCGCTCTGATTCAACCGCTCAGGGTTCAAAGGAAAACTCTGTTTCGTGAGATACCGGTCATGTTGGCAGTAGCGCTGCTGTTGTGGCCTTTACTGCATGATTCGAACTTAAGCAGGCCGGAAGCTGTTATCTTATTAGTCATATTTGCAGTATTGATTATTCTAACGGTTTATGCCGCCCGGCGAGAATCCAGGCAGCCTGATCGCCCTTCCGAAAATCTTGAGCCGGACACAAAATACGATGTACGAAATATTAAGAAAGCCATTCTGTTCGTTGTCATCGGATTGGTGGGCCTGGCATTGGGAGCAAAAATGTCCGTGGAGGGGGCGGTATTTATCGGTATACGGATCGGCCTGAGCGAAAGAGTTATCGCCCTGACCGTCATCGCGTTCGGGACTTCACTTCCTGAGCTTGTAACCTGTGTTGTGGCCGCCCTCAAAGGCCATCACGACATTTCTGTCGGCAATCTTGTCGGCTCGAATATCTTCAACACCCTTCTCGTGACCGGAGCGGCGGGTACCGTAAGGCCGTTCGAGGTCGAATCCCGTCTGGCAGGAGGAACTGATTACTGGATCATGGTTGTAATCAGCGTTGCTTTTACCGGTGCTATAATAATAGGCAAGCGCGTTCTTGGCCGGGTGAGCGGTTCACTGCTGGTCTGTGCATACGTTGGTTATATTATTTACCTATTATCAGCTTAGATCCCGTCTGATGCATTCGATTAAAGCGAAGCGTGCCGGCCGCAATCTTTATGCAACCGGCAAACTCAGCTTCGTGGAGGAGGGTATGATTTTCTACTGTGAACTCGATCGCTTCTAATTCTAAACTTCGATTGCCCATTCATTTTTCATTAGTGTCTTGTCAAAACTATAGCTAAGTGCCACAATCGATGCCCAATGTAACGCTTTTTTCGACAATTTTATCAGACCTTCCGGGCAATTCGTCATAGCTCAAGTAATAGCTTTCACTTAGAGCGAAAAAAA
>CAZTDF010000242.1:0-6643 GCA_964612465.1 uncultured Pirellulales bacterium
GGGCTTACCTACGTATAATACCAATTGTGATTAAAATCTGCGCCTCTGTCATCTCGACCGGAGGGCCGCGGAGCGGCCTGAAGTGGAGAGATCTGGCTGCGAACGAAAAGCAAGTTCAGTCTGAATCCAGATTTCTCGACTCCGCTTCGCGGAGTTTACCCTGAGCGAAGCCGAATGGGCTCGAAATGACACGAACAAGCGCATTGATTATGCACAATTGGTATAATAACGGGTGGTATGATCAATATAATGGTATCGATGAAACAATGTGTTTAATTGCCTCGAAATCTTTGTTTTTATTATTCTTTCATGCGGATTTGGCAAAATATTGCCTTTGACTATGGAATCGAGTGTTTGCGGAGCATTATTAAATGAAAAGTTGTAGAAATTCGTGGTAATTGCCATTAGAATTCTTAGCAGGTCATTGATTGAATATTTTTTGTTGTTTGTTCTTGACGAACGGGCTTTTACTTGATAATTGGTTATTGATTATTAGAATTGGATTCGTTTATAAGTTTGAAAGGAGGCCATTATGGCAAGAATAGTATGTACCGGAATGCTCATAGTATTGCTTAACGCATTGGTTGGTTGTCAAAATGTCGACAGGGGCGAAGGTCAGCTCCTGCCACGTAACACAAGACAAATCGGACCCGCGAGCGTTGTAAATATCGCTGATACGAGTGAGGCCGATATCGTAGAGCAGATGGCAATCAATCGGCAGGCCTATCGGCAGGGCCTTGAATTGCTGGCGGGATACTACGTAAGGACCGGTAACAATTTGAAGCTTGAGTGGGCCAATAAGGAATTAGCCGCGTTGAATACCATGCCAAAATATAACTACATTATTGAGGCGGAAGTGGCCCCGGGCAATCTGAAAGTCAGAGCTTCGATCCCTGATGCGGATGATATTTATTATGACGCCCTGGAGCTTGATAAGAGTGCCGGAACGCTACCAATTCTTAAGAATCAAAATCAGTTACGTTTGGCTCTGGAGAAATACAGGGAGTTAATAAGGAAACATCCTTCCAGTGACAAGATCGATGATGCGGCATATAAAGCGGGTGTAATCCACGAATATTTCAAGGATTACTCGATAGCGCTTTTGTATTTCCAAAGGGCCTTCCAATGGGATCCTGAAACTCCTCATCCAGCGAGGTTTAGGGCGGCGCGTATCCTGGATAAAAATCTGCACCGAAACGCCGAGGCACTCCAGCTTTATCAACAGGCTGTCAAAATAGAAAGTCAGTTTGACAAGTATAGGGAATGGAGAGAGTTTGCAGAAAAGCGGATAAAGGAATTGCAGAAGATCGACGAAAGCGGGAACTAAAGTTGATAGAAGTTTTGTAAGAGAATTTTTCAGCGTTGGAATATCGGGCCTGGTTGGATATCAGGCCCGTTTTTTATGCCAAAGAAATGTCGCTCGAATTCGAGAAAAAACTGGCCGATTTTATAAGGGCGAACGGGCTTTTGGGCCCGGCGGAAAAAATCCTGCTTGCTGTGTCCGGCGGGGCTGATTCAATAGCGCTTATGTACGCGATGCATGCGCTTAAGGCCGGGAACTTTTTCAATGCCGAGTTGCTCTGTGCTCATATCAATCATCAGTTGAGAGGTGCCGAAGCGGATTTGGATCAGGAGTTTGTAGTCAACCAGGCAACGAAATTGAAGTTGGCTGTGACGACAAGGCGAGCGGACGTACGCGGGTTTGCCCGTCTCCATAAGTTGTCAATCGAAACGGCCGCTCGTCATTTACGGTTGGAGGCTCTGATAGATATCGCAAAGGCCAACAACTGCAGCCGAATCGCTACAGCACATCAAAAAAATGACAATGCTGAGACCATCATCCAGCGGTTGAGCCGCGGCACGGGTTTTCGCGGGCTCGGCGGCATCTGGCCGGAGCGAACCTTTGCCGATGAGATTAAATTTATCAGGCCCTTGCTGTGTTTCACGCGTGATGAGGTTGTAAGGTATCTGCAGCAGCGAAATCTGAATTGGCGCCGGGATCATACTAATGCCGATTGTACGTACAGGCGGAACTATATCCGGCACCGGTTGTTGCCGGCGTTGCAACAAGAATGTTCCGATTCGATCGTGGAACAGTTGTCGCAATTGGCCCGGTCGGCGCGCAAGTACTACGACATGATTTGCAGTAGGGCGGATGAGTTGTGGCCTTCCCTGGCTGATAGCGATGTTGAGAAAACCGTGCTGGACTTAAAGCTGTTTCTTGCCGAACCGCAGCCGGTAAAAGTCGAGCTGATTCGGCGAAGTCTGGCTAATATCGGTTGCGGCGAGAAAAATTTGACGCAGGGACATTATGAAGGCATACTGCAACTGGCGCAGCAAAATGTCACCGGCAGAAAAATGGAATTGCCCGGCGGATTCGCGGTTCGGCATGAATACGGGAATTTAGTTTTTTCAAATAGTAGAGTGGGGCCTGCCCCACCAATATCGTCTAAAGGCCAGGTTATAACAATTGAAATTCCTGGACAGACAACGTTTAAAAAATTTGTAATACAGGCGATTGTTCTCAAAAGGAATGAGGTTGATTTTAAAAAATTCAAGGCCGCCAAAACCGATTCGATTGAATGGTTCGATTTGGATAAAACAAAACCGCCGCTGTTTGTCCGCCATCGCCGGGCCGGCGACAGGTTTATTCCTCTGGGCCAAAGCGAGGGAAAAAAGCTCGGCAAATTCCTGACCGCCCAGCGGATCCCACACAGGATTCGCAGAGATGTGCTTGTAGTTACCGATAGAGAAAAGATTATCTGGGTCTGGCCCGTTCGAATAAGTGAGCAACAGAAAATTACCGGTCAAACTCAGAAAATTCTTCAGCTTCAAATAACCAATCTCAACGCTTAGCTTCATATTGCGTTGTCTATAACTAAATAGACAGGAGAACAAATATGAGTTGTTTATGTAATTCTCGCCGCGACTTTTTGAAGGAAATAGGATTCAGCGCTGCATCGCTGGCTTTTGCCGGATGTGCTAATGCCTCCGAGTCATTTGGAAGCGGGGTTTCTAAGAAGCGCCCGAATATTCTTTTTTGTCTGGCGGATGACTGGTCCTGGCCTCACGCGAGCATTGCCGGCGACAAGGTCGTAAAGACTCCGACATTCGACCGGGTCGCTCGGCAGGGTGTGCTGTTCGAGAACGCGTTTGTTTCGGCGCCGTCTTGCACACCTTCGCGCGGGGCAATCCTGACCGGGCAGTGGCACTGGCGTCTGGAAGAGGGCGGCAATCTCTGGAGCACGCTTCAGGCCAAATTCGCCGTGTATCCGGACTTGCTGGAAGAGGCCGGCTATCACGTCGGTTATACCCGCAAGGGCTGGGGTCCCGGCCGGGATGCGCCGGGTGGGCGGAAACGAAATCCCGCCGGGCCGCGCTACAAGGACTTCCGGGAATTTATAAACGCCCGGCCCGAGGGCAAGCCGTTCTGCTTCTGGTTCGGCAGCACCGACCCACATCGAGCGTATAAATGGCAGTCCGGCATAAAGAGCGGGATGAAGCTCGAAGATGTTGAAGTGCCGGCGTGTTTTCCGGACAGCGAAGAAGTCCGCACAGATATCTGCGACTACTACTGGGAGGTTCAGCGATTTGACAGCGAAGTCGGCGATTTGCTGAAGATGCTCGAAGAGACCGGCGAGCTTGACGATACGCTTGTTGTTATCTCCGGCGACAACGGCCTGCCGTTCCCACGCTGCAAGAGCAACCTGTACGATACGGGGACGAACGTCCCGCTTGCGGTTCGCTGGCCCGCCGCCGTTCAGGGCGGCAGGGCAGTTGAAGATTTCATAAGCCTCTCCGATCTGGCGCCGACGTTTCTGGAGGCGGCCGGTTTGAAACCGCCTGCGGAGATGACCGCTCGCAGTTTCCTGGATATTCTGCGCTCGGGCAAGTCCGGCCGGGTGGACGCCCGGCGCGACCACGTCCTGACCGGCAAAGAGCGTCACGTAGTCTGCCAGGAGACCGGCACTGGCGGCTATCCGATGCGGGCGATACGGACGCATGATTTCCTGTATATTCGCAACTTCAAGCCGGAGCGTTGGCCCGCCGGCGATCCTAAGGGTTACGCTAAGCCGACGGAGATAAATGTTGCCCGTCCGCTCGGCACGCATTACGGGTATGGTGACATTGACGCGGCACCCACAAAATCTTACATGCTGAAATATCGTGACGATCCGAAGGTCAAGAGATTGTTCGAGTTGGGCTTCTCAAAGCGTCCGGCCGAGGAACTGTACGATCTGGACAAGGATCCCGACCAGTTGGACAACATCGCGGGCAAGGTCGAATACGCCAGGATTAAAAAGAAGCTTGCTACGGCCTTGATGGCCGAGTTGAAGGCCACGAAAGACCCGCGTGTCATGGGTAAAGGCGATGCCTTCGATCAGTATCCTTACTACGGAAGCTTACCCGGGAAATAGTCTGTCTGGGCGAGAAAAAACGTAAAAAAGCCGAGCCGAATTGGCCCGGCTTTTTTAATGTCACTCACTTAAAAAGATTCACTGGGGTAGATCTTCCGGTGCCACGTCTTTGACGCTCAAGTCGCCGTAGATGACACGGTAAGTCTGCGAGCCTGTAGGTTGATACCAGAAGATTGGCGTTTCGGCGTCGCCGTAGCTTACGTTCTCGCCGGCATACCGCCAGTTGCTCTCGGCAGGTAATTGTGTCACGAACATTATGCCGCGATACATCAGCGTCGCTTCAGCGTGTCGATCCTGCTGCGATGTTTCTCCCTCGCCGAACTTGCCTTGCTTTATCATCTCGGCAGTAACCTTCGGCAATTCGATAGGATTGAACGTCGGTGGGAACGTGCCGTCTTTTGTCCAGGTAGACCACATTTGCAGGTATGCTATCAAGTCCTCTTCAGTGACTGTAGAAACATCCGCCTGAACTTGCATAGGTGTGAAACCTTCCGGTGGCGTCAGGCTAAAGAGCGAGTCGTCGAGTTCGGCGTTAAACTGAAAATCGGTCATGATTGTGTTCATACCCGGGGCGTTCGTGTACTCTATTTCCACACGAACAAGCTGTGCCGTTTGCGGGTCAATCCAAACGGTATTGATCATATCGTCTTGAGTGACACGGAAACCTTCAAGCACTCTGCCGTCTATTTCTTTTTCTCCGAGCGCCTCATCAGCCTGGTCGGGAAGCGTTCTTAATTTTTCAACGACCATGAAAGGATCCTGAGCCGGATCGTGCTGATAGTTGGACGCCTCGAAGTCGATATACTCTCGTTTCGGCGGCCAGAGAGAAATACCTTTGTTCTGGTTCCAATCAATAACATTTATGTAACCATCTACGGTTGTTGTTCGCATGTATCCGGGTTCTTTAAATGCCATCTGTAGCCGTAAAGTCGGCATACTTTCGACAGGCGTGCGAGTCACGACGCTATAAGTTAACGTGCGGGCGTATTGGAGCTGTTCGACAACGCTTGCATAGATTGCGTTTGCTCCGTTACCACCCAACAGGTGTATTCCGACAAGCACTGCTGCGATTATTACTGCAGCGGCGGCCAATTTGGTAATCTTAGTTTTCATAATCATTCTCCATAGATCAGGCTTAATGATGCCTGGTTTCTGTTTTTCTTTTTCGTCCAGCGCCTGCAGGACATTGCCAATGACTCTGTCGTGCGTCTCGGGGCTGGTTTTGTAACACAGTTTCTTGATTAACTTTTCAATATTTTTCGACGGTCTCATTTTTTCACCTCACCGTTCAGGGTTGACCGCAATTTATCCAGTCCGTAGCGGTACCGGCTTTGAACTGTTTTTGTCGAAACATTCTGCAATTCGGCTATCTGTCGAAATCTCAGGTTCCCGTGAATGCGAAGGGCGATGGCCTCTCGCTGTTCGTACGGAAGTTCGGTCATTGCATTACTCAATTTCTGCAATTGCTCGCTGCATATTGCCAGTTGAACCGTGCTTTTAGTCCCGGCCGGCGTTTTTTCCGCCTGCTTTGCCATGGCGTTTCGCTGGCGAATTCTTTTTCGAATACAGTCACGCGAGCGGTTCGCTACACAGGTTGCCAAATAGCTCTTCAGACTGCCCGTCAGATGGAACGTTCCAATAGACTCGACGAGCTTGATAAAGACATCCTGAACAATGTCTTCGGCGCCGACTTTGTCGTCCAACAGGTTACCTGCCAACGTTAGCATATCCCCGGCGTACTTTTCGTAGATCGTTCGAAACGCATCTCTGCTGCCGCGTTTGAATTTCCACAAGAGTAATCTGTCTTCGAGCATCCGGGACTCACCTTTCCAGTCCGGCAATTCCTTAGCCAACAATGCAGACCTGACGGATCTGATATCAGAACAATCGATTGTCGCTAATATAACGCCTAAGAGCCATGTTTTGCTCTAAATAAAATCTTTTCTTTACTCAAAAAACCCGTTTTTGAGTCGAATGCTACAGCAAATCGTTCAATGATAATAGCATAGCACAATCTGTCATTCCCGCGAAAGCGGGAATCCACAAACCGTTACGTTCCTGGATCCCTGCTTTCGCGGAGTTTGTGTTTTAGCCAGGGGAAAGCCATCCCCATCGGAGATAAACGACAATCGAGATGAGGCTGCCACCCAATAGAATTGATGTAAAACGGGTGGCAGCCTCAAGCGCAGCTTGGGGATGGTCGCGAATACCAGAGGCCGGCTAAA
>CAZTDF010000243.1:0-1934 GCA_964612465.1 uncultured Pirellulales bacterium
TGACTTTGTACTTTTTGACGAAATCCACCGGGCGATAGCTCATTTTCGCATGTCGCAGACCGGGGTCGCCGAGGTCCTGCTCCCGGTTTACGGTTTTGTATTTCTCCGGCAGTATCGAAGCGAACGCCTGGTTGATATACTGATAAACGCCCTTAAAACCTTCTTCGAGAACGGCTTTTTCGAAATGTATCACAAAGCTTTCACCGAGCGCAAGCTCTTCTCCGAGACAATAAGCTACCGGATGCCGGTCGATATAGAAAATGCCGCCACAGAGCTGCAGCGGCCACATTTTCTCCAGGGCTTCCTTCGCAGCAAGAAAATCATTCGGTTCGTCTTGCTGATAATTCCACCGCTCAAGAATCTGCAATGCATCATCCCGATACTCTTCGAGCAAAGGTTTCGCTTGATATTCGTTATTTCTGATAAATATATTGAGCAGATTCTTTTTCTTGTGGAACTTTCGGCCGGTAAGGTTCACTAAGTCTTCTCTCGAATAAAGATAGTCGAAATTGTCCCTGTCTTCGAAAACAGAATATCCCATTGTTGCCAGTATTTCCACCTGCTGTTCGGAGGCTGCTTTCATTACCTGGTAATTATTAAAAAGCTCTCTTATGATATTTTCATCAGGCAGTCCAAAGGGCAGCATGAAAAAAGGCTTTTCATTATCCTGGCCGGTTATAACAAAAAGTCCATTTTCCAACATGGATATCCTGTAACTGTGGGCCCGGCGAAATAGATAGATATTGGCAAAGGTAAATTCGGAAATCCCATCAGCAAGGGACTGGAATTTCGGATGCAGGGCAGGCCGCATATCAATAGAGACTTCCGCCGAATCGGGATATTCTGCTATCATCGCTTCCAAATTTGCCTTTCCAGCTTTTAGACACATCTAATGCCGTCACGTTTTGAAATTCACAGTATATATTACTCAAGCGAATTACGCTAAAACTTCTGTGGCATTCGGGACTGTTTCCAACGGCTTAACTTTATAAGCAGCCTGCAGAATTTTGCCCTTATCATCGATCACGAACGAAGAGCGGATAATACCCTCATACGTCTTTCCGTACATGGATTTCTCGCCCCAGGCCCCGTACGCCTTCGCGACTTTGTTATCGGGATCGGACAATAATGGAAAGCCGAGACTGTATTTATCATCGAACTTCTTTTGCCGGGGTGGTTCGTCCGGGCTGATACCCACTGCAGCGGAGCCGAGTTTCTTGAGTTCTTTCGAGGCGTCCCGAATGCTGCATGCCTGTCTCGTACAGCCGGGAGTATCGGCTTTCGGATAGAAATATAACAGAAGCTTCCTGCCCTTGAAATCCGAGAGCGAGACCTGTTTGCCTTGTTGATCTAATAACGAAAACGCGGGAGCTTTGTCACCAATACTCAACTTTGCCATCATGTTTCCTTCCAGTTAGATTTATAATTTAGCTATAAATAGACTACGTCATCAGCCTAAATCAGGTTCAACGAAAATCTTTAGCACGAACTGATGCCTTCTTAGCTCCGTCACTACTCAACAGCTTTCTCGATCTTTGCCATAACAGTCGGCTCACACTTGCCCGTCTTTGTCCACGCATCGTAAAGTCTTTTGACCCAGTCATCCGTTTTGTTTTCCTCAGCCAGGAATTTGAGGTACTCCCAGGAGACCGACTCATATATAAGCCTGACGACGATCTTTTCGCATCCTTTAGGCAGATCCAGCTCGAATTGGTCCCAGTATTGACCGTCAGAATAGTATCGTTCAAAACAGATTGAAACGACTTGCCGGGCTTTACACCATAGAATATCAGTAATATGGTGAAATTTAAGCAATACAGCATTTTTATTAGCTTTTCTGATATGGATAATCATTCCCTCCCGGATTTTTTAAGCTTATAGCAGGATACAAAAAGTCGTCCAAGCACTCAGTATTTCTAACCATATTTTAAAAA
>CAZTDF010000243.1:2034-6642 GCA_964612465.1 uncultured Pirellulales bacterium
ATGGTAACAGATATCGTGTCCTTTAGCCCAAATACGGAATTAGCCGATTTGGTTCAATCATTTTCAAAAAGGCATCTCCGCCGGGTGCCGATCATAGACAAAGGAAAAGTTGTTGGGATCGTGAGCCGTCGCGACATTCTTCGAGAAATGCTTCGCAGATATAATTAGTATTGACAAATCAAATCTTGCCCACACGTATTTGATAACTGTCGGCATCATATGAGTTGGATTCACTCCCCTTAAATGGTTTGTAGCTTTTTATACAGATAGGTAAAATTGATGACAATAAAAAAATTAGAAAAGGCCGCGCTTGATAAATGGGTCGCCGCGTGCATAGAAAATCAACGAGTGTTCGGCGTTCAGGCCAAAGAGGACCGTTTTGTGTTTGCACCGTTGGCGAACGCCGAAGACTTGCGTTTAGACTATGATGTAACTATCTTGCCCCCCAAGAAATACTTCCTTCCCCCGCGAGAAACGTTGCTCAAGTTCGACCGCAAGGAGGGATTCGAGAGCGTATTTGATAACGAGCCCTTTGTCGTGTTCGGCGTTCACCCTTACGATATGGTTGCGATCTCGCAGACAGACAAGCTGTTCGCGATGGATCAATGCGATACCCACTACGTCAATCGTCGGCAGAAAGCTACAATCGTAGTGTGCGATGTGCAGAAAGCGTCAAAGGAAGTTTTTGCCGGTTGCATGGGCACAGCCACCGTTAACGATGGTTTCGATATCCTGATTACGAAAATCGATTCTGACTATTTAGTCGATATTCGTACTGAGAAAGGTCAGGCACTGGCCGATACTATCATGGATGCCGAAGATGCCGATGAAATGAGTCTTAAGCTCAGGGAATTAGTCTGGGCGGATAATATCAAACTACTCCAAAAACATAAACTTCATGTCCGGCCTGATGTACTGCCTAAAATACTGGATCGTTCCTATGAACATCCTGTTTGGGAAGAGAAGGCTCAGCGGTGCTATTCCTGCGGATCATGCAACCTGGTCTGTCCGACATGCTACTGCTTCGATGTGCACGACGATGTCGAGTGGAGTTTGCAGAAAGGCCAGCGATATAGAGTCTGGGACGGCTGCCTTCTTGCTGAATTTGCCGCCGTGGCGGGCGGACACAATTTCAGACGCAATCGTGCCGACCGGTACCGCCACCGCTACTATCGCAAAGGGAAATACGTGCCGGAGAAGATCGGGGAAGTGGCCTGCGTGGGGTGCGGACGGTGTATAACAGCGTGTACGGCAAAAATTGCCAACCCGGTCGAAGTTTACAACAAGCTTGTGGATGAAGGGAAATAACGCAGATGTGTAAATGCGAGTCCAAAAAGGATATCTACCTTCCATTACCGGCAACGGTAAGTAAGGTACAACCAATGACAACATTAGAAAATTTCTTCTCGTGTCAACTCGACTCGGGCGAGGAACTCGGGCACATGCCGGGACAGTTCGTGGAGGTTTCGATTCCAGGTATCGGCGAGGCGCCTATTTCAGTTTCTTCTTCACCGACGCGAAAAGGATCTTTCGAGATGGTCATTCGTAATGTCGGTAACGTTTCGAAGGCCTTGCACGGATTAGCCGCCGGGGGCAAGCTCTTTATCCGCGGTCCATTCGGGACATCGTTTCCGGTTGACGAAGCGATGAAGGGAAAAGACATTGTCTTTGTCTGTGGTGGCATTGGGATTGTTCCCGTTCGTTCGGCAATCCAGTATGTGCTGGACAACCGCGGCGATTACGGGCGTGTAATAATTCTTTTCGGAGCGAAAACTCCGCGCGACCGGCTTTTTGTCGATGAGCTCGATGAATGGCGGCACGACAAGAACGTCACGCTGCTCCAGACCGTTGACCGACGGGACGAAAGCTGGTACGGGGCGGAGGGCGTGATTACGACGCTGTTACCATTAGTGAAGATAGATAAGGAAAAAACCGTCGCCGTTGTTTGCGGCCCGCCAATAATGTATAAGTTTGTGATTATTGTGCTGCTGGAGGCAGGTCTGAGAGAAGATCAGATATACCTGTCGCTGGAGCGGCGTATGAAATGCGGTGTCGGGAAATGTGGTCACTGTCAGATTAGCAACATTTACGTGTGCCAGGATGGTCCTGTATTCAACTTTTCTGACATCACAGATATCGAGGAGGCATTATAATGTCCAAATTGAAAGTTGCTTTTTTTGATTTCGCCTGTTGTGAAGGTTGCCAGTTACAGGTTTACAACCTGGAAGAGGAAATCCTCGATTTACTGGAGCTTATCGAACCGGTCGAGTGGCGAGAGGCCATGACCGAGAAGAGCGACGATTATGACGTTGCGATTATCGAGGGTTCGATCACGCGTCTCGAAGATGAAAAACGCATCAAAGCAATTCGAAAAAATGCAAAGATACTCATCGCGCTCGGAGCCTGTGCGACAATCGGGGGAGTCAATAAAATTAAGAACAATTTCGAGATGCAGGATGTCAGGCAGTACGTCTACGGGAAAGACGCCAATATGCCGCATCTCGATACATATCCGACAAAAGCCGTAAACGAGATTGTCAAAGTAGACTATATGGTTCACGGATGTCCCATTAATATAAAGGAGTTTTCGTATATTGTGCGATCTCTGGCAATCGGCAAAGAACCGAAGATCCCCAATTACCCCGTATGCGTTGAGTGCAAGATGAAAGAAAATATCTGCCGCTTCGAGTATGGCGAGATTTGTCTGGGCCCGATTACCCGGGCAGGTTGCGATGCGAAGTGCCCATCGAATGGAATGTGGTGTTTCGGTTGCCGAGGACTTGTTGATGATCCCAATGTAAATGCCGCTAAGGATGTAATGGCCGAGTACGGAAAGACACTCGATGACCTTCGCGGCAAGATGTTGCTTTTCGGAAGTAAACAGGAGTACTGATGGCTAAAACAGTTAATATAAAAGTTAATCACATCACGCGAGTCGAGGGTCATGGAAATATCCGGCTTCGGGCGAGTGATGGTAAAGTAGAGCACGTAGAGTGGCAGGTACCGGAAGCGCCCCGGTTCTTCGAGGCCATGGTGCGCGGGCGGAGCTTCGAAGATATTCAGACCATCGTCAGCCGAATCTGCGGTATTTGTTCGGTAACACATTCGATGGCTGCGATCAAGGGTATTGAAGATGCCATGGGCATCAAGGTCTCCGAGCAAACAGACAAACTACGCATTCTGTGCCATTACGGCGAGCAGATGGAAAGCCACATTCTGCACGTCGGGTACCTTGTAGCCCCGGACCTTTTAGGCCAGAAATCCGTGATTCCCCTGGTTACATCGCATCCCGATGTGGTCAAAACCATTATTCGCCTGCATCGTCTCGGCAATACGTGGATGGAAATTATCGGTGGGCGTATGACACACCCGGTAACTTTGAAGCCGGGCGGTTTTACCGTTCTTCCGACGGAAGCGAAGCTCCGCGAACTCAAGGGCATGATGGAAGATGCTGTACCAGACCTGAAAACACTTGCCGAAGTGGTTTTCAGCCTGGCCGACAAGCTGCCGGACTTTAACCGCGAAACGGAATACATCGCACTCACCGGCCCGGATTACTACACTTTTTACCACGGCAACATTGCCAGTACAGATACGGATGAAAAGGTGCCGGTCCGTGAGTTTGAGCGAGTGGCGAACGAGTATGTCGTGCCGCAGTCCACAGCCAAGTGGTGCAAATGGCATCGTGATTCTTATGCCGTCGGAGCACTGGCCCGTTTCAACGTGAACGCAGAGAAGCTCACGCCCCTTGCGGCCGAAACAGCCAAAAAATTTGGTTTGAAAAAGGGCACTTGCAATCCATATTTCAACAATGTCGCACAGATCGTGGAATGTGTTCAGGTCATCGAGCACGGCTTAGAACTGATTGATTCACTGCTTACGACCGGACTGAAACCGGAGCCGGTAAAGGTCGAACCCAGGGCAGGTGAGGGCGTGGGATCTGTTGAGGCGCCGCGAGGTATTCTTTTCCACCGTTATGCGTTCGATGACAAGGGCTTCTGTACAAAAGCCAATATTTGCATCCCGACCGGGCAGAATCACGGGAACATCCAGAATGACTTTGAGGAATTAGCTCCACAAATTATCGATCGGGATCAGGACGAGATTCGCCTGCTTCTGGAAATGCTGGTTCGTTCGTACGATCCGTGCATCTCATGTTCGACTCACTTTCTGAACGTCGAGTTTGTATAAGCTGATTGTGCTCTTATGAAGCCGATACTCATCATCTGTCTTGGCAATCCTTTGATGCGGGACGAAGGGATAGGAATCCGTCTGGCTTCAGAGCTTTTAGTTCATCTTACCGACAATCCTGACGTCGAAATTCTGGATCTCGGAACAGGGGGACTTTCTGTAATACATGCTATCGCAGGGCGGGAGAAAATCGTATTTGTCGATTGTGCGATTATGGGGCAAACACCGGGCCTGATGCATCGCTTCACGCCCGGACAGGTCCGTTCGCTGAAGGTGCGGATGCGTTACTCTCTGCACGAGGGCGATTTGCTCAATACACTTGAGTTGTCGCGACGTTTGGGTCAATGCCCTGATGACATCGTAATCTTAGGCATCGAACCAAAGGAAATAGCCCATGGCGAAGGACTAACGAGCGAG
>CAZTDF010000244.1:0-6588 GCA_964612465.1 uncultured Pirellulales bacterium
ATCGCTTCGGTGAACAATTTCGCCTGCGAGATTGCGTTCTGGCCTGTCGTGGCGTCAAGAACCAGCAGGACCTCATTCGGGGCATCCGGGATTTTGCGTGCGACGACGTCGCGGATTTTCGTCAGTTGCAGCATCAGGTCCTTTTGTGTGTGTATTCGGCCGGCTGTGTCGAGAATCAGGATGTCCGTGCCCCTGGCGAGGGCTGCTTCGCAGGCGTCGAAGGCAACTGCCGCCGGGTCGCTGCCGCTTTGGTGCTTGACGATTTGCACGCCAATCCGGTCTGCCCAGATTGTCAGTTGCTCCACAGCAGCAGCACGGAATGTATCACACGCGGCAACAATGACCTTTTTGTTGTTTTGGTGGAATATATACGCGAGTTTGGCGATGCTCGTGGTTTTGCCGGTGCCGTTGACGCCGGCAACAAGGACAACGGTCGGGCCGGTCGTGGCAAGGCGTAGCTGTCTGTCGCGGTCCGGCCAGTAGCTGCTGATGTGCTCTTTAAGAAACGGTATAATATCGTCGGTGGTGGCGATTTGCTTGCTGCGATAAGCCTCCCGCAGTTCTGTGACGAGTTTGTCCGTTGTCTCGACGCCGATATCATCGCTAATCAGCGTTTCTTCCAGCTCGTCGAGCAGTTGTTCGTCAATCTTTCTGCCCAGGCTCAGCACTGAAGAGAGCGAAGAGCTGATTTTGTCGCGTGTTTTTCCTAACCTGTCTTTGAAATATCCCGCTGTTTTAGTGAAAATTCCCATCGTTGTTTGCCTTTTTATAAAGATTCATTCTAATTCACGTCAGAAGCTGCTTTTATGCTTCCAAATGGTTCCGGCCCAGCCCTGATAGTATCGGGATTTGAGATAATTTCAAGTCCCCTTTCCCCTCCCCGTTCCTTTGGGAGGGGGGATAGGATTCTGAGATTGGCTTTGATTGGCTTTGAATTGGCTTTGTTTTTTCGCCGTCTCAAAGCATGAAATTCTTCATAATCACCTTTCATATAGATACTTAAGCTCATTTTAGCCATTCGAAAATTGGGTTTGTTTTTTCAAATAGCCCCTCCGGAGAAACTACGGATTTACTCTCATTTTTGCCTTTTACCTTTTTAATTCTGTGATTTCTCCGTTCTCCACTCAATATTCTACATACTACATACGATATACGGCATACTAAATATGTTATATAATATACGAAAATACATGATGCATGTCGTGTGAAATTTCAAAAAATCTCCGTGACTCCCCACTGAGTAATATTGCGTATCTTTTATTTTGTATATCGAGGCCTGATTCGTCTGGAGGGATTAGCAATTTCCTGTTTTTGTTACAAGATAAAAATTTTCTTTGACAAGTTGAGCGGTTCTGGTTAGATTTCCGCTATCGTCCTGGGCTTTTTTAGTATAAACTAGCGCGTGATTCGTACAGGGCAAAATGGAAATCATCTAACATGGATGTTCTGGTGGGCAGTTGCTTTTCGCATAGAACATCGATTCACAAAGGACGGCGGTGTGGCAACTCCGGAAGTTGAAGAAATATTTGCTGACATACTTGAGCGTGCAAAAGCACTTGATCCTGCCAACACACGTAAGTGGTTCGAGGAATTAGCTGCTTTGCATTTCGACGGCGGCTCGCTCCGAATAGGCTGTCCCGATGAGGCAACCGTTCGGTTTTTGCAGGATAATTGCAAGAGCAGCTTCACCCGTGCGGCCCAGCAAATAACCGGCCATCTTGTCACATTGGATTTTACTGTTGAGGCCAGCGAAAAAATCGAAAGCAGCGATCAACGCTACCAACCCTGTCTCAGGCTACATCCCGATTATTCTTTTGAAAATTTTGTAGTTGGGCCGAGTAACCGGCTTGCTCATGCCAGTTGTGTTGCTGTAAGTCAATCGCCCGGCAATACTTATAATCCACTTTTTATCTACGGAAATTCCGGACTGGGCAAGACGCATCTTTTGCATGCCGTCTGTTTCGAAGCCCAGCGAAGGCTTAATAACGCGGTCATCCAATTTTTGAGCTGTGAAGATTTCGTAAACAGATTTATAAGGGCAATCGAGGAAGGGAATACGGCCGGCTTTCAAAGCCAGTTTCGCACTGTTGATGCGCTGGTAATCGACGACGTTCAGTTCCTGCGGGAACGTGAGCACAGCCAGGAGGAATTCTTCCACACATTTAACGCCCTTTATAACAACGGCAAACAAATCATTCTCAGCGCCGATAGCCCGCCCGGCAAGATTCCTTCGCTTGAGGAGCGTCTCATCAGCAGATTCAATTGGGGCCTGGTGACCAGAATTGATCCACCAAGCTATGAGACACGTGTCGCTATCGTGCAGAAAAAGGCCCACGTTCGGGGCCTGAATATTTCCGATGAAATAGCCGGATACATTGCCCGTAAAGTACACGCGAATATCAGGGAGTTGGAAGGGGCTTTGACCAGCATTTACGCCGTAGCGACGACTACCGGCCAGGAGATTGACCTGGAACTGGCCCAGACAGCACTTGATGGGCAAATCGAGGCGACATCGAAACATATAAGTATCTCTGATATTGCCGAGGTGGTAACAAGATATTTTGATGTTCGCCTTACAGATTTGCAGAGCAAAAAGCGCAGCCAGAGCATTACCGAGCCGCGTCAGATTTGTATGTTTCTGGCGAGGAATCTAACTAAGCACAGCCTCGAAGAAATCGGCGGCCACCTGGGCGGACGCGACCATACGACAGTAATGCACGCCTGCGGCAAGATAAATCAGGCAAAGGATACCGACCCTAAAATGAATGCGTTGCTGAACGACCTGACAAAACAAATCACGCAAGTCTAACAAACTTAACCGCCCGGAAATCTTCGGCCTTGTCAGGCATCTTGAGAATATGGGCAATACTATCAGCGAAGCCTTCAAGAATATGGGGCTTAGTCTGAAGGCCATTTTCGTCGTCGGTAATGCAAGTTGGCGGCAATGTGTAAACAATCACACATCTCAGGGGGACAGGTGTATGCGGTAATGACAAATTTTACGATGGCGAAAAGGGTGTCTTTGCGATAATATATTGTCCATCTCGTGACCTGGATTATTAGGAGCGGAAGAGCTTGGCATTGGAAAATGGCAAAAAGAAATCGCTTCGGGTAGCTCTGATTGCATCGGAGCATACTATCTGTGAGTATTCAATATTCCTGGAGCGTCTACTGATTGGCCTGGCCGATGAGTCGATTCCAGTGGCTTTGATTTGTCCGCCGGGCTTCAATCCAGGTACTGTATTCACCGGCGTTGCTGAGGTTATCAATCATCCGGTTTTCGATTTGCCTTTGATGGGGCATATAAATACCAGGCTGCTCACTGAGAGGCTTTCTAAATTCGAGCCTACAATCATCCATTGTTTGTGCGAAAGCAAGGCGTTACTTACAAAGCAATTGGCCGGTCGATTGGATTTACCTTACGTGTTGATGGTAAATTCGCTGCAGAAGCGATGGAGCCATCTCTCCATTTCATCAAAGAATTGTGCGAAAATTATTGTTCCGGCTAAAAGTATCGCCGCTAATATGGCGAGCGTTCATCCCCGCCTTGCCGAGATGATCGAACAGATAAATATAGGGACATTCACGGCAGAAGACAGCGGATGTTTTTCTGAGCCTTCCCGGCTTGCGACCATGGTGATTGCAGATCCTCTGGATAAGGCAGATGACTTTGAGAATTTATTTAGCGTAATCAGGCGTTTAATGATTAACGGTTATGAATTTATGACAGTGATAGCAGGCGGGGGGCGAGCAGAGAGACAACTGTGGAAATTGCTGTCTGCATTGGGTCTTCTGCAAATTGTCAGCATTGTGCCGCGGCGTATGCCCTGGCGTTCGGTTCTTGCCGCGGGTGACATATTCATTCAGCTTAAGCCAAATTATGTCTTTGATCCTGTATTATTGGAGGCGATGAGTATCGGTGCCGCTGTTGCCGGGTGCACCGGTGGTGTCGATGACCTTATAATTGAGGACCGGACGGCTGTTGTGTTTGATCCGAATGACGAGATGAGTATCATGCGCAGCCTGCAACGGCTGTTGGACAGGCGAGAGTTCGCACGGCAAATCGCCAGGACTGCGCAGCAATATTTGAAGGAGAACCACTCAGTCAGCAAGATGATTGCTGCTACGCTGAAGGTATATTACGAAACACAAGGGTAATATTTTGATGATGAGAAATACTTCCTGTAATTATCTTGTTTTTTCTTATCTGGAAAAGCTAAAGAGTTGAAAATGTTATTTCAGAATCCGATATGCTCAAGTCAATTTGTAGATAAAATCTTATACGGCAAAGAAGGAGAGAAAAATGCGAAAGAAGCAAGTCTTTCTAATAATTCTGCTTGTTGGTACGATGGTGCTGAACGAAGGTTGTATGGTTGCCGCCGTTGGGATCGGAGCCGCCGGCACCGTAGCATATGTCCGGGGGGATCTGGAGTCAATGGAGTCCGAGAGTATCGATGTTGTTTACAAGGCGACCTTAAAGGCGCTGAAAGAGCTTGAACTGCTCCCAACGAGAAAATCGAAGGATGCGTTGGGAGCAGAGATTGTTGCGTATGATGCGCAGGATAAGAAAATTACGATAAGGCTCAAATCAGCGGCAGAGAAAACGACGAAGCTGTCCATCAGAATAGGCGTATTCGGCAGTGAGACGAAATCCAGGCTGATTTATCAAAAAATACGTGAAAACCTTTAAAAGCAGCAAACAGCAGAGCGATATAAAAAGACAATTGATATACCAAATATTGAATTTTATATGATTGAGAATGAACACTCGGTCGGTTGACCGTTAGGCCAATTCGATGTCGATTGATTTTTGTGGTGGTGGACTGTCAGTAGCGGCTAATAAACTGCCGAGCCGGTAAGCTTCATTGAGCGCTGAAGGGTGTTTTTCGATATCGCCGAGGGCATCAATTTTGTTAACGAACAAATTGGCCGCATAGAGCATCTGAAGCGAATCAAAATAAGATTCCATAGTCAAACGAACGCTTTCGAATTGTTTCTTGCTTCTTGATCCCCCGACGGCGATAACCATCGCCCGGCGATCGTGCCCGGCAGTGTTAAGCTCTTTTTTCAGCACGTATTTATGTGCCCAAAGGCACTGGCAGCGGTCAATAAGCATTTTCGCCTGGGCGCAAACGGTCATAAAGAATATCGGCGTAGCGAAAATTATGCGATCGGCGTCAAGCATCTTTTTCAGGAGCTGCTGATAATCATCCTGAACTTTGCATAAGCCTGTTGTATAGCAGGCGTTACATTCGATGCAGGGGCTGACTTTATAATCGGGTAAACGCACATATTCAGTGCTGGCGCCCACAGACTCAGCACCATCCAAAGCCCGGCGTAAAAGCAAATCACTGTTGCCCTTAATCCTCGGGCTTGTCGATATTCCAAGAACTTTTATACTCATCATTAATATTTGTTCGGATAAACACAGTCGGGATTTTTATAAGAATATGACATAATCTTATCGTTCGGGCGGCCAATATTCAAGCTGTTTTTCGGCAGAGAATCGGTACACGAAATTTCACAAAATGAATCTTCGAAAAAATTCAAGATTTGGAACAAAGTGTGCCGATTGATAATATTAGATTGATAAATGAGTGGCTCTGACAAATGACCAATACGGCCATATTAGTCTGAACTTATTTTGTCTATCTTTGATATCGCACGCAAGTTAGATCGTAATGCAGGCATGGTAGGGAATAGGCTGACGTAAAAAAGGAAAGAGCCACATAAGCAAAGGGAGAGCCCATTTGAGGCTCTCCCATTTTTTTTACTTCCCCTAATTTCACTCAGGCAGAAATTGTAAATCGCTCTATTTTTGGAATACTATTTTGCCTGCTACGATAGTGGTGTGAACAGATAGGTTATCATCGAGCAGGATCAGATCGGCATCCTTTCCAACAGCGATTGAGCCCTTCTTGTTTTCGAGCCCTAACAGCCCGGCGGGATTTTGCGTTACCATTCGAATCGCGGTATCGAGCGGGCAATCTGTAAATGATATGAATCTTTCGAGTATCTGGCTGAGCCCGAGAGCAGTCCCGATAAGAGTGCCGTCTTTGTACCTTGCCGCTCCCGCTTTGGACTCGTATTCGATGCCGTTGTAGATGAACATGCCGTCGCCAAGGCCCATAGCCTGCATGCCGTCGGTAATTGGGAATGTACGGTCAGGCCCGAGCTTTTCATAAGTGAAATTCAGAACGGCCGGATGGATATGGACACCATCAGTGATAACCTGGGCGGTTATGTGTTCAGTCTGGAAGATAGCTACCAGCGGCCCCGGTGCGCGATGGTGGATCGAAACCATTGCATTGAACAAATGCGTTACATGCGAGATGCCGGCGTCGAATCCCTCGAGTGTTTGCTCGTATGTAGCGTTAGAGTGGCCGAAGGAGGCGATAATATCGGAGTCAACGAGAGAAGCGATGATTTGCCGGCTCTTGGGCAGTTCCGGTGCGATGGCCATCATACTGAGATGGCCGTCCGTGATGCTCTGGATTTCATTGAGAACCTGCGAGGAAGGGGGGCATAAGCAATCAGGCCGAATCATCCCTTTCTTTTCCGGTGAGATAAATGGGCCTTCGAGATGGA
>CAZTDF010000245.1:0-6539 GCA_964612465.1 uncultured Pirellulales bacterium
TTTGTTTTTGGTCGCTGTTTCAGACCGGACGGAAAAAGGATTTTACGGTGCCAGGAATGGGAAAAACCAGGGAACAAAGAGCAGAGAAGAGATTACGTTATCGCTGGCACGCCCGGTTCGCCTTGAATCCAAAGCAAAAACCTCTCTCGGGCCAGATGGTCGACGTTTCCAGCAAAGGTATGGCGATTCTTTACCACGCCGACGAAAACTGTCCCTGCCCGAATCAATCGATAACAACAAATTTCGGCGTCCCACATTTTGACTCGGGTGACTCTTTCGACACGGTATTTTTCAATCGCATCGGACGCGTCTGCCGGATTGACAACCTTACCAGCAAAGTAAACCGTATCGCAATCCAGTTTGCAGAACCGCTGTTTTTCAAGCCCGGCGAGCAGGACATCAATGATTCAGATGCAAAACAAAGGCTGCAAGCCAAAGCCCAGCTAATTGTAAATGCGAAAGAAAAAACAGTCGCCAAAACACATGCAAAAGTTAAGACTGATAATCAAGTAAAACCTGAAGCCGAAGAAAATGCACGCCTTTATAGCGAAGCTCTGGCCAGGGCCGAAGAACGAATACGGTCCTCTGCCGAGGCGAAAGTACAAGCCGAAGAGAAACTGAAGGCCGAAATCGAATCAAGGCATACAAGCGAAACAAAATTGCTTGCCGAAGCTGAAAAAAAGATCAGGTCTTACGCCGAGGCAAAAGCCCGGGCCGAAGAAAAAGCAAAGGCCGAAACCAGGGCAAGAGCCAAAGCCGAAGCGAAAGCAAAAACCGAAGCAAAACTCAGAGCCAAAGCGGAAAAAAAGGCCGAGACCGAAGCCGAGAAGCGGGCAGAAATCGAAGCGGAATTGCGGGAAAAGGCCGAATTATATACGGAACAATTGGCGAAAGTCAAAATCGATACAGCCCGGGAAATAGCCGGCATCAAAGACCGGGCCGACGATACAATTACCAAAATCAAGGCTGAATTCAAAGCCAATTCGCATCAGAAGAAATCAATACCAAAGAAAAAAACCAGGGATAAAGAAGAAAAGTCCGGCGAGGGAGTCCTAATGGATAAAGTGGATAAATTCATTACGGACAAAAGCAGAATTTTTTAATAAAACACCGCTTAAGATGAAAGTGAAGATATACAATCGCGTTCTGGAGCTGCTCGACGGCGACCTTACCGAAATGGACACCGACGCCATCGTCAATGCCGCCAACGCTCAACTGATTCTGGGCGGCGGGGTCGCAGGAGCAATCAGGCGAAAAGGCGGACCGGAAATCCAGGCCGAATGCGACAAAACAGGCGGGACATTTGTCGGCGGCGCCGTTATCACAACCGGCGGCAACTTGAAAGCAAGGCACGTAATTCACGCCGTGGGCCCTCGTATGGGCGAAGGTGACGAGGACCAAAAACTGAAGAACGCAACGCTGAACTCGCTTAAAGCAGCCGATGAAAATCATCTGAAGAGCATTTCCTTCCCGGCAATCAGCACAGGGATTTTCGGCTTTCCCATCGGGCGGTGTGCCGAAATCATGCTCAAAACAACCATTGATTACCTTAAAAGCCAAACCGGTCTGGAAAAAGTCGTCTTTTGCCTTTTCGGCAGGGACAGCTATGAAGTCTTTGCAAGCCGGCTTGAGCAGGAAACCTCACAATGAAGGCGATGATTTTGGATAAACAATCGCCGATTGAAGAGAAGCCCTTGAAACCTGCCGATTTGCCAATGCCCGCTCCGAACGACGGGCAAATTCTCGTTGAGGTCTCGGTTTGCGGAGCCTGTCATACCGACCTCGATGAAGCCGAAGGCAGGCTTAAGCCTACAAAGTCACCAATCGTTCCCGGCCATCAGGTCGTGGGAAAGGTCGTTGACAAGGGCAAAGCCGTAACGAAACATAAAATCGGCGACCGGGTGGGAATAACATGGCTTTTTTCCAGTTGCGGCCAATGCGAGTTCTGCAGAACGGGCAGCGAAAACCTCTGCGCCCGCGCCAGATGGACCGGCAAAGACGCGAATGGCGGCTATGCGGAATTCACCGTCATCGGTGAGGATTTCGCTTACCCGATCCCAGAGCGGTTTTCAGACTCACAAGCCGCCCCGCTTTTATGTGCCGGCGTGATCGGATATCGCACACTCAGGCTTGCGGATATAACGGACGGCCAGAAAATCGGCTTGTTCGGTTTTGGTGCTTCGGCTCACATCGTCATCCAGGTAATCAAATACAAGTTCCCCAACAGCCCGGTCTTTGTCTTTACGAAAACAGCCAGGCATGCCGAGCTGGCCAAAAGCCTCGGTGCCGTCTGGACGGGCTTCTCCGGCGACAATCCTCCTGAAAAGCTCAATAAAATTATGGATTTCACGCCGGTCGGGGAATGCGTTCGAGACGCTCTGGGCGTGCTGGAAAGGGGCGGCCGGTTGATTATAAACGCAATTCGTAAAGAAACTCCTGTTCCGCCGCTTGATTATGCCGAATATCTCTGGCTGGAAAAAGAAATCAAATCCGTAGCCAACGTTACGCGGCAGGACGCGGAAGAATTCCTGCCCCTGGCGGCCCGGATACCCATAGAGCCAACAATCGAGGAATTCCCATTAGGACAGGCCAATGAAGTGCTTTACTCGATTAAGAATTCCAAACTCCGCGCCGCCGCCGTTCTGAAAATCAATGGGTAAGGACTTAAGTCTCGGGGAAGTGACGAACAGACAGAAATAACAGACTATTGTACTGTGATTTCCATATCGAATTATTTTTTAAAAAACTATACTGATGTGATTGAACTTGCAGAACGAATCTGGTATTTTAATGATATAAAGGCTTAGCAGCGTACTGCTCTGCCACCTGTGGTCTTAGGAATTATAATTTCGCACTGGATGCGGAATCTGTCGGTATCAACGGTTTTTGTCTTTGCTCGGCGCTGTCGCGGAGACAAATTTGCACCTGTGGAAGTTTGCTGCAACAATGGCAATCATCGGCTGAGCTGATACGGCAAATTATGAAAGAATAAGGCTTTTTGGGAAGGTGGAATAATGCAGACTAAATTTAACGTCTTTGAAGTTCTCCAAATAGCCGAAAAGATCGAGCACAACGGCGCTAAGTTCTACCTCAAAACAGCGGAACTGTTCGATGACATGGAAGTTCGCGATATCTGCTACAAACTGGCCACATGGAAAGCCCGGCACGAAAAGATTCTCGCGCAGAGACGAAAACGGTTTTCCGAACAGACCGGCGAATTCGGAACTTTCGATCCTAATAATTATGTCTTGTCCAATCCCGATGTAATGGCGGGTCTTGCCGTGTTTGCGACTACGCCGGGCTCGCTAAAAGGACCGCCCGACCATGAAAACAAAAAGGAGATATTCAAGGATGCCATCAGGCGCTCGAAAGAAGCGATCTTCTTCTATCGCGGATTGAAGGACTTCGCCCGTGACCCGGCCAGCAAAGATACAATCGACAAGATTATCAAAGAAGAAAACCGTCATATCCGCCTGCTCACCGAAGAATTGCAGCAGCGATAGTCACCATGTCACCACCACCCAATCGGCCGGCAGCAGCATCGAAGCGACAGCAGGTATCTACACTTGAGTAAATTGTTGTATGCCGTGTTTCGATTGTTATCAACGAGAGCGAATCAACTGATTGCTATTGAACTGAACGTGAGGGAGATTGGCTTTTATATCCTCGATAAAGCGCAAACCGTCTTTCCAGTACCCTGCTGTCGGTTTCAAGTCCGCACTGAAGCCGATGAAATAACGGTTTAAACTGCCGATAAGTAGCTCCCTGAGATATTTGCTAACCATCGATGCCAGCGAGACCGGCAAAAATCGCCCGTCGGCGCCTACTACAAAATGCATGCGCATAGCTTTGCCGCCGGCCTGCAATTCATAGCTGCTGGTCGTCGGGCTCTCGCAGAGAATCTTCAATTCCATATCGCCGAACATCCGCTGCAGGTTCTTGCGATAGTGGACCCGCCCGCCCTGCCGATCGACGATGATTTGCAAATCGTCACCCGCATAGTTGTCATAAGCACTCTTTATCAGGCTGCACGTAGCACTGAAAAGAACATTCGCCTTGTTCTTCACGGCAGCCACCATTTTATTGTAGTATGCAACGTCCAGGCAGCAGCTTTTCATATCGAGCAGCTCAATACCGTTCGAGGCAAGATCATCGGCCAGAACCGCCGAGGCAATTTCCTTATCAGCCGTATCAATCGAAAGAGAATAATCCCCAATATCCTGATACCAGGGATAGTCACTTAACCGCTCAAGGCAGCCTGGACAGAAGAGTTCTAAAAGCTCGGTTAACGTCGCCGGCTCTTTACCGAGGCATTTCAATGCCGTCAGAACCGTTCGCTCCAGGTGTTTGATCCCGATTGACTTACTGTAAGCCTTTTTGCTGTCGGCAATGAGTAATCTGCCCGCAAGCCGTTTTCGCCTGTCGCTGACGCTTTTATTTAAAATCTGCCACAAGTCGGAAGTCAGAAGATTATGCGGCAGCGAAAAAGTGCTCGATGATACGACTAACGGCCCGAGGATCGGTCCATAACCAGCCTCGTCAATTCCTACCAAAACAACCATCCTTGCGACTCCGTGACTCCACCATAAGGCGCCCCCTGCTCCGACTGCCATCCATATCAAAAGCTACAAATCGTCGATCCAAAACCAGGACTAACTTCAATCCGAACCAGAATTGTAATCATACTGGCGTTCGAATCAATAATATTGTTAATTTCAAGCCGAATCCGTTAACACAGAATTCTTATAGCTCGCCCGGGGAGGGAGTGGCTGGATGCCAGCTCTCGGCTATACTCAAAGTCGCCGGGTGAGTGAGCGGGTCATTGATCGCGAGCGAGCTGCCGTCACCGTCGGTTGCCGGGTACCATGTATCCTTATACTCGAATCGCAGTATAGCAGCGTCCAGGGGCAACGGAAGGCTCATAACGATCCTTTCGCCTCCGTTGCTCAGGTTGCCTGAATATTCGCCCGCCACGTTGAAGCCTGTGCCGTATGTCGACCTAAAAGCCGTGAGGTTTTTAACAACCACAACGTATCGGCCCGGTTCGAGCAGCATCTGGCCGAACATAAAGTCAATCCCGTCGCTCAAACGAACTCCGGCAAGGTTCAGAGTTGACTCGCCGACATTCTGCAACTCGATATAGTCGTAGCTGCTGCCGGCGGATGCGTGATACATCAGCTCAGTCACCCGCAGGCCGTCCAGTAGCGCCATGGCATTAGCGTATTGGAAATCATCGGTTGCCATTGTGACGATCCCGTCAAGCTCGGCACTGATGAGCATGTCGGAGCTGGTTGTAGATGCGTTCATACCCTGGATTGCAAGCAAATTGTCGCCCAGCTTAAGATCACTGATGAACTCGGAGATGTCGATCTTCTCGAAGACTACGGCGGCGGAATCCGAATGGCTGGAGCTTGCATGGGAATCCCAGGCTGGAATCTCATCGAAATTACGTTCGGCCACTTCAATTCCGTTCAGGTAGGCGACAAAGCCATCGTCATACCGCACGTTCAGCATCAACTCGCTTAGTACGCTTACTTCATCGGCTTGAACGGTGAATGGAATGCGGATATAACAGGTTGCGTTCGTAGCATACATTTGTTCTTGCAAGTCAATGCTGAGGAAGTCTTGATAACCGTTCGTCCTTTCAAAGCCAACCCCGCCGGGACTGCCGGTGCAGGATTCCCATGCCGAATCGTTAAAATGGATTTCCGTGCTCCATTGCTGGCCGATGTCTTCGATCGGAACCAAAACACGCTTATCGGCATCTTCGTGTACGAGGTTGATAACCGTAATAGTAGCAGGCCCACTTGATGGATTGGAAACACCGGGCGTCGGCAGCTCCAAAAACTCAAAGTTATCGCTGCCATTGGGCGCCCGGCCGTAGGAGACATCGGTAGTCTGCGGCCCATAGAGAACTTTATCGATCTGGTTGAGACCGGCGTCGAACAGGCCGATCATTTCATTATCGGCCGAGAGCCTGAAATCCACGTGACCGGGCCGATTGCTGTTGTCCGCCTTGAACACGGCATAGCCTTCACCAGCAATAAAGCTAAGCGGGCCGAGCGGATATTTATCAGGCTGAGTGACGGGATTGTCCGTCAGGAATAGATCACTCAAATCAACCGGGGAATCCTGAGGATTATACAGCTCGATAAAGTCTTCCTCGAACAGCACAAGACCATCGGCAAGCCATTCATTTATCCTTATCATTCTCGGATCGCCGAGCGGTTGGGCGATATTGGCCCGGCCAAATGTCGGCACAGTCAGGGTCCATGAGCCGGTGTCTCCGATTCTGCCGATGGACAGGTCCGGCAACTGCAGGCCGAACTCGACCAAATCGAGCAGTTCACCGCTGCTGTCATAGAGATAGAGACTCTCGCCATCAGCGTTAAGGGCAAATCCCAAATGGATGCCGGAACTGGTCATATCTAAGTCGGCGTATAGTCTGAGGTATTCGCCGGCTCCGATGGAAACCCCTGACGGAAAGACAAATTTCCTCGGCTCGTCGGGGTTGTCCGTGATGCTCACGCCGGTCAGGC
>CAZTDF010000246.1:0-6532 GCA_964612465.1 uncultured Pirellulales bacterium
TTCAATATGCCTATATCAATCGGCCGGTGAGTATCGTCTTCGGATAATTGCGGGCCTTTGGTGATATTTCTGTCCTTAAGATTAATCGCAAAAAAATGCCGAAGCTTCTTATCGTACAAAATTACCTTGCTTGATTTCCACAAACTGGTTTTGAATTCGCTGTTGTCTGCAATTGGTTCGATGAATCGGCCTAACGTTTTGTCCGGGAGTTCTGATATTCCTTCAGGGCCGATATAGTATTGCACTTCTCTTTTCAGCTTGTCGCTATCAGGCATGATTTTGGTTTCGACATATCGAAATACGAACTGGCCGGATTTGTTGTCAAAATAAGCCCAGTCTTTCTCTGAGGAGGATAAAATTAAGCATGAGCGGCTTTGACCGGGTGAGGTCGATTCAAAATATTCTATGATCCCAATGGGTAGAAGGGGTTCTATTTCCATTTTTGCCGAGACTCGCGAGTGCCGTTCGATGTTCGGATCGTTTTCGAGATTGTCCGGCAATAAGCCGGATGGTTCTATGGCAGCGCTTTTAATTTCATACGGCATCCATAAGTACAAACCCACGTTGCATAAAAACCGAGTCCAGAACAGCGGGATTGACAGTAATATCAGAACAACAAAGCCGGTGGCCAAAACTCGAACGATATAGTTTGTCGAGAGCTTCATGGTTGTGCTCCTAAAGTGGTGTTGACATGAACAGGTGCCAGGTCCGGATCAGTGAGGCAACGATAAACAGCGAAAGTATTACTATTATCTCGGGTGTAAAGCCTTTGATGAGGATCAGTGTCGCAAGGATGCAGGTCAAGGCGAGCCCCACGATCGCAGGTATGGGTCTGCCCGAATTCCAGCCGGCCTGAAGGCCGATGAAGTAACAGGCTAAGGTTATAAGAAACGTGCCTGAGAAGATCTCAAGAACCATTACGTAGAATATAGGGATGGGCGGGGCGTGAATCCGAAGGAGGATTGTCACGGTGACAGCTAACGGCACGAGCGCAATAAGAATTGCCAGCAAGCCTGCGAAGATCTTTGCGAGCAGTATTCGGTTCCGGCTGACCGATAGTATCGAGATGAAGGCGGAGATCTTCCTGATTCTGTCCGTGTTCATCTGGACTGCACCCATAGCAAAGAAACCGAAGATGATAATCGGCAATACAATGGCACCGGCAGGCGAGTCAAAGGTGACCAACTCGATCCAGTAGTGACCGTCAAGAGTGGCAATCGATAGCCCGATCAGAACTGCCGAAAGAATCACCGAACCAATGAAGAATAACTCATGATCCCGTATCTCTCGTTTTATAAGTGTAAGCATTTGCTTATCTCCTTCTTATGAAACTTCAACCGGTTGCGGATTAGGCCTGGTACATTCTATGAATATGTCCTCGAGGCTCATCGGGATTTCAGTGCAGCTCGATGGTTTGAACGTTTCGAGAATGGCTTGTTTTTGCCGGTTCCAGTTGGCGACCGTGATAGCCATTTCTCTGCCCTGTATTTGCTGATTGATAATCTCGGTCAGGTACAGGTTTGCCGGCACCGATTCGGAGAAGATTACCCTCAGTTTTTTAACGCGGTTTTTGAGCTGCTCCAGCGGACAATCCACCACGAGCTTGCCGGCGGCAAGGATTCCTATCCTCTCGGCGATGCGCTCGACGTCGCTGAGGATGTGAGAGCAGAATAGAATTGTTCGGTCCTGCTTTTGAATTACCTCGATAGCAAGTTCGAGGAACTGCCGGCGGGCGACGGTATCAAGTCCAAGCGTAGGATCGTCAAGAATGAGCAGCTCGGGGTCAATCGCCATAGCCAGCGAGAGGTTCAATTGCGCCCGCATACCCATCGACAGGTCTTTGACCCTGCGGTCCATTGGCAGGCGAAATGTTTCTATAAGATGACCGAAAGACTCATCGTTCCATTGCAGGGCAAGGTCTTTGCAGAGCTTGATCAGCCGTTCGACCTTATAGTTCTGGATAAGGTTATGACCTTCGGCGACGCAGCCGATCCGGCCGCGGATTTTTGGTGCAAGGTTGGTAGATTCGGTCCCGAGCAGGGAAGTCCGGCCGCGCGTCGCAGGTTCTAAGCCCAACAGAATCCGGATAATCGTTGTCTTGCCGGCACCGTTTCGTCCCAGCAGGCCGTAGATACAGCCTCGCGGCACCGTGAGATTGATGCCGTCCAGAACGCACCGGCCGTCGAAATATTTGACAAGATTTTCGATTTTGATAACGTTATCATTCATTCGATTGTCCTTTCTTCGAAGGCACATTTAATTTCTCAACCGCGTTATTGAACAATTCCAGCAGCGTTTGCCTGTCAATTTGCATGTGAAACGCCTCAACCGCGATTCGCTCAAGCTCATCCGACAGGAGTCTTTTTCGGACGGCTTTGCTAAGGTTGCTGTCAAGATTCGCGATAAAAGCTCCGGAGCCGGGCCTGGTGACAATGATGCCTTCGCCTTCGAGTTGGCGATAGGCCTTGGCGATTGTATTGGGATTAATGGCGAGCTGTGCCGCCAATTGCCTGACGGTCGGCAGCTTTTCATCTTTGATGAGCCGGCCCAGGGCAATGTCACGCTTGATCTGGTCTATGATTTGCCGATAAACGGGCCTGTTCGAAGCGTTGTCGATACGAATCTGCATAAAACAACCTCACTAATTGTACTACGCCAGCTATTACAAGTATAACATGCTTTTATGTTCCGTCAAGTGTTGTCGAAGAAAAAATTAGAAAAAGCTTGATACTTGTCCGGCAAGGCTGGCGGCTTTCGTTATGTTTGAAGCTTAACATCTTTATATTAAATACCTTACGGAATAAGCATTCGTTTCTATGGCTATTTTTCGGACCTAAAAAATTCATCTTTTTTTGCGGCATTCGGCCACTTTTGGGTAATTTGAAGGTGCTAAAATCTCGATACTGATATATCGGGCTTTAGGTGCTTTGGCAGTAAAGACGGTTTGTAAACCGCCCGCAGATAATTATATGAAAGGTAGATTTCGATGCCTTGGTATACGTTAAGTGGACTATATCTTATTATATGGTCGGCGTTATTGATTCATTGTTTATTCCGGCGAGAATTCTATCCGATATTCGGCCGGCGATGGGGCACACAAATTCTCTGGCTTGTGACTTTTCTTTTCCTCAATCCATTGCTTACCTTTGTATATTTCGTTTTTGGTTTTTTGCTTCGGCCTCCCAAGGCTGACGAGCATAAAGAAGGTTCGCGAACCGCTCGTACAGGATTTGGTTCTGCGATTGCGATTGCATTAATTGGTGTTGTGCTGGTGTTTTTCGAGTTGCCATTGAGTTCCGGCAAATCTGAACCTGTAGTCATTCTGAATGAATCAGGAAAGAACAAACCAACAGAGCAACAAGGTTCATCCGGCAGATTCCAGGCACATATTGGAACGATAAATGCCAAGAATAATATACAGACTTTGAGTTCTACCTCGGCCGGAAGCGGTGCCAGAGTAAGCACACGAAACATCCTGATTATTTGTCAAAGTCCTCACAATCTGCTCGACCATACGATGCGCGAGTTTCAGAAGTCTCTGGCCCAATTGCCTTATGTGGGCGAAGTTGCTTATTACCCGTTCGGGACCTGGCCCAAGCCGGGCGGATTTCTGCCGGATGTTTTTATTATTATAAATATGCCCCAGGTCAAAGAGAAAACTTTCCTTCGTAGTCGTTATTTCAAAGCAATAATAAAATGGACGGCGGGCAGTTCTATTTTCGCAGGCACGTCCCATTCGGACCAGACTTACACGCTTCCAGTGGTTAGGTTCGATATCGAAAGCCAGCTCGAGCACGAGAGTGAAATGTTTGGAATTGAAAGTTCACGAGCCAAATACAAGCTTGCAGCAGATAGTATTTGCAGCGAGATGATCAAATCAATCAGCAAACAGTTTGAGAATTTACTGGATAAGTATGGCCAGATGCCTGAATCGCCTGAGATACTCCATGGAGTCTACCATGAGCCGCCGGAGCTTTCCTTTCTGAAAGCTGAGGAGGTAAAAAAGTTGATTTCAGGCAGTGGATTATTGAAGAACAATCACACAGTCTGGCGGTTCGCAGACGAGCGCCAAACCGATAAGGCACTGATGGCTTATCGGGATGAATTGAAAATCCTGGGATGGGGACAAGAGGACCTCGGCAAAGAATATCTTCGGATGCAAAAGGAAAATGAACACATTTATATTTTTCGCCAGAACAAGCGAGGCTCCAAAGCAGGTACATTTTTTTGGAGCGAATCTGATAAGACGGTGCCCGAGACCTCGTTAATTGCTGATTACGAATCTTACTTGACCAGTGACCAGATGCAAAAGGCAATGGATGCGTTATTAGAATGCAATTTGGAAATTAAAACAATCCTCATCTTTGAGAAATATTTCCGCACGCCGAAGCAGCTTGAACGTTTGCAGTCTATTATTGAAGCGAGTCCTGTCCATACGCTGGATGGCTGTCTTATGCTCGCTCGCTATTGGGCGGATCGTGGTGAAACGGACAAGGGGCGAGAGTCACTCCTGCGTGCCAGGGCCATGCAGCGTACGGAAAAAGACCACAATGTCAGGGCTGAGGAGATTAAGAACCTGGCCGGAGAACTCGGAGATGAGAGTCTGGCCGAAGTCCCTGTCGCCGAGGAGATTTTTCGCCAGATGGGTTTTATAAATCCTGAACAGCTCAGCGAACCTGTTGAGATTGAAAAACCCATTAATGAGCCCGTTCTATTTTACCGTCGTCTCGGCGATGGAGAGTTGCAGACTTTTGCGTTGCGGATTATCCGTTCGCAAGAATCTTCATACTTGGTACCCTATCATTTACTGACCGTTGAAAGTCGAAAAGGAAGCTCAAGTTCGAGTGAAAGCGGCGGAAAAGTCAAGCCGGGCGGCGTTTGGGCAGTAGACACCTCTATAAATGCTTTAACCGATGAAAGTAAGTCGATACAATTACAAGTCAAAAGCCTTGGTAATGAACATTTCCTGTTCGCCATTACTCCGTAGCCAAACTGAATAACCGAGGCCGGTAAAAAAATATTCGGTACCGAGAAAGCCTATGTATTCTCAGTAATAATTGACGGGAGGACCAGCTTAAGAACTTTTATTATTCTTGCTCGGTACGGGATGTTGTAACCGTACCCTTGGTAAAGTCAAACATTTTGGGGCCGCATGTTTTACATTCCTCATCGTTTGTTTTGGTTGTTGGAGATGCAGGAACCGTTTTCGAATAGAATACGTTACATGGAATTTCCAGTCGCCGGCCTTCTTTTGTTTTGACAAAAAACTTCTCCGTGAAGATCCTTTTTTTATTTTTAGAAGCCGGTGGTGTTATCTCCAACTCAAGCTCATAACCATTGCGGACTATTGTGTTACTCAATACCTTGACGGCACCTTTGCTTGACGAAAATGATTCAAGCTCAAAATCCTCATCGTAGTTGTTAAGTATCCGCAGTTTCTTCACTATCGGTTGTTGCGTTGCCATTCCGCGTACGATAATGGACCTTGGAGCGATCTTGAACTTTGGCAGGGTGTTAATGCCGACAGAGATCGTTTTGCATTCCGGATGGGTTAAGCCAATCTCGATACGGCCATTCAAAGTCTTTTCCAGTCTCGTCATATCAACCTTCGGCTGAAGAACAAATTTCGTTGCTTTCTCCGAAGGATTATAGTCGGCAGTTATACAATTGGCGGTTGACTTGAAAGACTTTATTGAAAAAGGCTGGTTGTCAATACTGGTAAGTGTGAGCTGCGGGCAATTAGCGTTTTCCTGTTTAAGCAAAAGGTTCAATGTTTTCGGCTCATGATCAACTTGCATCTTAATGTCTGCCTTGACGGCCAGTGTGACCTCAGGTTTTGTCCTGTCATTACTATGTATGACCAGATGTTTTGTTGTCTGGCCACGTAGTTGCTCGGAAAAATAGTTCACCTTCAATGTTCCGCTCTCTCCCGGTGCGTATTCCCTTTTGGCAAGCGAAAAAGGTGTACATCCACAAGTTTTAGTAATCTCCCCTATTTTTAGGGTGCCATTTCCGGTGTTCGTAAATTTAAACTCACAGAGATTACTCGTTCCGGGGCCGACATTACCGAAATCGTGCACTACTTGTTCGAATTCAATTTTCGGTGCTTTTCTTTGGGAACGAGTACGTGTAGGGATTGTCGGCCGGCTCGGCTGCTGTATTTGCTGGAACTGCTGGAACCAGTCTGAGCTAAGCTCTTGTCGCGGCGCCATAGTTTCCTCTTCGCAGCCGGCCTGAAAGAGTAAACAGCAAGTCATGATTAAAATAGTTGAGATTAACTGGTTAGGTTTCATATTCCTGTTTCCAAAATCATTTCGCGATGGACTCTTCCAGCCAATCCGAAAAGAGACTTGGATTGACATAAAAAACACATTAAATCGACGATATTAAGATGACCTCCTCACGGTCATACCGCCGGACTTTATAAAACATTATTATACCCGAATCGGCCGCTTAAGTCAAAGCTTTTCGCTGGCTTTTATGGACTTTTTTGTCGACAAAATCCACATTTCAGCATGGAAAGTCCTATACT
>CAZTDF010000247.1:0-6505 GCA_964612465.1 uncultured Pirellulales bacterium
CCAAAAGTTCGTTTCCTTGACGGAATCAACTACAATAGTCAATCGTATAGAAAATAGTCAATTCCAATGGCCCCAAACACACCGTTTTGAACGCTTGAGATCTTCGCCGCACGTCATCCCGAGCCCAGCCGAGGGATTTGTTCGAAAGCAGTCATTGCGAGCGAAATGCGGCAATCTCCCTTACCGACTTTTCCCGCACAATTAACGAATTCGCCGTTTATTAACCTTCGACATTCGATATTAAGAGTTCGTTATTTGATATTCACCACTCCCTCCCCTTTTACGGTAAGCTCCCTTTCTCGTTTCACAATCTCCTCAAGTCTATATCCTAAAGTGGAAATACTTCATCACCTTGAATTTCTCCTTTGGTTGGTCGCCCTCTCTATAAAGTTGGCCCCTTATCACCGCCGTAAATCCGTATCTGCCTCGATATCGGCACGAAACGCCGGGATAAAAGGGCTTGCGGAGAAATGTAGCCTGTGGCAGAAGGACATGCTTCGTGGTTTTAGTGCCCCATTCGGCTACGCTCAGGGCATGCTTTTTGGTGAATACAAAACATTGTTAATCCGGCGGGAATTGTCTTCATAATCCATTATTTGTGCTCTGAGCGACGAGCAACAGAAAGCCTGCTGAATCTTCTGATTGAATTAAGGCGGGCAGCGGTTAGAATGGTCAGGCGATATCACGAAAATGCTCTTTATAGAAAGGTGATTTTATGAAAGCTAAAACGTACTGGATTTGTGTGGCAGCGGGAATGCTGGTTTTTTTGAGTTTCTTCGCCGGAGTGATAACCTTCGCCCAGGTTGCAGACAAGGTGGCAATCCAGCAGGAATTTCGCAGACGCCTGAGCGAGTCCGATGGGATTTCTGTGCATGTGAGCGTTATTACGAAGGAAAAGTCCGATGAAGATTCTATGAGGAGTAAATTGCAGGAGGATGTCGAACGGGAACTGGAGGAAGCGGAGATAAAAATTATACCAAAAGAGGATTTAGAATTTACTCCCGGCCGGCCGCGTCTGGGAGTATATCTTGTAATGTATCAAGAGCCCCAGCTCAAAGATATGTATCTTTTTTCTTTTCGAGTGGTCCATTTCGAGGATGCATCTCTGGCGAGAAACTACAAATTTGCCGAGGGCGTCTGCTGGGACAGCGGCCTATATATAGGCAGGGAAAGAACATCTGTAATGAGAGGAGTCGTGAAAACTCATGTTCGCAAGTACATAAATGACTATCTTTCAGCCAATCCCAAGCCGCCGAAGCGGAAGGAACAAGGGCAGCTAAGATACTAAGGCCGTTATTCGTATCCCACATACTTTCAGTGCTGAACATTGGTCATTCGATATTCATAAGCCCTGACTCGTGCCCCATGCCAGGGCCTCGTTATCCTCTAAACGCTATCCCTCCCCGCTATGCTCAGAACTTGCTTTGAACAGAGTTGAAGGGGGCAGTCTTAATTTTTTTATTCCCTAACTCCTTTTCATTGAATGAGATACGAAAATAATGTAAAAAAATGCGAATTTTTAAGATTTTATTATCAACATTTTAGCCGTCTCAAACGCTTACTCTAATAGTGACGGAGAATCTGTATATATATATAAGCGAAATTGATGGCCGGCACGGCCGGAATGGAGGTGGTATTATGAGACATGCATTTCTTTCATATTTGCTGATGGGGCTGTTTTTCGCCTCGGTTTGCGGGGCGGAATTTCAGGTCAATACCCATACGACTTACGATCAGAAGAACGCAGTCATAGCGATGGATGCAATCGGGAATTTTGTCGTAGTCTGGAGCAGCTATCGCCAGGACGGCAGCTCGAACGGAGTTTTCGCCCAGCGTTTCGATCCGAATTGCGGCCAACTCGGCGAGGAGTTTCAGGTAAATGCGACCTCCTCCGGTAATCAGGCAGAACCGGCCGTGGCAATGGACGCAGCGGCCGGTTTTGTCGTCGCATGGCAGGGGCCGGGGCTTATCGAAGAGGAACGGGAGGATATCTTCGCACAGCGATTCGATCCGAACGGCTCGGCTGTCGGCGAAGAGTTTCGCGTCAACAGCCATACGGACGACCAGCAACTTTTCCCCAGCGTGGCTTTGAATGACGATGGCACGTTTATCGTCGTTTGGGAGCGTAGCAATACCCCGGCCGAAGGCGACAAAGCAATATACGGCCGATTGTACGACAGCAACGGAGTAGGATTTGAAGCCGAATTTCCTGTAAGCGCCGAATCCGCTGTTTGCCGCTATCCGGATGTGGCGGCAGATGCCAATGGAAACTTCGCAGTGGTCTGGATGGAGGATAACAGCAGCAATTCGATAATAGGCAGGTTGTTTGATCCGAACGGTACGCCTCGAACGGATGCTTTCGAGGTAAGCACAATCGGCTTTGGCTCGGTTACGAGGCCGTCAATTGCGATGGATAACGCCGGCCGTTTTGTTGTGACCTGGGATGGAGATCCGAATCTCGCCGGCCTGGACGATATTCACGCCCGGTTGTATGACGCCAACGGCACGCCTTTGGGCGAGCAGTTTCTCGTCAATACGACCACCACATGCGCCCAGCAATATCCCCAGGCAGCAATGAACGGCGATGGTGAGTTTGTCGTCGTCTGGGATTGCAGGATTGATCCGAACAGCGACAGTGAAAGGGACATATTTGGCCGGCGGTTTGACGGTCTGGCCGAACCTCTCGGTGATGAATTCCAGATCAACACTTTTGTCGCGGATGACCAGAGAAATCCTGCCGTGGTGATAGGCCCGGCCGGCCGGTTCGTCACTGTCTGGCAAAGCTACGCACAGGACACCTCCCGCTACGGCATCTTCGGCCGCCCCGGCCCTATAATCGGCTCGGCCGACTTCAACGCCGACGGCCTCATCGATTTTTACGATTACTTGATTCTTGCCGACGAATGGCTTCTTGGAGAAAATCCGCTGATATCGGATTTAGTCGACGACAACAAAATCGACGTGCTGGACCTGGCCGAATTCTGCCGCCAGTGGCTGATCAGTGAATGAAGATTAGTCAATAAATATTGAAATTTTCGTGACTTTCGACTATATAATACGATTATTACGGTTTGATGAGAATGAATTGGTAATAACGCAATTATCGAAAGGTGTGAAAAGATGAAGAGAATATTGACTGCCTTGTTGGTTTTATCGTTTGTAGTTAACTCTTCGGCTTCCGAAAGTGCATTCACCAAATATGTTTATCGTCAGGGCGATAAGCTCATGGACGAAAACGGCGAGCTTCGATTCGTCAGTTTCAATATACCCAACCTGCACTATATCGAAGACAACATGCCCTTTACCGAGTTAAATCCGTGGCGGCTTCCGAATGAGTTCGAGATTGCCGATGCGCTCGAAGCGGTCAGACAAATGGGCGGTAAAGTCGTACGCACCTATGCCTTATCCGTTCGGGTCGCCGGCGAAGATGAGAATATACCGCGATATATAACCGGCCCGGGGCAGTTCGACGAAAAGGCTTTCCAGGCTCTCGATATGGTTCTGGCCGTCGCTAATCGAAAAGGCATACGCCTAATCATTCCTTTTATCGACAACTGGAAATGGTGGGGTGGAATTGAAGCGGCCGCGGCGTTTAGAGATAAGAAACCGCAAGACTTCTGGACCGATCCGCAGCTTTTCGAGGATTATAAAAAAATCGTCAGTTTTGTAGTAAACCGGACGAATACGGTCACGGGTGTAAAGTATCGTGATGACAAGGCGGTTCTCGCATGGGAGACGGGAAACGAGCTTGTATGTCCGCACGAATGGACGACGAAAGCCGCCGAATATATGAAGAGCCTCGATAAAAATCATCTTGTTCTCGACGGTTTTCATACTACGAACCTGCGGGACGAGTCTATTCAGGATGAAAACATCGATATTGTAACCACGCACCACTATTCGAAGAATCCTGCAGAAACCGTCGGCCAGATTAAGAGCAATATGGCCAAGGCCCGCGGCAAAAAACCGTACTTTGTCGGCGAATTCGGTTTCATACCAACCGACGCAGTGGAGACCGTTCTTCAAACCGTGATAGAAGAAAACGTAAGCGGTGCCCTGATCTGGTCGCTGCGATACCGCAGCCGGGACGGCGGCTTCTACTGGCACAGCGAACCCTACGGCGGCGATTTGTTCAAGTCGTATCACTGGCCCGGCTTTGCCTCCAATGCTGCGTTCGATGAGACCGGCCTGCTCAAGCTCATGCGTCAAAAAGCCTTTGAAATCAGGGGCATTGACGCTTCGGCGATTGAGAAACCAGCCCCGCCGGTCCTGCTTGATATCGAAGATGTCGCTGCGATTTCATGGCAGGGAAGTGCCGGTGCTCAGAGCTACATCGTCGAGAGGTCACAAAGCAAAGACGGCCCGTGGCTGGCGGCGAAATGCAACATATCCGACGCCGCACTTCAACATCGGCCTTTGTTTAACGATACTGCTGTTGAGATCGGCAAGAGTTATTATTACCGTGTCATCGCCCTGAATTCCGTCGGCATCTCCAAACCGTCCAACGCCGTCGGGCCCGTTTCGGTTTCTTGTAAAACGCTTGTCGATGAAATGCAGGACATGCAGCTAATTCACGAACACAGCAATAATTTGTCGCTGGAAGTCAAACAGGCACGTAATTTTAAAGAGGATGCGCACAGGCTAAAGGGCAAATCAGGAGATTACATAATCTATGAAGTTGAGGCTCCGATTAATTCATGGAAGGTATATTCATTCTTTCCTAAAGATATTTCAGATTTCAAGTTCTACGTCTCAAGCGACGGCCGGGATTTTGAGCAAGTCAAATTCGAACGTAAGGATTACTTCGTCGGCAAAGGCGAGTATGACTATTATCAGCCGGTTTTATACAACGGAACCGGTTCCGGCGATAAAGCTAAATATCTGAAAATCGAGTATACCGCAGAAGCACAAATCTCCTGTGTCGAAATCAAATACGGCAAATAAAACCGCCATGAGTAACAAAGCACTTAAAGCTTAATGACCAGATTCATTATCAAGTACGTAGTCCTTTTGATTAGTCAAAAGGACTATGAGCATTCTCTTTCACTTATGGACGGGTTGCCCATTTGAAAAGCTCATGTCCCAATATCATGTCCCAATATATAGACGCATGGATGGGTGGGATTATTCAATCGGGCATGCGTTTTTCTATTCGGGCTTTTTTGTGTAGGAAATGATCGAAAGTACCGCTCCCTGCGGGTCCTGAAATACGCAGAACCGGGCGTCGGGAGAATCGGTGGGAGGGACTAATATCCTGCCGCCAAGCTGCTGCAATTTAGCAGCTACGGCGTCGACGTCATCGACGGTGACGTAGGCTCCCCAATGGGGTGGAGTGCCTGCCGGGACCTGGGGCGGCATTTTCATAATACCGCCAACCGGCCGGCCGTCGGCTTTAAGGATGGTATAATTGCCGGCACCTTCTCCCACAGGTTGATCGTCCATCGTCCAGCCTAAAAGCTCTGCGTAGAATTTCTTTGCACCATCAACATCGTAAGTCAGCAGCTCGCACCAACTAAAATCGCCGTGAGTTTCGAATCTGTCCGTCATAATTGACTCCTTTAGAAAGCTAATCCAGTTTTTTTGAGACTTCTTCAAGAATAAGCTGTTTTGCGTTTTCGAGCGGGCCTGGCAGGAATGTTCCTGCGGCCATTGTGTGGCCTCCGCCTCCGAATTTGGCGGCGATTTTGCTAACATCGAGGGGCCCCCTGCTTCTCAGCGAGCACCGGATCCGGCCGTCTTTAAGCTCGATAAACAACGCCGAGGCCTCGACTGTGCCAATTCGGTGACATTCGTTAATGAGATTCTCCGTGTCGCTGTAAGCAGCTCCGGTTTGCTCGAAATCCTGCCGTGATATCTGCATGGCGGCGTACCGGCCGTCCAGATGCAGTTCGAGTTTGTCGAGCATGCCGGCCATAAGCCTGAAACGCGAGTATGAGAAGTTCAGATACAAATGGTCATAGATTTGCGTTGGTTTTACGCCGGCGTCGATCAGCTCGGCACAAGCGCGATAGACCCTGCTGTTTGAATTGCTGAACTGGAACCAGCCTGTATCGGTCGCCAGCGCGACGAACAGCGATTCGGCGATTTTTTCGGTTACAGGCCAGCCTGCGAATTTGAGCAAGTCGAGCACAATGAGGCCCGTCGCGGCGGCATCGGTATCGATTAGCTCCACGTCTCCGAGACCGTCGGATGTTTCATGATGGTCGAAAACCAGGACCGGAGCATCGTTCTGCTTGAGGTAATCGTTGAATTTCGCTAATTGGCTGTGGCTATTGGTATCGACGATGAGGATCAGGTCGAATTGACCGAACCGCCCCGCCGTCAGCTCATCGAGCTTGACATCTTCGTCGAGGACGGCAGGCTTTTCGGTGAATAAAAATTCATACCACTGCGGCGGCGCCGAGAGCAGCAGCGGCGTAACTTTCTTGCCGAGAGCCCCCAGCGTCTCGCACATCGCCGAGACGCATCCGCAGGCATCTCCATCCGGCTTGGTATGAGAGGTGAT
>CAZTDF010000248.1:0-6502 GCA_964612465.1 uncultured Pirellulales bacterium
TCGTTTCGAACGATGCCGCAGCGATTCTCGCTGGCCATGCGCTGGTTCCAGCCTGCGGCCTGGCCGCCGAGCTCGTTGAGATAATCGGTGTACATGGAAATCGTGGTCTCATTTTTCGCCATGTAAAACATGGGAAGATCGGGATCGGGCGAGATTTCTTTCGATTCATCCCGTCCGTCGCCGGGCAGGCTCTTCATGACGAATTTTCCCGCCGGGATCCGCGCCATAGCAATGCCGCGAACGCGAACCTCCACCTGATTGGCATCGGCAAAGCTTGTTTGGCCCGTTCCCCACCAGATGATCTGTTTATGCTCTGACTTCTCAACAATGTCAAAGCCGTTGCCGTGGAGAGAATCCATTGGAATAAACTGCCAGCTTTTTCCGGAGTCCCGGCTGTAGCGGACAAAGACATAGGCTGGAGATTCCGGCGAAATATTCGTATCATTGATATCGTATTCAATGATAATCTTCGGGCCGGCCAGTTCCGTCGGCTCCTGCCTGAACTTGACGTTGGAGATTTCAAGCCATTGCGAATAAGAGCAGCGTGACAACAGGAATGCGATTCCAAAAGACAGCAAGAGTCTGCGTAGCATAGTTTTCTCGTATCCCTTTCGTTTCTTATACGTTTTCCGGCACAACCCACGGTTCGCGATATTCGCGTTTAAGGTACTTATTAGCCTCATCACAGTTTGTGAACATCTCTGTTTGCGGATCAAACTCAAGCTTCAGGTTGCCCACACGGTACGATATGTTGGCCATGTGACACAGCAGCGCGCTCTTATGGCCCATTTCAACGTCTGCATTCGGTCTCTTTCGTGTCCGGATGCAATCGATGAAATTGTCCTGATGCTCTTTATCACCCTGTCGCCCGTATTCACTACGGACCAGCTCGCCGTTCGCGTCGTATGCCTGCCAGCCCCCACCGTGCCTGCCGTAATACATGAAACCTTCAGTTCCGAGAATCTCGACCCTCGTGCTGCAGAAGGGCCAAACTGGAAACTGGTCCGAATCCCTGATGTTGCCGGGTATTTTCTTCATATATGGCGTCCAGAGTGCCGACTCGGTCATTAAAGTTAGTGGGCCGTATTCGAACGTAACCATCTGTGTGTCTGGTATTTCGCGGCCGTCCTTCAGTCCGCAGACCCCGCCGGCGTGAGAAACCGTCTTCGGGTATGGTATATCATTCATCAAGAAGCGGGACATGTCCAGTTGGTGAACCAGGTCGCCTGGAATGGGGCCGACACTATATTCCCACTGGTTCAGCCACCGGCGGCTCGGATTGTACGGCAGCTTCGGTGCCGGGCCGCACCACATGTCATAATCGAAGCCCTCCGGAACCGGCTGGTCGGGTACCTTCCTCTGCATGGGATGCTGCATCATGTTGAATACGCGGATAATGTAAATGTCTCCCAATTTGCCCGACTGGATATATTCTTTCGCCTTGCCGCTGTAAGCCGCGCTGCGGGACTGCATTCCGACCTGGACGACCTTCTTATACTTTCGTGCTGCCTCGATCATTTTCCTGCCCTCGAAGATGTTATGTGCCATAGGTTTTTCCACATAAACATCCTTGCCCGCCTGGCAGGCCATAATCGTGCCCAGCCCGTGCCAGTGGTCGGGCGTGGCGTTAATCAGGGCGTCGACGCTGCCGTCATCAAGGATTTTTCGAAAATCCTGAACCATCTTCGGCCTCTTGTCCTGTGCTTCTTCGACCACCTCGCGAGCCCGGGCGAAACGCCTCGTATTGGGATCGGAAAGATAGGCGATCTCCACGTCCGGCCTTTGGGCGAATTTCTCGGCCAGGTATGTCCCCCGGCCGCCCAGGCCCATAACGCCTATGATGACCTTCTCACCGGCTGCATGTGCCCTGGGTTGTGACAATACTGTTAAACTTGCGGCGGCACCTACGGTACCTTTCATAAATTCTCGACGATTTAATGATTTCATATTCTGCTCCTAATCAAGAGTCTTTCACATCAAAAGCTTGCGGCACAAAACCAAGTGCTCTATATCTATAGCGTCCAATCTCCACGATACTCGTAGTGGAGATAATCGTTTGCCTCCGGCACGTTCGTAATCTTCATGTTCTCGCCGTCCCAGTTAAGTTTCTTACCCGTACGAATTGCGATATTGCCCAGCAGGGTCATTTCGGTCAGCGGTCCCCCGATGTCGAAATTGCATCCCGCCGGTTTGCCGCCCTTGCAAGCTTCGATCCATTCTTCATAGTGCCCGATTGACCGGGGCAGTGTCTTGGGCGGGCGCTTGTATTGCTTCATTCTTGTTTCGGGGATAAGCCTCGGACTTTCCCCGGTGAAGCCGCACAGCATGGAAGCTTGTTCGCCGATGAATATCAATCCTTCGGCGCCCAGTCGCCGGCTATCTTCCAGTCTCGCTGGCCGGCGTGGTTTAAGGCCTCCGTCGTACCATGTCAATTGAACGGCAGGCATACCTTCGCGGGCGGAGAAATCATAATGGACAATCGAAGCCGACGGAGCCGTCTCCGGGAAGAGTTTCGTGGAACTGGCGTGGATGCTGGTCGGATGCTTGAGCTTCAGCGCCCTGGCAATATGAGCGAAAGTGTGGCAGCCCATATCTCCCAGCGCCCCTGTGCCGAAGTCCCACCATCCCCGCCATTTGAACGGCACATAAGCCGGATGATAAGGCCGATACGGAGCCGGTCCCAGCCACATATCCCAGTCCAGGCCTGCCGGCACCGGCGGCGTATCTTTGGGACGCTCGATTCCCTGGGGCCATATCGGCCTGTTCGACCAGACGTGGACCTCCCGTACCGGGCCGATGGCGCCATCCCATATCCATTCACACAGTATGCGCTGGGCTTCCGAGGCATCCGACTGGACGCTCATCTGGGTGCAGACTTTGGCCTTGCGAGCGGCCTGGGTCAGCATCCGGGCTTCGTAGATCGTCCTGGTCAGCGGTTTTGCGCAGTAGACATGCTTGCCCATCTTGATTGCCATGCTGGCAATGACTGCGTGCGTATGGTCGGGCGTGCCGATGACTACGGCATCAATATTCTTCTCCTTTTCGAGCATTGTGCGAAAATCACGATAGATTTTCGCCCTGGGATATCGCTTGTACGTGTTGGCGGCGTATTTTTCGTCCACGTCACAAAGTGCGGCGATGTTTTCGCTGCCCACACCTTGGATGTAGGCTCTGCCAACGCCGCCAACGCCCACGCCGGCGATATTGAGCTTACGGCTCGGAGGAACGTTGCTGCTGCGGCCGAGCACGCCGCTGGGGACGATTGTAAATGCTGCCGCGGCAGCCATAAAATCCCGGCGAGAGATTCCGTGTTTTTGCTTATGACTGATTTTTAAATTGCGTTTCACGGTAAAGCTCCTTTGTGTTTACGTTGATATTCGCGTTTAGGCACGAACTATCCGGGCGTCTCGACCGTGAGGCAGCCGTCGCCCTTCCATCCGGTCTGGCCGGAACCGATGTTATCCGCGGAGATTCGGTTATGCAAGAATTTCTCACGAGCCAATTTGCAAATGTTCGAAAATTTCGCTGGCATTTGTGGCCCGAACTGTGTACTATGATGGTCTGGAGATTGAACGATTTAACTAACCGGCGATAGCTGGCAAGTCTAAACCGATGTGTTGTAATGTATTCTGAAGAAGCAAATACAAACCAAACCACAAACTTCTCATGCAATGAAGGGAGCTTAACATGGATAGCAAGAATTTAACCAGGCGAGCGTTCCTTGCTGCGTCGACCGGCACAATCGCCGCTGTCGCAACGAGCCGCGTTCCTCTATACGCAAATACCGGCAAAAAGGCAGGCAAGCTGGCCATGCTCGGCGGCAAACCCGTTCGAACCAAGAAATGGCCCGCCTGGCCTCAATGGGACAGGTCGGCCGAGGAGCATGTCATTTCCATACTACGCAGCGGCAACTGGTACAGAGGCCGGGGCAATACCGTCACTGAATTTGAAGCAAAGTATGCCGAACTCCTGGGAGCAAAACGATGCATCTGCACCTTCAACGGCACTAATGCCCTGCTGACTGCAATGCACGTGCTCGATGTCGGCGTCGGCGATGAAGTGATTGTCTCTCCCTATACGTTCATCGCCACGTATAACGTTGTCATCGGCTCGGCTGCCCTGCCGGTCTTTGCCGACACCGATCCGGAGACCTTACAAATCAATCCGGATACGATTGAAGAGAGAATCACCGAAAGAACCAAGGCAATTATGCCCGTGCACATCCTCGGCCTGCCGGCAAACATGGACAGGATCATGGCCATCGCCAAAAAGCACAACCTAATCGTAATCGAAGACGCCTGCCAGGCATGGCTCGCAGAATGGAGAGGTAAAAAGTGCGGTACACTGGGAGACCTGGGGTGCTTCAGCTTCCAGAACTCCAAGCATCTGCCCATCGGCGAAGGCGGCGCCATAGTCGGAAACGATGAGGAACTCATGGACAGAGTCCACTCTTACCACAACTGCGGCAGGCCCTACGGAAGCGTCAAGAGGACCAGCGGTTACCCCGTCATCGGTACCAACCGCAGGATGACCGAATACCAGGCGGCTGTGGGACTCTCCCAGATGCAGCGTCTGGAAAGTGACACGCAAAAACGAAACGAGAACGCCGAGTACCTGACTTCGAGAATCAAGGACATCCCCGGCATCGTTCCGCACAAACTGTACGAAGGTGTCACCAGGGCGGCGTATCATTTGTATCCGTTCCGCTACAAGAAGGAACACTTCAATAACGCACCCAGGAGCAAGTTCCTCGCCGCCCTCAGGGCCGAAGGTGTCCCCTGCTCCGGCGGTTACGGTCCGCAGTATCGTGACGGCCTGATCGAGGATGCCCTGAATTCCAAGAACTTCAAACGCAGCTTCCCGAAGGCCAGGCTCGACAAATACCGTCAGGAACTTAATTACCCCGGCAACGACCAGCTTTGCAGGGAAGCCGTGTGGATCGGCCAGAATATGCTTCTCGGAAACAAGAGTGACACCGGTGACATCGCCGATGCCATCCTGAAAATCTCCGAGAACAAAGACAAGCTGGCTTAGCCGAAGACCTTATATTATATTTGAGAGCATATTACGTGCCCTGCTTGAGTTGCTCGATGAGCTCCAGGGCACGTTCCGTTATAATTTCGCCCGCTCCCGGTGCGAGGTTCGTGCCGGCGCCCGGCTCGTAGCCGCCTTCTTTGTAAGCGGCACGGGGGCAGACATAGCCGACGGCGTCGTTCGCCAGGGAAACGACGAAGAGATTCTCGATGCCGGCCTTCGCTTTAATCTCCAGGCCTATTTCGACCAGGATCTCGCCGGGCAGTCCCACGATATAAACATCGCCGATTCTCAAAACCTGAATCTCGGTATTCTGAGTTTCCGCATCTTTGCCGACGCTCAGCAATCTCTCCGGCGGCAGATCCTTCTTAATAGGAAGGCTTACCTGCTGTTTGAGCGTGCTTATCTTCACATCGCTGCACGGCTGAGTAAACTGGATATGCCGCAGAACCGCCCCGCCGAGCGCCTTGCCGGTCTGCATGCGGGGATGCGTCCTGTTCAAGCGGACCGGATTGATATTGCCTGCCGTGCCCAGCAGGAAAATGCAATTGCCGCCCTCGGCCTGCTCAATGACCCGGGCGGTGTAGCCGGGATAGTCGGCCGATATGTAGAAAAATTTATCGCGCATCGGATCCCCGCTGACGGGGTGGCAGGCATAATTAACCACCGCCGCGACCAGATTCCCGTCGGGATCGTCGACTCGCAGCAGGCACAGTTCCGGATCGATTGGGCCGAACGTCAAATCCGGACTCGCGGGCGGCAGGTTAAACGTCATCGCAACTGTACCATCCGGCTTTTTTGTCCTGCGATTATAGACGATCTCCGTCATTTCGCCTTTGCCCACGCCCAGCTTGACCTGCCTGATACCCTTATCGGCAAGCATTATCGAATCGAAAATCTTCTTTTTAAGAACTTGAACATAGGATTCGTCAATCTCAGCGACGGCTGCATCGGGCCAGTCTTTTGCGATTCGGTCGATCTTGGGAGCAAAATGCGTGTGCGTGCCGCAGATCATGATATTCTCCTGCGCAATGCCGAGTTTCTCCTGCACATTTTGCCGAATCTCATTGGTTATTTCAAGAGGCACCCAGAGCAGGTCGGCCGAGACGATAGCGATTTTTTCCCGCCCATCGTCGAGGACCAGCGCCTTTGCGTAAAGCGGGTCGAGAATGCCCTCGCTGGGCTTGTTGCGCGACCCGTAGCCTGAAAGCCATGCCCCGATGGCCGGCGTAATATCCACCTTCGCCGTGCCTCCCTTGAGCGCACCCTCGGCGGACGAGCCAAAAACGCAGGTTAACAGAATCATTCCGACCAGCAGCGTGGTCCCGACAGCATATTTTTTCATAGAAATCATATCGCATCCCTTAAAATCCGTTGAAAGCCGTATTGTATCAGCCCCGGCAGCATTTGCAACCGTTTGACCCTTCGGAGCAGGCAGATTGGCTTTGAATTGGCTTTGTTTTTTCGC
>CAZTDF010000249.1:0-6494 GCA_964612465.1 uncultured Pirellulales bacterium
GAAGACGAGGCATTAATTTATTTGTGCCCTGCCGCCGACAGGAAAGCTTCGATATTTTCTGTCGGGACATCGGGGGGCATTCCGCCGCCGCACGAAAGGATTATGCGGCTCTTATCTTCAACCGAATCGAGAGCGGCCTTGACGCTGCTGTGAACGTCGTCGGGGCTGCCGGCCGCAAGTACATCCCGCGTGGGGATGTTGCCGAGCAGCGTGACGGCATTGTTTGTCAGCTCTTTCATCTCGGCCAGCGTGTGCTGGAAGCTGAAATTGAAAAGATTCACGCCCATCTCAGGCAGATGCGGGGCACAGACCAGCCCGGCAGCATCGTTATGAAAGAATCGAACAGCGACATCGAACGACTGAAAAATCCGCTGCAGATAGGGCAGAGCCGTCTGCTGAAAATCCTGATCGCCCAGGAAGCCCACGATATCGTCGAGAACAAAGACGCCGTCGATGGACGGGAAGGTTTGGATTTGCAGTTCGAGCCAGTCGATAATGAAGTCCGTTATCGTCCCGAGCAGCTTATGGACATCGTCCGGGTCGGTGCGGATGGCCATCAGAAATTCCGTGCTGCCGGCGAGGAATGAAGCGATATTCTGAGGCCCGCGGGAGACCGCGAATTTGATGCTGCGGCCCTGCTGTTCGATTTGGCCCTGGTAATGCTTGAGGCGATTGAGCGTGAAGGGCAGTAAGCCGTCATTCTTCGGATTCGGTTTGGAGAGCGAACCGGCTGACTTGATATCGGCGAGAATCTTCTCGGCGTAAGGCATCTCGTTTAGCTGCCAGGAGCATTTGGCGCCGAACGCGGACGGCTCGGTGCACATGCCGAATTCGGACCAGAAGCCCGGCAGAAAAATGATATCGCCAAACTGCTCGACAGCCTTGAGATTGGTCTCGTACCACATCTGTTCGCTGGAGTAATAATCGAGCGCAGAAATCCCCGCCCAGCCGGGAAGCCAGGGGCTGTCGATTATAAAACCGACAGGCAGCGGCGAAACCGTCTCGCCGTTGATTACGGCCAGCAAGTTATTCCAGTGCTCGTGCTTCATGCTGTCATGGGCTTTTTACGGAAAATATGAACGATAATGCACAGAACGATAAAGCCGACAATCAGTCCGATTCCGAGCCACTGCAGCTTCGACCAGAGGCTCCAGACGCTGCCGAACGCCGCGGCTCCGGAAGCCAGCGCCATAAGGACGTTCCAAAGGATGCGTTTGCCTCCGGTAGGCATGTTATTGCCCATGAAGGTCTTCTGGTTCATCAGCAGGAAGAACGCGAAGTACGCGATCGGCAGCAGAACCATTGCGAAGACGGATGTCGGCACGGCAAGGTACGGAGCGGCGTCTTTCCAGAAGAACGGTCCGAGTGCCCCGACCGATACCATCAGGCTTCCGATTTTCTGGGTCCAACCCCTCGGCGGCCTGCCCAAAAGCTCGCAGAAGCACAGACCGTTGATTGTCATGAGCATCGTCGCGGCACTCATCGCCATGCCGATAACGCCGAGGCCGAAGAGATATTGGGCAATCACCGGGCCCGTCAGCGGGGCCAGCGTGTCGGCCAGATTGAAGGCGTCGCGTTTGACCAGCATTGCCGCCATTCGTTTGTCGGCCCACGGCAAAGCTTCCGACTGTATCTTTATCTGTTCTGGAGTCAGCTTGCCGAATGCTTCTGCGCCGATTTGGAATTTGAGCCTGTCGGCCAGTAGTCCCTTGTAAGGCCCAACCAGGTTTGCCGCCGGCTCGGCAGTTATCTGACCGCCGGGCTCTTCAGCAACAAGACCCTGTGCAGGCTCGGCATGAAACTGGCTGCTTGATGCTATGACAACGCAGCCGGTAGCAAGGATAAAGGGTATGAACAAACCCGTTGACAGATCGAAGATCGCCAGGCCGCGGAAGTGTTTGTCCCAGCCTTTGCGAAGCATCGAGTACGGCAGCAGGAACGTCATATTGATGCCGACCGCGGTCGCCGCGGCACTGATCATAACGTCGCGCTGCTGGCCCACGATCATGTTGGTCCAGAAGGACTGGAACTGTTCGCTGACTTTCAGTATGTGGGGCATGATTTTGTCGGTCGGCTTCATGAACAGGCTCAGATCGGGAATCAGGCCGCTAAGGATCTCGCCCCAGACTATCCTTCCTTCGACGCTGAGCTTGAGAACGACGCCGATGAAGCTCAGCACGATGATGCTGACAATTGTTTTGATAAGGATTTCGAATATCTTGACGCCTTTGCCGCCGGCGCCATACGTCATCGTAACGGTCAGGCAGATTGCCAGAAACATCGCGCCGGCAATCATCTTGCCCGGCACCTCGCCCATAACCGAATTCCCGATAAGGCCCGGCAGGAGATTCTGGCGTAACGCGGCGGTTCCGAGTGCGAACTGCGGCAGCGACCAGACGAGGTTTGCCATCATCGAGGCAATCAGCCAGCCCCAGCCTAATACAGGGTTAACATGGCGGTTAATCGCATGTAACGGCCGCTCTCCCGCAGAAAGGGTCACGTAAGCGATGGCGCTCATCATGATAATACCGAGAATCATAGCAAGCGGCTGGAGCCACATGAAGCTGAAGCCCACCAGCACGCCGAGGTACAGGCTCGAAGATAATGAACCGCCGCCCAGGGTTATGCCGCTCTGCAGCCAGCCGGGGCCTGATAACTTTACGTATGTCTTGAAAACCGATCCTGTGCCTTTCTTACGGGCGTCCAGAATCATTTGACGGTCCTTTTCGATCCGGGGGTTCATGTGCATCACCTGCTGCTGAACCTCCGGGTCTTTTTGTGCCTCTTTTGGCGCCATATTCAAGTCTCCTGCTTAACCTTTGTCTTAGACGTTCCTTGACAGGATGTATTCTTTTGTTTTCAAAACCACTTCGGGCTCCGCTTCGAACGGCAGACATCCCGTACCGATGTAGATATTGGGCCTATTGTGTATAAGTGCTATAACTCTGTCAACTTCCTTTTCGACGTCGCGGAAATTTTTTGACGTGATCGCCCGGGCGTCCATGTTAATTCGAACCGTTACATCGGGATGCGCCCGCATCTTTTCCATGAACTTTTGCTGGTTGGTTTTCGCCGGGCAGCAGACATACCCTGTTCCCGTATGGAGAATATCATCAAGAATCGGCAGGGTATCGCCGCCCATGATGCACGGAACGGGATGGCCCACGACGGCCGCTGTCTTTTGCATAATTTCCTTTAGCGCTCCAAGCTCGATTTGCCGGAAGTTTTGCGGAGATAACAGCGGAGGAGTTGCCGCCGATTCGAAGAAAGCGATATCCAGGCCATTGCGGACGACCTGCTTACAGAATTCGACCTGCCCTGCCACGAGATGCCTGAGAGCCTCGGTAACCAAATCCGGGGCGGTTTGAATCTCACACAAGAGATTTTCAAATCCTACGAGATTTGCCGCTAATGAGAAAGGGCCGCTCAACGGGATTCTAACATCGGCATCGCGACAATTATCGAAAACACGTTTAGCTGCATCGATAACCATCGGAATCCGGCCGGCCGTCTTAGGGTCGAACGGCTCCAGTGTAAGCAGCTCTTTTGCTGACGAACATGGATATTCGCGGATAGCAGGGATTGCATTGCCAGCCGCCCTGCTAACGACCGCACTATATGCCTCGGCTTCCAGATTGTAAATATCAATGCCGACCACCACCGGCCGATGCCGGTAAAGACGATACGCTTCGATGTGGGCTTTTGACAGAAGCTCAACGTCTCGTGAGACTTCCCAGGGGCTCTTTCCGATGACCCTGGCGGCATGTTCATAGATTGAAGGATTGAATTGTATTTGCTTTGACTCCATCGCTGATTGGTTTATTCTTTGCCTCTGCGCTGAATTTCTCGAATTACTGCCGAATTGTCCATGTCGCCGTCGCCGGCTGCGATTGCTTTTTCCAGAACTTCCAAGTGCACCTTTGAAAGCGGCAGGTCCTGCTGTAAATTCTCCGCGTATTTGAGCATGATGGAAACGTCCTTTCGGTGCTGACGGAGCCTTGCCTGGGGTGTAAAATCACCTTCCAGCATCTTTTTACCTTTTACGTCCATCGCGGCCGAATAGGCCGGCGTAACCTTGAGCAATTCGAGAAAGGCCCGCGGTTCAAGGCCGAGTTTGGACGCGAAGACAAGCCCCTCCGCCAATGCCAGGCGATTCAGACCGAGTATCAAATTGCCGGCAAGCTTTGCTCTGGAGCCGTTTCCCGAAGCGCCTAAGTAAAATGACTTCTCGCCGAGGGCCTGGAAAATATCCATACACTTTTCGTAAGCGGCTTTTTCGCCCCCCACCATAAAGACTACTTCTTTATCTCTGACTTGCCGGCTGGAACCGGAAAAAGGGGCGTCAAGAAAATAAATATCCCGCCCGGCGAGACGTTGTGCCAGTTCGGCCGTTTTATCAGGCTCACCGGTAGTCGTATCGATGATATATCCTGGGGCATTCTTCGCTTCCAGAATCCCGCCGCGACCTTCGACTACCTTAAGGACCGCGTCGGTATCCGGAAGCGAGAGGATAATACGGTCGCTTTGCTCGGCCACCTGTGCGGGATTATCAACGGTTACTGCCCCCAACTGCTCAAGCTGCTCGCATTTTGCTTGGTCGATATCGAAACCGATGACATTGAATCCCTCGATCTTCAGACGCTCGGCTATTGCCGAACCGACAAGGCCAAGACCTACAAGTCCGATATTGCCAGGCACAATGTTGTCCTTTCGCTCTATTTAAGTATCGCCAGCATTACAAGCACGCAGGCCAGGCAAATTCCAAGCGTCACAACAAAACCCACCACCGACTGTCGTGACGGCTTGACGATGAAAAACCCGCCGGCTGTAAACCAGCGACTGGATTGCGGCACAGCCTCTTCCAGCGATAATTCGAGTTTGTCCTCCTGACCGATAGGGACGTAAATCTTCGTGAAGAACTTCTCAATCTTCTCGCGCTTCGGCGGCTTTGTTAGAAGGCTGCCTATCACGCCTGCGAGCACGCCAACCACTATCGGCACGCCGATAGTGACATCCCGGCTGCAATCAAGAACGTACCGGCTTATCAAAAACGTCGCCGAGGCCAGAATCGTGCTGCTAAACATCCCTGTGGTGTTCATGCGCCGCCAGAGGATACCCATCGCCGTGGAAATACCAACCAGGCTCAGGATATTGAAATAGTCGAGAATTGCTTTGACCAGGTTAAACCGCATTAGAATCGCCGCTCCAAGTGCAAAAAACGCAATCACTATTCCTATGATTCGCGTCACGTGTACAAGCTGTTTCTCGTCGGCGTTGGGATTGATGTACTCGCGATAAATATTCTGTGAGAACAGCCCTGCAACCGTCACCTGGACCGCATCGCCCGAGGACATCGCCGCGGCCATTACACACGCGAGCATCACGCCCTGAAGCACTGGCGAGAGAAGTGCGCGAATCGAATCGCCAAACGCCGCGTCACGTTGGATTTCGGAGCCTGTATTGAGCAGGTAAGCCAGCCAGCACAATCCTAATACACACCAGCCTATGGTGCAGATGCGTTTTAGAATGTTGCCGTAAGTGAAACCAACCCGCCCCTCCCATTCGGTCTTGCCGGCCGCACAGACACTCATCAAATGCGGAAACGCCAGCGCCGTCAGCGGCGCGTTAATACACAGCAACAGCACGGTCAGCAGGCTGAAACCTTTCGGGTCGAACAGACTCATATAGTCAATGTCCTGCGCTCCCAGCGTAGCACGCATTCCGGTCAGTCCGCCGACCTCGCTAAGGTTAAGGGCCGCCGGGATAGCGATGAATGACAGGGCGATAATCATAAATCCCTGAATCATATCGGTGCGTATCGCCGCGATGATCCCGCCCCAGTAGCTGTAGATGATAAAAACCGCCGTGCTGACGAATAAGATGCCGAAGAACCAGAACTCGCTTTCGGCTGTTGTCGCTTTGCCCATCATGCCCTGGACGGTGCGGGTTGTCGCAAGCAGAACGCCCGCCAGGAAAACAATCATTCCCGCCGCGGCAACGATGATATACAAAACACTGGCCGCCCTGCCGAAACGCTGCCGGAAGAAATCGGCCATCGTCAGGCAACGCATCCGCCGGATTACCGGCGCGATAATCCAGTAGAAAGGTGTTCCGAACAGCCACATCCACGAGACCCAGATGCTGGAAGCCCCGCTGACCACGGCTTGGCTCATCACGCCGGCGACGTTGCCGGGATGCGTGCCGGCACCGAAGGCGTGCATAACCATCATCAGCACACCGAACCGCCGGTTGCCTAAAAGATAGCCTTCCTGGTTGTGAATGCCCCGCTTGGACCACCAGCCCATAAGGAGCATTCCGGCAAAGTATGCTGCAAGGACAATCCAAATCGCGTAGTGCAGCCCGAGAAATTCCATGATTAATCCCTGTGAAGCTGTAGGGTGGGGCTCTGCCCCACCATTACGGATCGGTGGGCCAAGGCCCACCCTACGAAACTATATATAGATCTTGAGTTCGTGACAGTAAAATCATACGTA
>CAZTDF010000250.1:0-6482 GCA_964612465.1 uncultured Pirellulales bacterium
ATTTTTAGTGTATTTCCTGCCCGGGTTTTGCTCCGGTGTCGGCGCTGAGCATGAAGATATCTTTTCCGCCGGTGCCGGCCGCCAGGATCATTCCTTCGGACAGGCCGAATCGCATCTGCCTGGGTTTGAGGTTAGCGAAGAAAACGACGGTTTTTCCGGTCAAATCCTCGGGCTTGTAAGCAGTGGCGATAGCGGCGAAAACGGTTTTTTCCGGTCCGCCCACGTCCAGAATCAGCCGCAGCAGTCTGTCGGCGCCTTCGACGGATTCGGCCTTTAGAACTTTTGCGATTCGCAGGTCAATCTTCGCGAAATCATCAATTGTACACTCCGGCTTGAACGGCTCGACGGGCTCTGTCGCCGCCGGCTGAGGGGCCTGAGTTTCCTTACTCTCTTCTAACATTGCATTCACCTGTTTTTCTTCAATTCGTTCGAACAATCGTTCAAAATTGTTTATCCTGCGGTCTTCCAGCACTGTATCGAGGTCTGCAAAATAAAGCGTCTCAACATCGAGGAACCGCTGCACTTTTTCAGCATATTTGGGCACGATGGGTTTCAGGTAAATCGCCAGGATACGGACGGCGTTGATCACGGCGGTTAAAGTTGTTCGTGTTTTTTCCAGGTCGGTTTTTACTGTCGCCCACGGCTGATTCTGCTCTACATACCGGTTCGCCTCATCCGCCAGGGCGGTAATCGACCGGACGGCTGCTGCAAATTTGAGGTTCTCATAATCTTCTACAATCCCGTCCTTTGCGGAGGTGAGCTTGTCGATAAGCTCTTTTCCCTGCTCATCGAGCCGGCCAAGCTGCGAATCGAGTTTCTTCGTCAGCATGGGGCCGGAGCGGGATGCCAGGTTTGCAAACTTGCCGACTAAATCAGAGTTGATTTTGTTCATGAAGTCGTCAATTTTCAAATCGATATCTTCGATGCTGTCGGTCAGTTTGCTTGCGTAGTAATACCGAAGGTATTCGGGATCCAGGTGTTTGGCGTAGGTGCTTGCTTTAATAAATGTCCCGCGTGACTTGCTCATTTTCTCGCCGTTGACGGTCAGGAAACCGTGGATGAACAGCTTCTCGGCGGTTTTTATGCCGGAGCCGATTAACATCGCAGGCCAGAAAAGCGCGTGAAAGTACGTAATGTCCTTACCGATGAAATGATACAATTCGTACTCGCCGGCGTCGGCTTTTTCCGAGCCGGTGCCGGGCCAGAGACTGTCGAAGTCGAGATTGTTCCTGTCGCAGTAGTTTTTAGCCGAGGCCATGTACCCGATAGGTGCATCCAGCCAGACGTAGAAAAATTTATTTTCTTCGCCCGGTATTTTGAATCCGAAATATGGGCCGTCACGGGATATGTCCCAGTCTTTCAGGCCCGCTTTGAACCATTCGTCGAGTTTGTTCGCCACCGATTTTTGCGTATGTCCCCCGGCAATAAGGTCTCTGAGCTGTTGCTCGTAATCGACAAGTTTGAAAAAATAATGCTTGGAGGTTTTCAGCACGGGTTTGTTCCGGCACGTTGCACAGTAGGGATTTATCAGATCGGCGGGTTGATATGTGCTGCTGCAAACCTCACACGAATCGCCGTATTGATCCTCTGCTTTGCACTTCGGGCATGTGCCCCGGACAAATCTGTCCGGCAGTGACATTTTGCAGGTTTCGCAGTAAGTCTGTTCCACGTCCCGTGTGACGATCGAGCCGGCCTCGTTCAAACGGTTGAAGATCAGCTCGCTGAAATACTTGTTCTCGGGCGAATGGGTCGAGTAATAGTTGTCGAATTCGATATAAAATTTATCAAAATCGGCCTTGTGCTCTTTATGCACTTTGGCGATTAGCTCTTCAGGGCTGATGCCCGCCGTCCGGGCGCTAATCATAACAGGCGTGCCGTGTGTATCGTCGGCGCAGAAATAAAGGCATTGATTGCCGCACATTTTCTGGAAGCGCACCCAGATATCCGTCTGGAGATATTCCACTAAATGCCCTATATGTATCGGGCCGTTTGCATAAGGTAAGGCTGACGTTACGATCATCTTGCGAGGCATTTTTCTTCCTTGACGACTGAAATCACACACAGGGGGTAACTATTTTTTATTGTTCTGTCCTTTTTTCTTCGAGTTGTTATTCTGTTTTTGATCTGTTGCTGCGGACTGGGGAAGTATCTCAAGCTCCTCGATACCAATGGCGATTTTCTCCCCACTTTCAAATTCGACCATAACCAACTGACTTAATATCTGGGTATCTATAACTCTGCCCTGGCCGTTTTTGGTTTTTACCCTGGTATTCTTTTTCGGCAGTCTTTTCTTGAGGTCCGTATAGGTTTCGTCCTCATATCGCAGACAGCACTTCAATCTGCCGCAATAGCCTGAGATTTTGGCCGGATCGAGGGTGGCTTTTTGCATCTTCGCCATTCGCATATTGACCGGCTTGAGGTGTTTGAGGAATCGCTGGCAGCAGCATTGTTGTCCGCAGCTTTCCACGTCACCGAGAAGTTTGGCCTCGTCCCGGGAGCCGATCTGCCGCATTTCGATTCTCGTCTGATATTCCTGTGCGATTCTCTTGACTAAGTCGCGAAAATCCACCCGTCCGTCGGACATAAAGTAGAAGATGATGCGTTCGCCGCCGAACACGTGTTCTGAATCGACTATTTTCATCGGCAGGTTCATTTCCCTTACGAAACGCCTGCAGTATTCCATTTCTTCTCTTGCGATTTTCCGCAGGTGCCGCTCTTCGCTTATATCCGCGGCGGTTGCGTAGCGGATGAATTTACCAATCTGACCCTGCGAAATATCGACATCTTCGTTATTGTAATACTCTTTTAGCTGCTCCTGGCTTAGTCTGAATTGACCGGCCTTGTAGGAGCTGAACCGGCCTACGAGGTAACCAAGTTCAAGGCCTCTATTAGTTTTTATCACGACACGAGTATGCACTTTGGTTATGCCGGTCTCGTGATGCTCGAAGAGGCCGAGTGTGCTCATACGCCCATATCGAACCAGGATATATTTTTTATGCTTAGCCTGTTTGGCCCTTGTTTCCGTGTTTTTTGACATCCACACTACCTATATTCATACTAATTTTACGTTAAACTACGGCTAAACCCGAATTGTATCAGAATCGGCAAGATTTAACAATAGCTGTTCGAAAATAAGCTTTTCATTGACGCTGGACTCGATCCATCGCAGCACGCGATAGCAGTCGGAGATTTTTTCCGCCGCCGGCTCGGCACCGAAACGGACAGCCAGTTTCTCTATCTGCTCTTTTTGGTCGAAATTGACAGGTTCTTTCGCCCTGGTTACGTTTAGATTCATCGCATCGTGCAGAGCGGATATGATTATCCGAACAATAATCTTCATGGCCCTTCGATTGATGTCGGTTCTACTTGTGGCCGTATCGAGGTCTGTCCACTCGGCGGCGATTTTCTTGCTTTCCGCGAGAAGCTCCTGGGCCAGATCGAGAGTTTCGGCCAGTTCATAGCTGACTAAAGAGTTTATCAACTCTTTTTTGGCTTTGTAAAGATTTGTGCCGGCTAACTCAAGTTCCGCCCACTGGCACGCTTCGCCCAGGCTGCCTTGCGCCAGGCGTGCGAAGTACCGGGCCGGCTCTTCTTCGAGGCCCGTTTCTTTTAATTTTTCGATTATCATGCTTTCGTCTATCGGGCCGAACCGGATTGTCTGGCACCTCGATTTGGTCGTGGGCAGGAGCTTTTCCAGGCGAGTGCACAGCAGCACGATACAGCAATATTCGGGCGGTTCTTCGAGGACCTTAAGCAGGCAGTTCTGTGAGGAATTGTTCAACCTTTCTGCTTCACTGATTACAAAAACCTTTCTCTGTGAAATGGTCGGTCTGACTGGTGCTTTCGCAACCAGAAATTCTCTGACGACGTCTATCGACAAATCGACGGGCGTCTTCTTGCCTGCGTTGTCTTTGGTGAATTCGAGCAACTCCTTATAGATATGAGCGAAGTCGGGATTTGAGCCGGTTCCGAAGAGCTTGCAGGATTGGCACGAGCCGCAACCGTCGGCAATACCGTTTTCTATTATGGGTTTTTTGCAAAGAAGCAGCCTGGCCCATTCGCGGGCGGTTTTGAATTTACCAATGCCTTCGGGCCCGGCGAAGATATACGCATGTGCCCACCTATTCGACGCGAAGGCCCGCTGCAGAATGTCGATTGCCCTGTCCTGGCAGAAAATCTCTTTGAATGACATTTATGAAAAACTCGCTTCTGAGATAAGTTGCAAAATTCTCTTATGCACTGTTTCAATGTCGGCTCCTCCATCGACTATTTTCACAATACCGGGATAGTACTCTCCTATATTGAGGAACCACTTCCTGACTTTTCTGTGATATTCCAAAGTCCTGGAATCAAATCTATCTGCAACTGCGTTATCGAATAAATAGGCTTGATTAGCATCTTTGTGGTTTACTTTGGTTTTCTGGTATCGCTTGTGTCCTGTGCGTTCACGCCCTTCTTCAACAGGTAGATCAATTATAATTGTTAAATCTGGCCAAATATCTCCCACTGCAAATCTTCCAAGCTCGATTATTTTATCAATAGGATAACCATTGCTACCTTGGTAAGCGCACGTTGAAGATATAAACCTGTCACACAAAACTGTTTTGCCTTCTTCTAACGCTGGTTTAACAACTTCTGCCACAAGCTGTGCACGCGATGCCATGAATAACATGGCCTCCGTAGAAACATCCATGTAACCTTGAGCATCATATTTCAGAAGACGGCTAATTTGGTTACCAATCCTTGTCCCTCCTGGATCATTAGTTTGTACTACAGTTATTCCATGGTTCTCCAGGTGAGCTTTCATTAACTCCAACTGGACAGTTTTACCGCAACCGTCCGGCCCATCAAATACAACAAACTTACCTCTTAATTTATCTTTCAAGAGCGTTTCCTTTTCAATCTCTTTAATTTCACTTTCAGGCATAAGAAACTATGGGAAGCATAGAGTATCATACTCCACCCTATAAAACAACCTGTTTATTGCTACGTCCGGCTGGGAGTTCTGTTCTACTGCGAGACTTCCGACAAAGCCTCATAGGTCTGCGGCATGCGGTGGCGCGGGCCGATGGAACGCCAGTGCCCGTCCCAGTAGAGAAGTTCGCGTTTGTTCAGGTCGATCTCGGCCCAGAATACGCCGTCTTTGCCTTTGTTCGAGGCAAGAATCCTGCCCATCGGATCGATGACCATGCTGTTGCCGCTGTACACCGATGGGACCATATAGACGCCGTTGTCACGCGCCCTAACGCGAAAGGTCGACTCGCCGTCAACCCGGCCGCCTTTATCGGGCAGGGTGTTGCCCCAGGTTGGGGCGAATATAATCTCCGCTCCATGGAGGGCGAAGATTTCCGCCGCTTCGGGGAAGAACCAGTCGTAGCATATCTGGATTGCGACTTTGCCGAATTCCGTCTCGAAAACCGGATACTCATTGCCCGGCCGTACGCCTTGCTTCCATTCCTGGCGCGGCAGGTGGACCTTGCGATACTTGCCCGCAATCTCTCCGCTGCGGTCCAGCAACACTGCGGTATTATAAACGATATCGCCATCAAGTTCGGTAAGACCGGCCACCACCCATATCTTATTCCGCTTCGCGGCCTCAGCCAATACCTCACTGATCGGCCCTGGTATCGGCTGGGCACGATCTTTCATGGTCGCCGGTGTGCCGACCGCCAGAATCGCCTCGCCTAAGCAGACAATATCGAGCCCAATCTTGCCCGCGGCGTCGATTTGCTCACACCAGAGCTTCAGATTCTTTTGAGGCGTGCTGTTTCTCGGCCGAAGATAAACCGTGCCGACTTTGACCTTCCTCGGCTCGGGCGCCGGGGCCGGCTGAATACTCACGTTTTTCCAGAGCACCAATCCTCCCCGCGGCCACTTGACCTCCAGCGATAAACGGGCGCTATCGGCTTCCTCCGGCGCAATTAGCACATCGTCGAATTTCGCAATACCACCTTCGAGAATAGGTCCGCGCACAAGCATTCCCGCCGGGTGAAGCAATTTGTCGCCGCGCATCCAGCTTACACGCACCAACAGCGAATGATAGGGGGCCGGAAAATCTCGTAACAGGCAGACCGATTTAACTGCGTACGCCTGCCCGCCTTTGATGCCTTTGATATCCTGGACCACTCCGCCCACAGCGTAAGGATCGGCACCATCAACAACGAAACCACCGCCGACACTCGCCCGCACCCGGCAAGCCGCCTTCTCCCAAGCTGGCTTCCAAACAGACCACCCCGCAGGCACCTTCGCCGTTTGCCCCGCCTCAAACGTAGGATTCGAAACTAATTCCTGCGCATCAGCACAAAATGTAAAACACCCAAGACTAATCAACACTGCGCCAAATAATATATCTTTTACCATTTTCGATCCCTTCCTATTTCGCACTTTTATCGACAAGTCACCAGCTACGAACTATTTCTTTTCCAGCCGTTCCAGCGTTGTTTGGGTTACTCGCTTTACGTAATTGTCCTTGTCCTTCATGG
>CAZTDF010000251.1:0-6462 GCA_964612465.1 uncultured Pirellulales bacterium
AACGATTGCCCACTTGGAAGTAATGGGTTCTTTTCGAACGCTTTCTTACGGCACTCGTGGAGGAGGGCCGCGCAACATATAAAAGGCCTGTAGTTGTATCGTCAGGCCTTTTTTATTTGTTTTTAGCAATAAAAACAGCACATTGCTATGCTGATATGGATGTTGTGCTAAGTCTAATGTATGAACCGCTGTAACACGTAGTCTTATTTTAGGCGATATCAGAGGATTGCGGATTCATCTCTTTTACAATCCTATTCTATCATAAAGGTGTGTTATAGGACGTACAAAACCTTCTTAAACTTACCGGTAGCTCAGATGTTTCCGGTTAAGCTGAAGAATAGATTTGTCGATTAAAATCATATAAAAGCTTAGGGGGAGCCTCTCTCTGGCTTAGGTGATTACTATTGATTAGATGATTTGTATTATGGAGGCCAGGAAATGCCTACAGTCCGAAGCTTCACAGTTTTGCCCACACTGCCGGGTATCTTGAAAGACCTCGATATTATCGCCAGGAATATGTTTTGGTCGTGGAATCCTGAGTTCTTAGAGCTCTTTAAGCGTATTGACAGCGATTTATGGTCGGCCTCCGGCCATAATCCTGTCAAAATGCTGGGCAGTGTTTCGCAGGCAAAATTAGATGAATTAGCTGGAAATCAAGGTTTTTTAGGCCAATTACAGCGGGCTAATGAAAAGCTGAAATCATATTTTGAGAAACCTACATGGTATGAAAATGTATGCTCAAAATGCGACAATCCTACGATTGCATATTTTAGTGCAGAATTTGGAATCCATGAATGCCTGCCTATCTATGCCGGGGGCCTGGGAATCTTAGCCGGCGACCATTTAAAAAGCGCTTCCGACCTCGGTGTTCCGTTAGTAGGCGTTGGTCTTTTGTACCAGAAAGGTTATTTCCGTCAATATTTGAATATCGACGGCTGGCAGCAGGAAATATATGTCGAGAATGATTTCTATAACATGCCGATAGAACTTGTTCGTAAAAAAAGCGGTCGGCCTTTGACCATAAGTGTTGAATATCCCGGCAGATGCGTAATTGCTCAGATATGGTGCGTTTCTATCGGCAGGGTGAAATTATATCTGCTGGATACGAACGTGCACGCAAACTCCCCGATAGACCGTATGATTACCAGCAGTCTTTATGGCGGAGATCGGGAGTTAAGAATTCGCCAGGAGATTATGCTCGGCATTGGTGGCTTAAAAGCTCTGACGGCAATGGATATTACACCGACAGTTTGTCATATGAACGAAGGACATGCTGCTTTTATGGCATTGGAGCGAATCCGGGAATTGCGAACTTCTGAAAATATGACTTTTGATGAGGCGGTCGAGGCTACAAAATCAGGCAACGTTTTTACAATACATACACCTGTAAAAGCAGGGCTCGACGAATTTCGTGTTGAACTGATGGACAAATATTTCGGCGGTTATTTCCCCAAGCTTGGCATAAATCGAAATCGGTTCCTGGGATTGGGCAGAATACTTCCCGACGACGACAGCGAGCCGTTCAAGATGCCGATTCTGGCTTTACGGTTAAGCAGTTCTACGAACGGCGTAAGCAAATTGCATGGCCAGATATCACGAGGGATATGGGGCAGCCTTTGGCCGGGGATACCTCGTAATGAAGTGCCCATAATTTCAATCACAAACGGTATCCATATTAAGAACTGGGTTTCGGAGGAGATTGATTCCTTATACGAGAAGTATCTTGGCCTGAACTGGGCTGATGAAGCTATGGATAAGTCGCTTTGGGAATCGATAGACCAAATTCCCGACGAGGAATTCTGGAGAATGCACCAGCGATGTAAAGAGCAGTTGATTGTTTTTACCCGCAACCGTCTTAAGGCTCAGATGCAGCGTAGAGGTACTTACCATACTGAGTTAAACCATGCCGAGGAGGTCCTCGATCCTGAGACGCTCACCATAGGTTTTGCCAGAAGGTTTGCCAGCTATAAAAGGGGCAATCTGCTGCTTAAAGATGCTCGCCGGCTTATAAATCTTTTCAACGACCAGGATCGGCCCTTGCAGATTATTTTTGCCGGTAAGGCCCATCCGAAAGATACCGAGGGCAAGGATATCATCCGCCAGATTATTCACTTTGCCAATCAGAACAACGTCAGGCGGCGCGTGGTATTCCTGGAAGATTACAATATTGATATAGCGAGATTTTTAGTCCGCGGCGTGGATGTCTGGCTTAATAATCCTCGCAGGCCGATGGAGGCCAGCGGTACAAGCGGTATGAAAGCGGCTGTGAACGGCGTATTGAACATGAGTACTTCGGATGGCTGGTGGTGTGAGGGTTATACTCAGGATGGAGGCTGGGTCATCGGGGTAGGCGAAAACTATGAGGATAACGATTATCAGGATTTGGTGGAATCGCAGGCCATCTATGATATGTTGGAAAACGAAGTGATTCCGCTGTTTTACACACGCTCAGTGGATAATCTGCCCCGGGCCTGGATAGGCAGGGTAAAGAATTCTATTAAGTGGATAGCGCCTCGGTTCAACACCCACAGAATGGTCGCCGAATATACACAGAGATTTTATAATCCGTCTGCTGCTAAATGGCGTTATCTGACCGAAGAATCTTGTGCCAGAGCGAAGGCGTTTTCGAACTGGAAATCCAATTTTAGAAAAGCCTGGCCTGAGTTTACTGTCAAGGACGTGGTAATGGAAGTGAGCAACGGCAACGGTAACCAAAAGCTAAATCCAAAGCAGCCCCAACTCAAAATTGGCTCGCAGTTGTTCATTAAAGCATTAGTTAAGCTCGGCAAGGTAAGCCCGAATGATGTTTCGGTTGAGCTTTATCACGGCCCTGTGGATAACTGGGAAAATATAAAGAACGGCTCGGCGGTGAGGATGGATTTTGAACAAACCACGGAGCAGGAAGGCGAACATTGGTTTGTTGGTTCGATGCCTTGCAAAAAGACCGGTCAGCACGGAGTGGCTGTAAGAGTTTTACCCAGACATGCCGACCTTGCAAATCCCTACGAAATGGGCCTGATTCTTTGGGAAACGACTAAATAGTATACTGTTGCCGGTTCGTAGTCTCAGGGCCGGCAACGATCACCTGGCGCCTATTTATTCTCTTGATTGTTCAATAGTTCGTAGACCTCATCGGAGGAGGTGACTTTTTCAAGCTGTTGCCGGAATTCTTCATTCAGCATCAATCTGCTTATTGTAGCCAGAGCCTGAATATGGGGCCCGGTTTGGTCTGCCGGCGAAACCAGCAGGATAAGAATCGTCACCGGTTTGCCGTCGATGCTGTTAAACTCGATCGGCTCGTGCGCAATTCCGATTGCTATAACAAGTTCTTTGACGGCGTTGCATTTGCCATGGGGGATGGCTATTCCGGCACCTGTTCCGGTGCTTTGCGTTCGTTCACGTGTTAAGACTGCTTCCAGGGCTTCATCCCTATCTAATAACAATCCGTTGGCATCCAGCAAATCCACGAGTTCGGTTATTACAGCCTCCTTGTCCCGGCTTTCCACCGGAACTTTAATACAGTCAGGTTGTAATATTTGTGTCAGAATCATATCACTCCATGTCTAATACGATACACTTGATAACAATATTTGAATAAACTAATTATCTTACCCGGCGGCCTGCCGAATTGCAATAACTTTCCATGAAATTTGGTGTTTGTGTTCGATTTTGTGTTCTGATTGCCGATTTTTGGCCTTTACAATCCAATATTATCAGGATAAAATGCGTTTACTATGGATAAAATAAAGCTTTACGATACAACTCTTCGCGATGGAATGCAGGCGGAGGGCGTTAGTTTCTCGCTCGAAGACAAGCTTGCAATCGCCAGGTGCCTTGACGAGCTTGGGCTCGATTATATTGAAGGGGGATATGCCGCTTCCAATCCGAAGGAAATACAATTTTTCGCCGAAGCTGCCAAGCTGAATTTGAAGAATGCAAAAATTGCCGCATTCGGCAGCACCCGCAGAGCCGATACCAGCGTTTCGGATGATGTCTCGCTCAATACAATGCTTGCCTGCAAGACGCAGGCGGCCACTCTTGTCGGCAAGACCTGGGACATGCACGTAACGGATGTGCTGGGCTGCTCCCTTGATGATAACCTGACGATTTGTGCCGAATCGGTCGAATATCTCAAGAAGCATGGCATAGAGACGATCTTCGACGCCGAACATTTCTTCGACGGGTACAAGGAAAATCCCGAATATGCGATGAAAGTTCTCGCTGCTGCTGCTTCGGCCGGTGCCGATGCGATTGTGCTTTGTGAAACTAACGGCGGCTGCATGCCGGATCAGGTCTGCGAAATTACAAAAGCCGTTTGCGAGCAGTTCGGAAACATAGTAGTTGGAATACATACCCACAACGATACCGACTGTGCCACGGCCAACAGCCTCGCCGCGGTCCGGGCGGGGGCACGACAGGTTCAGGGTACAATCAACGGCCTCGGCGAGCGGTGCGGCAACGCGAACTTGTGCGCGATTATACCCAACCTTGCTTTTAAAATGGGCTTTGAAGTCCTCGATCCGGAAAAAATCAAGACCCTCACCGAAGTGTCCCGCTATGTTTTCGAAATAGGCAATTTGACGCCGGTGATGAATATGCCGTACGTTGGTGACAGTGCCTTTGCGCATAAGGGCGGCCTGCACGTGGACGCCCTGCGCAAAAGTAAACGCACTTACGAACATATCGCGCCGGAGCTTGTCGGAAACGCAAGGCGGTTCCTGATTTCCGAGCTGAGCGGCAGATCCACAGTCATGGCGAAGCTGGAAAAGACAAAAATTGCCGAGGATAAGCAACTGGCCCGAAAGATACTGATGCGCGTTCAGGAGCTTGAGAACGAAGGCTACCAGTTCGAGGCCGCCGATGCCAGCTTCGACTTGCTCGTCAAGAAGGTCATGGGTACGTACAAGCCGTTTTTCGATCTGATTAAATATCACATAACAGTTGAGAAACGGGCAACCGGCAACCATATAACCGAGGCAACTGTCAAGCTCAGGGTCGGCGACAAAACCGAGCACGTTGTCGGCGAGGGCGACGGCCCGGTCAACGCGCTTGACGCCGCTCTGCGAAAGTCGCTGGAGAATTTCTACCCGGGTATCAAGGAAGTACATTTGATCGATTATAAGGTCCGCGTAGTAAATGCCCGGGCGGGTACCGCCGCCCGCGTGCGAGTAATAATCGAATCGCGGGACAAAAACTCGATCTGGGGCACGGTCGGTGTCTCCGAAAACATCATAGAAGCATCCTGGCAGGCACTCGTTGACAGCGTCGAATACAAGCTGCAAAAGGATGAAGCATAATTTATTGCTCCAGAATCCCTTCGAAAACTGTTGCTGCGCTTGTCCTTTAGTTTTAATGATTGCCATCTTAATTACCACGCCATAATATATATGTTTGCCCATTTTAACATTGCAGGGCCGATAACATTTCTTCTTTGAACTACCGTTATACACTCTGGCTTTATTGGTAGCGGTGGTTTCAGCGTAAAAACCAGTGTTATTATCCGGCGCATGAAAGCGATGATTAAAAGCTTCTGAAAATTGAATAAAAGCATAAGTTTGGCAGTGCAAAAAACTCTTTTTGATATTTCCTATATTGCCCAAATTGACTAAAGTTTTTTCTTAAGCCTCTCCGATAGGTATTTATGGTTAATAAATATTGCCCATATTAACATTTGGTCGAAAGTAAATAATTGAAAATGGAAACTTAGAGAACATAAACAAACTTTTATGGAGATCGAACTATGGTAAAGGAAGAAATGCTGGCACGTTATTTGGAACCGCTGCTGCGAGGCGATAGAAAAGGTTGTCGTGGTGTGATCGAGGAAGCGATGCAGAGCGGCATTCCAGCAAATTCTGTTTATGTCCATATCATCTGGCCTGTTATGGTGGAAATCGAAAATCTGCTCCGAAAGGACAAAATAACTGCCATCGAGGAGCATTTGGCCACTCGGGTTAACCGTACGATTGTCGACCAGCTTCAAAATAAGCTGCCGCGTCGGCCCGGCAAGAGCAAAAAAGTCGTTGTATGCTGCGCCCCCGACGAGCTTCAGGAGCTGGGAGCCCAAATGATGACCGATTTGTTTGAGAGCGATGGCTGGGACGTCCGCTTCCTTGGCGGCGGCCTGACCAACGACGATATTCTTTCATTTATCAATGAATACGGCGCGGATATCCTTCTGATTTACGGCACGGCCCCAAAACAGGCACCGAGCGTACGCCGGCTTATCGATACTGTCAAATCCGTTAACGCCTGGCCGGATATGCGGATTCTGGTCTCAGGCGGCTTATTCAATCGTGCCGAAGGTCTCTGGCAGGAGATGGAGGCCGATTTGTACGCCGAAAACGCAGTCGAAGCACTCCAGGTCGCATCCAGCGACGCCCCGGCAAGCCATGGCGAGCAGCGAACGATAAATCGCAGGAAGAAACGCCGACAGGTAGCCCACGAGCCGGTAGCAGTCTCGGC
>CAZTDF010000252.1:0-6406 GCA_964612465.1 uncultured Pirellulales bacterium
CACCGATAAAAAGCATCGCAAAGACCGATAATCCCACTGAGGCATACTTGTACAGATTCTGGAAGTCCGTCACGAATAGAATAGTGATCGCACATAAGCTCTGAGCGAGCATCGCGTAGATGGGAATCCGCCCCTTCGGACTGACGTACGCTGCTACCGAGGGGAACAGACCATCCTTTGCCATAGCGTAATAGATCCGCGGGCCTGTAATAATAAAAGCGCTCACTGTAGCCAGGAACGCCAAGCCGAGCAAAACTGAAAAAACGCTGGAAACCCTCGGCCCAAACAGATTGTGAACCGCGAGTTGGGGAATCTGCTCTGCATTGTCAAATCCTACATCTGCCAAAGGCACTGCGTAGGCGAAAACAAGATTGAGGGCCAGGTACAACACGACCACCAACCCGGCGCCGAGCAGCAGGGATCGTGGGAGAATCCGGGCCGGATTCTTGACCTCGCCGGCCAGATAGCTGGCGGCGTTCCAGCCGCTGTAGGCAAACATGACGTAGAACAACTGCGTAGCTGCGGTACTAAGCTTAATCTGCCCTATCGGCTGCCCCTGGGCAATGTGTGCAAACCGTCCGTCACCGAATAGAAACGCCAATATTACCAGGACCACAAACAGGCCTAACTTGAGAAGCGTCGTTAGATTCTGTGTCCAGGCGGACTGACGGTGACCAACAAGATTAGGCAATGTAATAACAAGGATCATGGCCGTGGCCGTGACTTTGATTATGGGACCAGTCTTATCCTCGGCCAATCCGAACGGCGTCAACAGGTATAAGGCTGCGATATAGCCGGCAACAGCCAGCGGGGCCGAAAAGCCTACAAAAAATGATGTCCAGCCGGAAAGAAAAGCGGGCATCGGGCCGTACGCTTCACGAAGGTAAACATATTCACCGCCCGCCCGGGGCAGAGCAGCAGCTAACTCCGCAACGCAAAGGGCACCGCACAAGGCGAGCAAGCCGCCGAGGGCCCAGAGCCCGAATATGACATAGTAGTTCTGGAGTGAAGCCATCATGTATCCGGGCGAGACCAGAATCCCAGTCCCCACCATGCTGGCTATTACTACGTAGGTTGCGGTTGATAGACCAAATCCCCTTTGTAGCTCTTCAGTGGACGTTACGCCCATAGCTTGTTTCGCCAAAGCCAGCACCTCCATTTCACTAATATCGTTCAGTATACTCTATGCCATGTGCTCAAGCGAGTTGGCCAGCATCCGATCCCAGATCCGGCGCTGCTCAATCAGCGCCTTGACGCGTTCCGGGACCTTGTCACTGGCTTCCAATAACTGCCAGCCGCTCCAGCCCGCCCTTACCAGCAGGTCCATTTGAAGCTGGTATGGAAATTCCGTATCTTCGAGATTATGCAGATGGAGCGTCTCGCCCAGCAAATCCTTCACAAGGTTAAATTGAGACTCGAATCCCTCGCCCTTAGTATCCCTTTTGTCGCTGTTAAGCTTCACGCGGACGCTCTGCTGAACAACCTTATCCATAATCGCCCTGATGGTCGGCAGCTCGCCCGCATTGCCGTGTGCTTCGAGGCGAATCTCCTGCCCATAGTCGGCGGCGAACGCACCTACGATGTTCAACGCATCGGCAATCTGCTCGATGGTCTTTTCCCGCGGGACGCCGTCATGAAAGCTGTTCGGGAAAACCCGCACGCCGCTGCCGCCGACATCCCGGCTGAGCTTGATAAAAGCCTTTGTATTTTCTATTGCCGAGTCAAGCTCCGCCTTCTCGGGCGAATCATACCGTTCACCGCTGGCAATACCTACGAGGCAAACAGGGCTATCTTCGAACCGTTTCTTAACTTCGCTGCGCTGCCGGGCATCCAGGTCCAGCTCGACCCTGTGAGCGTAGGACTGGCTGGTTCGCAGCTCAACGCCGAATACCCCGGCCTTAGAGCAATTTCCAATCAAGGCCGGCACATCCCAATCCTTGCCCCACTGGTAGGTCGTGAATCCGAAACGCGTCCGGGCGGCACTTTTTTTGGTTTCTGCAGTTTTCAAAGAATCGCACGAGGTCAAAGCGGCCGCCGCAACGGCACCGGTTGTAACGCATAGTCCGCGACTAAGAAAATCTCGGCGTGAAAGTTTTTTTCGGTCCGAAGAAATCATTTTAAAAGCTCAACTTAAATTCACATTAGTCCAATTATTTTCACCGGCGTTTCTTAAGCGTCACGCCGATACCCGTGGTCTGTTCGTGCAGGAAAACGGTTTCCAGTTCCGGGTTTGTCGTAATCGCTTCCAGGTAATCTTCCATCTGGTAGCCTGCGTCGGTCGTATCGTGGGCCATGATAAGCCCCCCCGGCCGCACCAGCGGCAACAGTTTTTGGAGATAGTCCAGGTAGCCGTCCTTGTCCGCATCGATAAAAACAATGTCGATAGGCTCTTTGAGCGTTGTCACTTTCTCGTGCGCATCGCCCTCGATAAGAGTCACGAGCTTATCGACGCCGGCCCGCTTGAAGTTCTCACGGGCCAGCGAAGCCCGCCGGGCATCGATTTCGAACGTGGTCAGCTTGCCGCCGGTGGTTCGCAGGGCCAGGCAGAACCAGATTGACGCGTACCCGTTGGAGGTGCCGATCTCGACGACGTGCCTGGCGCCGGTCGCTTCGGTCAGCAGCCGCAACACCCTGCCGTCTTCAGGCGGCACGCTCAGCATCGCACTGTACTGGTCATTAAGCATCTCCTCAAGCACGTTAAGGATTCTCTTTTCCTGCATTCTCACTACGACGGGTCCGCTCTCCGTCTTCTGGGCAGTCAGGCATCCGGCCACTCCCAACACAACCACCGCCACAATCGCTGAGATGGTCTTGTTTGACATTTGCCGCTCCCTTCTAAATCGCGATTAATTATAGTTCTGCCACGCCTGACATAGACTCATTCGAATAAATCCAAGAGCGAACTTTATTGCGATTCGTCGGAAATTTCCACAAAAATATGAAGAAAACGTTCTCAGAGCAATTTTAGCCCCGGCTCTATAAAGAAACACAATCTGATTATTTGCCCTGGCGTTTCTTAAGTGTCACTGTAACGCCCTGGGCTTGTACCGTCTCCAGGTTGGGATTATTGGTAATAGCATCGATGTAGTCCTGCCCTATCATACCAATATTGTGTGACAGGATCAGACCGCCCGGTCGAACCAGCGGCAGCAGCTTTGTAAGATAGTCCAGGTAGCCCTCTTTATCCGCATCAATGAAAACGACATCAATGGGCCCTTTGAGCTTTGTGATGGTCTCGTGAGCGTCACCCATGACAAGTGTAATCATATTATCGACGCCGGCCCGTTTGAAGTTCTCACGGGCCAACGAAGCCCGGCCTTCATCGATATCATGAGTGGTCAGCTTTCCACCCGTAGTCCGCAGGGCAAGACAAAACCAAATGCCGGAGTACCCGTTGGACGTGCCGATCTCGACAACGTGCCTGGCCCCGACGGCCTCGGTGAGCAATCGCAGAATCCTGCCGTCCAACTCCGGCACATTCATCATCCCCCTTGTCTGGTTCCGGTTCATATCCTCAAGGACACTCAAAATCCTTTTCTCTTGTTCATTAGCCGGCAAAGGCGCTTGCCCCTGCGGAGTCACCCTCCCGCCGCCTCGCCTGCCGCCGGGACCTCTGCCGGGCGGCTGGGCCGTTAAACTCTCAACTACCGCCAACAATAACGCCGTCGCCAGAACCACCAGCATAATCTTCTTTACCATCTTGCACTCCTTTCGAAATCAGACTTCATTTGTGCTCTAATGCATGGACTGCCTCTGTTAGGAAATATAGACGGATGTAAGTGAAGGATTTATTGCAGCTTTCGAGAAAACTTCATAAAAACAAGACCAGCGATCACTTGTTATGCTTTGTTATAGCAGCGTTTTTCAATAGACCAAAGTGCTTTTTCTCAGTAAGAATCACCCACGCCCGCCAGTCTTTTTTACTGATTCGAACGGGTTCGATGGCCTTTACGTCTTTGAGCCAAATGAGGATGCAATATTTGCAGTCCATCTTACTCCGCCAGTGCTCGTCGTCGCCACCAATATCGTGATTGTATTGCTGCTTCAATTCCAGAATTCTTCCCGGCGTCAGATCCTCGAATTTCTTAACCGCCTCAACAGTCGCTGTTGCACAGACAGGCCCGGAGCTGATTTTCAGGAATAACTTATCGCCGGCAAAAACACGCCCGAAAGCAGGATGCCTGGTTTTATAAAGACGCAATTCAATTCGTTTTCGACCTTCCAGAATCATATCCAGATAAGGTTTTTTCAGGATGACCAGATGATAGTTCGCCATTGTTCTGCCGGTGGTAAATATTTTCTATTTCTGTTTCAGAACGTCAGTCACGGCACGAATGTGCTCGGGCGATGTTCCGCAACATCCGCCCACAAGTCTCGCTCCGGCACCGAGGCACTCGGCAATCCCCGCCGCAAAAGACGCCGGGGCCATTTCGAATACGGTCTTGCCTTCAACCAGCTTGGGTCTGCCCGCATTGGGCTGCGCCAGAACGGGCAGCGTTGTTGCCGACTTGAGGAAAGAGACGACAACCGCCATCTGAGTCGGATCAAGGTCACCGCAGTTGGCACCGATGACATCCGCCCCGGCGTCGGTCAGACTCCTGGCGCATTGCTCCGCCGAGTCACCCATCATCGTCCTGCCGCCTTTTTCTTCGGTTTTGAACGCCATCGAGACAATTACAGGTAACGAGAAGTTTTCTTTGCACGCGCGAAGGGCGCAAAGCGCCTCGCGCAAATCAAACACCGTCTCGATGATAAATCCGTCAACTCCCGATTCCGCCAGGATGCCGGCCTGCTCCTTAAACGCATCGTAGAATTGTGACTCCTTATAACTACCATAAGGTTCGAGCAGTTGACCGGTAGAGCTGATATCGCCAAGGACATATCGTTCTTTGCCGGCGGCCTGTCGCGCCAGTTCGGCACCGGCCTTGTTCACATCTCGCACGGAAACGCCGAGGTTGTGCGTCTCGATATAGATACGATTCATCGTCAGGGTATTTGTCGTCAGGGCATCGCATCCGCAGGCGGCGTATTCTCGCTGGATCTCGAGCACCGTTTCCGGAGCATCGAGATTATTGCCCGCCCGGCCCATCAAGCCGCGTTTGTCCAATTCCGTACCGATAGCACCGTCAAGCAAAATGATCCTGTCATTTTCTAATACCTTTGAAAACTGCATTAGTAATTCATTCCACACCGAGCCCGATCAACTCATCCTTAACCTGATCGATAGTCTTAAAAAGAATTGCATTTAATCCAACGTTTTGGGCACCTCGTATGTAATCCTGTCTGTCGTCGATGAAGACTGCCTGCCCGGCCTTCGAACCGAGCCTTTCTAACGTAATCTCATAGATCCTTCGCTCAGGTTTCATAACGCCCTCGACACACGAAAAAACGAGCACGTCGAATATATCGTAGCCCTGCTCGTGAAAAAAATCTACCGCCGGAAGTTCCGTATTGGACAAAAACGCTGTTTTATAACCCTTATCGTGTAGCGAAGAAGCAAGGCGGAACATTTCCTGCTTCGGAACATAAGCGGACCGGAAGGCTTCATACCACTGCGATCGCGCTGCCGGCATTGATTTGCCCAACTTACTGGATATCTGCAGCCAGAAGCTCTCTTCGCTGATCTTACCCTTGTGGAACTCATCCAGAAATAAATCGTTTACCGGCGTGTAATCTTCGAGCGGCACGCCGAAAGCCTTGGAGCAGTACCGTAAGAGCCCCGGCCTCGGGTCGTCTATCAGCACCCCTCCCCAATCGAATATGACCGATTCTATTTTTTCCATTTTAAACAATCCAGCTATAGCCCATCTAATTATTTCCCGTCAGAGCCCGTCGAAGGGACAATACAACGGTTCAACCGACATAGCAATATTTTTCTACATTACACATTCAAGCAATTGCCTTTGGTCTTTGACGAACGGCCCATTGCATTCTATAATCAAAACGATTTACTGAGGACAAAAAAGATGGAGCTGATTCTAATTGTCATTATTGGTGTTCTTGTAGTTGTTGTGCTGGGACTTCTGGTCTGGCTGATTGTCTCTAATTCCGGCAACGCCGCGAAAATGGCCGGCCAGCAGGCCTCGATTGGCCTTCTACAGCAGCAATTGGACAATTTGAAAACCGCCCAGGACAAAACCACAGAAAGCCTGAACAAATCTCTACAAACCGGCCAGAGCACGCTCAACCAGAGCCTGCAATCGAGTCAGAAGACGCTCAGCGAGTTGCACAGCCAGATCGGCGAACTGCAGGGCACGAATAAGCAGATGATGCAAATGGGGACCGAAATCAGACGGCTTCAGAATATTCTAAGCTCACCCAAACTCCGGGGCCAGATGGGCGAATGGTCGCTCGATAATCTTCTCTCACAAATCCTGCCCAAAAACAGCTACAAACTCCAGCACGG
>CAZTDF010000253.1:0-6276 GCA_964612465.1 uncultured Pirellulales bacterium
TGGGGTATCCCACTGTGGTCGTAAATAGTAAATTGCAAGGTCTCCGTGAGACGGCGTTATTTAGTCGTATCTCGTATATAGTATGTGGTATATAGCCGGGGAATTTTTGATATTCCGACTTCTGGCTGCGTGCTCGTACGGACTACCGTCATTGCGAGGAGCAAAGCGACGCGGCAATCTTCATATCGAACTAAAACCACGAGGAGCACCGAGAACGCAGAGGAGAAATCAAATAGTCAATAATTCACCTCATGAGATAGGCAAAGCCGCCATCTCACGGGGTAAATAGTCAATGACAAAGCCTTTTTCTCTTGCACACCCGACTGCCGCAGTCTATATTCGGCTTGGCGATGATTTCCCGATTTTCGAGCCGGACGTAAAGGCTCTCCGGCGCGTCCGCCATTTGCGGCACACCGACGGGGATGGAGTCTAAATCCGCTGCGCGGGGCCGCATTGGAACTCCTTTGAAGTGTTCAGTTGCCAGCGATCAGCTTTCAGAATTTTTGTTGTCAATGGCCAATTTCAAGAATATCTTATCCGGTGTTATCAGTAAAAACATATAATAACATGTTATTAGAGCATTGGGAATTTGACAATGACGTTGAGATTGATAACTGATCATGAAGTAAAAGCTTTGTTACCTTACGCATTCAAACACAGCGTGGCAATTCTGCTTTACTATGATGATATAATGAAATGTAAGGTTGGTTCTGGGTCACTCATACAGATCGGCTCCCACTATTTCATAGCAACTGCAGCTCACAATCTTTTTCCTCATGCCGATGAATGTATCTACATCGGTTGTTCAAAAGAGCGCTCTGCCGATCAAATTCCATTAGTAAGGCGATGGCCACAGCCATCTGATTCTGAACCCGATATTGATGTTGGATTCATTGAGATATCTTCTGATTGTGCAAAAGGATTAACAGAGAAGTCTTTTTTGCCCCTATCGAGAGTACGACCATTTGTACACTTCTGGAACAACCGCGTATTTCTTCATGGCTTTCCGAGCGAATGTGTTCCCAAAGATTTGGCACAGAATAACATGTTTAAACTGAATTCTTTGGGATATCTCACAGAAACAATTAAGCCGAAAGACGTAAACTATGATGCCAAAGACGTTTCACGCGATATCTTTATTGATTATGATGAGATTGGTGTTTTAGTTGGTAAAGAAGACGAATTCAAGATACCACATCCACGTGGGATCAGTGGTGGAGGCTTGTGGGCTTTGCCCGAAACACCGCAAGGGCATCTCTGGCGTCCTCAAGCTACAGTGCTAATCGGTATTGACCGTAGTGTTCTAAAGCTCTCTCCGATTGTAGTTTGTACACAAATGCAGCATTGGCTTAGTTTGATTGCTGAAGAGTATTCTGATTTAACGCCTTGTATCAATGATCACATGAATTTGTTTGCATAAGTATTCTCTAACAATGTGGTCCAGTTCGACGCTGCTGACGCGTCGCGAATGAGCCCCTGCGTTAGCCATACAACCGGAAAAAACTAGGGACAGTGGGGCTGTTGAAAAAGCCCCCTGTGAAAAACTAGGGACAGTAGGGCTGTTGAGAAAGTCCATGTTCTTCATTTAAAATAAAAGCGAAATATTTATGAATCAGGAAGAGATTCAGTATTAGATTTTAGTTTTTCCTGCCGTGCAGTCGAAATGCGAGAACTGGCTTGCCCGCCGGGCCGAAATCACCTGTTAATTGCAGCGTACCGTCCTGGTCCGCTGGGATTGTTAGAGATGCCTCGAAAAGCTCACGCTGCATCGAATCGATGGATATGTTCCATGTCTCTCGATCCAGCGACCAGCCGGGGGGTTTGCCTGTGACTCGAATTGTACCTTTTATTGGTTCGCTTGCGAAGTTGTACGCGAACATGCGCAGATGATAAGGCTCATCCGGATCGATCCGGTACTCGTAGCCCTGCGACCACGGCAGCGGCTCGACTTTCATAGAGGCGCTTCGCGGTATTTGCACCTGGAGTACAATAGGGCAGGCGCGGTTTTCCCGCTTATCGGAGCGAGTGAGAGTTGTCAATTCCGCCTTGTCTGTTTGTCCGGCGGGAAGGACGAGGAACAAGGCTTCGCCGCTAAGCTCGGCGGGCATTTCATCGAGCCTTCGTCCGAGATAATCGAATACTCCCTCGACCTGCCATGATTCGGGCAGCGAGAAGGGGACTTTTGTCTTAGCACGGCCGGGCCAGTCCACTTTCTTTTCCGCCCATGCTACGAGCACATCCCGCTCCAAACCATCCGGTCGGGCACGAAACGCGATTACATAAGCGTCGTCGGAGTCCGGGACGGCCCATCGCCCCAGGCACTTTGCCCCGGCCAATAATCGTCCGACCGCCGCCAGCGCTATGTATGCCGGCCGGGGTGTCATGTCCATTCGCAGCAGTCCGAACTGGACGCCGTTGGATCCCTCGTGGTAGTGCCCCAGGATGAAATGGAAATGTCGGATGCTGCCGGCGTATAGACTGGATGCGTAAGACTGGGCAATGTAACGGGCCTTGCGGATTTCATCCTCGCGTGACAGCTCGCACCACGGCTCGGGACCGGCGAACTTCAGGCCGCGGTCGGCCTCAGTGACCCAGATGGGCTTGCCGCACGCCGCCTGCCGGGCCGGGCCCCACAGCCTTTCGTAATCGTGCGCCCAGTCATACGTATGGATGTTGTAGGTGTCGAAGTAGGACCATGCCTCGTTGTCCAGCAGGCCCTGTGTGTGCCGGGGCGTCGGCGCGGTTGTGTACACGTTCCAGCAGACCGTGACATCAGGGTCACCCGCTTTGAAACCCATGTAGGCGGCTTTCTGGAAGCTGCACATCTCGTCGACGGTATGGCCGCCGAACGTGCTGACGTTCGCTTCGTTCCACGGCTCCCATGCATGCACGCGTCCTTTGAACCGCCCGGCCATCGCTTTGCAGAATCGATACACATCCCGCAGGTCACGAGCGAAGCGTCCCGATGGATGCTCGCCGTCCAGTTCAGTGTCCCATGCCCAGTCCGGCGTCATGTGAAAGACCTGCAGCACTTTCAATCCATAATTAGTCTGGATCGCGGCAGCCGTATCGTATGTAGTAGTGGTCTTAATGAATTGTCCATGCTTCGGTTCCAATTCTCGCCAGGTGAGTCGGTCGCGAATCCAGTTCACGCCGGCCAGGGCGGCCAGAGATGCGAGCCTCGCCTGGTCGTCCGGCCGGTCTTTGGCAAACCAAGCCGTTGCCGAATCGACGCATATAGGCGAATCCTGCGGCACCGGCGAGACGAGCTTTTGCAGCACTGCCGCCGTGGTCCAGTGAAGGCATGAACGCTGCTCATCGAGAAATTCAACGCGATACCAGCCGATGGGCAATTGCTCGAGGCGAATCCGCGAAGGCGGGGCGGTAGAATCCTCAGAGAATACGCCGCTGCGAACCATCCGGCTTTTGTCGTCCAGCGCACGCCAGCTTCGAGTCTCTTTTGGGACCTCGGCCGGAACCTTGACCCAGACCGTCTCCGTATCAAGATACACGTTGCCCGGCCGCTCGGCCAGTGGAGTTGGTATAGTTCGCTGCACAACGTGACTGTCAGACCAGTACGCCGCATCGAAGGATGCGTCCGCCTGCGAGCACGTCCACACGCCCAGAATCATTATGATAATATTTGTTTGCATTTTCTTTTCCTTTGCTTCGCTACAATACTATGCAGGAGACCTCATGTACTCAATCAAAGCGGAAATCTGGTCTATTGCCAAAAACAGCACGGACAGAGCCGCGATGACCCACATGGCCGGCTTTATTTCTTTAGCCTTGCCCAGCAGCGTTTTTATCAGGGTGAACGAGACAAATCCAAACGCCAATCCTGTGCTGATGCTGTAGCTCAATGCTATCATTACCATTATGATGAACGATGGAAAGGCCTCTTCCATGTTCGCGAAATCGATTCGTTTGACTTCCCTGGCCATGAACAGGCCGACCATAATCAGTGCCGGTGCCGTGGCGTACTTCGGCACAACTTCCACGACGGGCACGAACAGCAGTGCCAGCAGAAACAGAACTCCTGCGACGATGGCTGTAAGGCCGGTTCGTCCACCCTGCTCGATTCCCGCCGCGGACTCGGCATACGCCGTAGTTGGTGACGTCCCTAACACCGCGCCGGCCATTGTAGCGACGGCGTCGATTCCCAGCAGCTTGTCCAGGCCCTTTATCCGTCCCTGCTCGTCGGCCATCCCCGCCTTATGGCAGCAGGCGACCAGCGTTCCGATGCTGTCGAACATATCGATGAACATGAATGTGAAAATGCTGCCGAAAAAGCCCCACTTCAGAGCGCCGATGATATTAAGCTTAAAGGCGATGGGACTGATATCGAGGTTTGAAGAGACATATTGTCCGGGCAGACCGATCCGCCTGAATATAAGAGCCGCGATTGTGGCGATGACAATGCCGGCCAGAAGCGAACCCGGGATCTTTTTGGTCTCCAGGTAGACCATTACAAGCAGTCCCAGGATGCCGATCAGGACATTCGGGCTTAGCGGGCCTGCTCCGACCAGCGTCGCTTCGTTGTTGACGATCAGTCCGAGGTCCTGCAGGCCGATGAAGGTAATGAATAATCCGATGCCGACGCCGATTGCAGCTATAAGGGACGTTGGTATCGCTTCGACGATCCGGCGTCTAAGGCCCAGGCCGGTCAATATCAGGAAGAAGCATCCGGCGATGAATACGACGCCCAGTGCGGTCGGCCAGTCCATTTTCTCCGAGACGACCAGATATGCGAAGATGGAATTTAGCCCCAGCCCCGGCGCCATCGCGATCGGTGCGTTTGCGATCAGACCTACAGCGAGGCTGGCCGCGCCGCTCATGATGCATGTCACGGCGATGAGCGCTTCTTTGTTCATGCCGGTTGCACCGAGTATGGCCGGGTTGACGGCGATAATGTACGCCATAGTCAGGAACGTGGTGAATCCCGCCATAAGCTCGATTCTTATACTGGTCTTCTTCTGCTGGAATTTGAAATATTCGCTTAACATTTTAACTCCCTGACTTTTTATTTCCATTGCCTTTCGCCGCGGAAAGCTCTGAGCCTAATAATCCGATCATTTCGGCGACGAGGTCGGAAGAATTTTTCGCTGCCAGTATGTAAAACATCTGCTTATCCGTGACGGCTCCCTCGTCGGCACTGTCACTGATGCTGCGGATTACGAGGTGGTCGATTTGCCGCTGGTAGCAGATTTGGGCGACGGCTGCGCCTTCCATCTCGACCGCGTCGGCGTTGAGTTTTTTGCGCAATTCGGCGCATTTTTCTGCCGAGGCGATAAACGAATCCCCCGTGACAATCACGCCCTTTATGATTTTAGGATTTCTCCGGCCGGTAACTGTTTCAACCCGCTGCATGTCGATTCGCTCGGCGGCCCGCTGGGCGCATGTCACGAGTTTTTCGCTTGCCGAAAAGAAAACCGGATTCTCCATGCCGTCGAGGCGGTTTTTGACGCCCTTGACGAAGAGGCCCACGGGCCATACGGTCCCCATGTCATGATGGGCGGTTTTTTCGGCGATAACGATGTCACCCGGCCGGAGTTCAGGGTTCACCGCTCCGGCGATTCCCGTGAAGATTATGTGCTCGGGCTTGAAGTGCTCTATGAGCAGCGTTGTCGTCATCGCCGCGTTAACTTTGCCGACGCCGGTCCAGACCACGACGACGTTCCTGCCGTGCAGCCTGCCGGTGACGAATCTGATTGACTCGATTTGATGCTCCTGTTGCTCGGTCAGCCGGTCCTCGAGCAAGGTGATCTCTTTCTCGAATGCCCCTAAGATTGCCGTGACAGGCTCTGATTCCGGTTCGGATTTTTCTATTTGAGAAGTCGGGCTGCAGGAAACGCATAGAAGAATAGCCGAGATGCAAAGAACGGTAGCGGTTCTCTTGTGATTCATTACACGTTCACTCCATTATGTCTAACGGTAAAATGCGAGCGAGAGGAGTCGAACCTCCACGTCCATAAGGACACAAGGACCTAAACCTTGCGCGTCTGCCAGTTCCGCCACGCTCGCGTTTCGTATTGTATTTTGTAGTTTTCTTCCAGCGGGAGCAGGAATCTACTTCTATTTGAATAGCTCGTCCGGATCCTTTTCGTCCGGGCTGCCTTCTTTAGAATTTTGATCTTCCTCCCTGGTTATTTTCTCAATCCGATCTTCCGCCTTCTGCAGTATTGTCCGGCATTGCTTAATCAGGGCCATTCCTTTTTCGTACTGCTCGAGGCTGTCCTGTAAGGGGATCTGGCCCTGTTCTATCTTGCCGACGAT
>CAZTDF010000254.1:0-6224 GCA_964612465.1 uncultured Pirellulales bacterium
GTGACTAACAAGCGGAGCAGAGAAAAAAACTATCTTTTTCAACAGCCCCACAGTCCCAAATTTTTATTCTTTGTTTTTCAATAAAACCATTATATATATGAAATGTCATTGAAAGTAAACACATTATGAAGAAGAATATTTTTCTAATCTTATTACTCATTCACACCTCATCTGCGTCTGCGAAGCTTATTCTGCAGGAAATCCGTACCGCTTCCAACAATGTACTGGTGGTGTTATTTACGAGCGAAAAGGTAGTTTCGACCAACTACAATCAATGGATAAAAGAAATAGTTGATGTGAACGAAGTTAAAACCGATGATATATTGGTATGGAAACTTAACGGCAAACAACCGTTGGCAATCCATAAATTCGTGACCGAGTTCTCAGCTACAAGCTCTGAGCCTAAAGGGTGTGAACATCATATCTATCTTGAGATACCCCAACTTATCAACGGCGCACAATATAAACTCGAGACTCCACATGGCGTTAAAACTTTTGTTTTTAATGACCGTGCTATACTTTGTGAATCCATCAAAACGAACCAGAACGGATATAGTGCTTTATCGAACATCAGGTATGCCAATTTTTCAATATGGATGGGAACAGGAGGAAACAAACAGATCAGTGGAGCACTTCCGGCATATGAAGTATTCGAAATATCCACCGGACTCCTCGTGTCCCGCGGCAAGCTCCGGGAAATTGGCCCGGACGAGTCATCGGGGGATTTTGTGTATCGCATTGATCTCTCAGAGGTTCCCGATGGAGGACCTTACAGAATAACAGTGAACGGCTATGGCTGTTCCTGGCCTTTCGGCGTGGGGGGTGATTTTTCACGGCGGCTGGCGTATATTTCATTTCGAAGTCTGTATCATCAACGGTGCGGCTGTCCGCTCAGAGAGCCCTATACATGGGATATAAGGATGAATCCGTGTCATACGGTCTTGTATAATGTGAACGCCCCTCCCGGAGAAGCCAGGTTGGATGTCCGTGGCACGGAACCGTCGTTCAAATGCTATGGCGGTTATCATGATGCCGGCGATGCGGACCGGCGCATATATCACCTTGTAGTACCGCCCATTCTCCTGACCACTTATGAGGCATTTCCCGATTATTTTGCCGATAACCAGTTTAATATTCCTGATAAGTTTGATGAAAATTTCAACATTGTGGGGAAAGGAAACGGCATACCCGATATCATCGACGAAGCCCAATGGGGTACCCTGATATGGGAATATCTACAAGAGCCGACCGGAGGAGTTCACTGGGGCACGGAAACGAGGGGATATCCCGAACCGTTTGCCGCACCCATGGATCAGGATACAAAAAAATACGGCACCATACGTATCGATAAGCTGTCCACTTCTATGGCAGCGGGAGTATTTATGCATCTTGCCAGGATACTGAAACCGTACAAACCCGAGCGCTGCGAAACGCTGCGACAGCGGGCGGAAAAGGCCATGGCATATGCGGACAGCACCGCAAACGATCCGCAGAAACTCTACTTTGCCGTACAGAAATACCTTCTAACCGGCGATGAGACTGCTCACCGGCAAATCAAGGACCTCGTGGATGTGGTGGATGGTTATATAACGAGCGCATCGGATAATCCCGGACATTTCGGCGGTCCGAATTACGTAATGGCAAGTTATTTTTATTCCTATATCATCGAGACACAACGTCCGACCGACCCGGCAATCGTTCAGCACATGAAAGACGTTTTACGTAAAACGGCAGACAGGCAAATAGAAATATTCAAATCATTCGCGTACCCGATCGGTAATTCCCTATCGACCAGGAGGTGGGGATGGGGATGTAATGTCGCTCAGGGACAGTATGCATATCCCTGTCTATTACAGTGGGGACTTACCAAAGAGCAGATATATATCGATACGGCCAGCCAGTTAATGGATTATAATCAGGGGCTCAATCCGATTGGTAAATGCTATCTCACTGGAACCGGCTTCGACAGCGTTAAAAATCCTCACGATAGGGAATCGGCCTATACAAAAGCCAAAGGATGGGGACCCAAACCGGGAATTCAGGTCTATGGGCCGGGAAACATCCCAAGAAGAATCCAATTTGTCATGATTCCTAAAATATCGACTTTGCCGAGGGAACGTCAGTGGGTCGATCATTTATATACATATATATTCAACGAGTTCACCGTTCATGAAACATTAGTGTATCCAGCAGTTGTTTATCCGGTTCTGGCCCAGGGAGGAACATGGGATGATACCAAGGACCCGTTTGCCGTTAAGACACACATAGATAATCCATAATCAGAGAATGAACAATATAAACAAAAAGTTTTTGATGCTATTAATTTATGAGCAATTTATTATGGACAGTAATCGTTTTCTGTGTATTGTCCCCAGCCATTAATAACTACCCTTTATTTTTTCTGACAGAATTTACACGGACAAAAAGAAGAAATCGTAAATCGAAAATAATCAATGACAAAGTCTGTCCCAAGTTTTCCACCAAAGGTGTAGCTTGGAACAAAAGCAAAAAGAAATGGCGGGCACGGATACACGTTAACGGCCAGCGCATATTTCTTGGACATTTCAAAGACGAAATCCAGGTCGTAATGGCATACGACAAAGTCGCAAAAAAATAACACGGAGAATTTGTGTTGTTGAACTTTGAAAAATAACATCGGCAGAGCAGGTTTCAATTAGCCATATACGCTTCCATAGCCTGCCTGAAGGTGCACCATGACTCAGAGCTGACTTAAGTTATGGTGCAGATATTGATCAAAACATGGTAATTAAAGAAGTATGCAATATATCGGCAATAATGAGTCTTCTATTAATGCAAACTCCTTTTTTTTGTGGATAATTATACTCTACAAAATTGACAATAAAAAAAGGATTTGTATCTCTCCCCTCAATGAGGCAGTATGATACTCCGGTTCTCTATCACCATAGTCTATAAATAATACCGTTAAAACGCGGATTTAGTCCATGAGATAACGGTTTTACCTATCTCAAGGGGTGAATAGTAGGCCTGTGCCCGCGAATGCGGGTATAATCAATGACAAAGGTCAATCGAAAATCGTAAATAGATTGACTATCCCTTAGCTTACTTATAAACTCTTTATGGTTATTTACAATCATCTATTATTGATAACTTTAGATCCGAAAGACGCGGTAAAGAAAATGGTGAGAAATAATCTCTTTTGGCAGGTAATCTGTTGTTTTTGTGCCTTCACTTTTACTATGGATGCAGCAGAAGTTCCGCCCATCCCGCAGGGTTATGCAAATGAACAGGCAGTCATGACCGCGATCCTTCTTGGCCAGATCAAGCTGATCGATGCGAAGAATATTTCCCTGCCCGATAACGTGCAGGAAATTCTCGACGTCGAATACGGAACCGGCGGCGAACGTAAACTCCAATTGGACCTTTACCTGCCAAAAGGCCGCACAAAAGCCGCTCCTGCCATCATTTTCATTCACGGCGGCGCCTGGAAGAGCGGCAAACGCAGTGACATGAAATTTTATTGCGTTAAATTCGCCGAAAAAGGATATGTCACCGCCACTGTAACATACCGCCTGATGAACGAGGCCCCCTTTCCCGCCGCGGTGCAAGATGTCAAATGCGCAGTCCGGTGGCTGCGCGCCAATGCCGCCAAATATCAAATAGATCCGGAACACATCGCAGTCTCGGGCAACTCCGCCGGAGGTCATCTATCCATGATGATCGGTTACTCGGACGATCCGTCACTTGAGGGCACCGGCGGCAATAACAATATCAGCAGCCGTGTCAGCGTAGTGGTCAATTTCTACGGCCCGACCGACCTGACCACCGACTTCGCCAAAAAGCAGGAACTCGTCAGGGAATTCATAGGTGGAAAAACGTTCGACGAAGCACCTGATGCCTACAAGCTGGCTTCACCTCTTTTTCATCTGACCCGGGATGATCCTCCCACCCTTATCTTTCATGGAACCATCGACAGCACGGTCCCCGTTGCCCAGGCGGATAAGCTGGCGGACAAACTGAAAGAGCTCAGAATCGATTATGTCTACGAAAGATACGATGGCTGGCCTCATACTATGGATCTTGCCGAAGCCGTCAATCGGCGTTGTGTATATCAAATGGAAAAATTCCTCGAAGAGCATATTCCAAAAAACAATCATTGACAAGTCTCACAAGCCATCAGCAAGTAGAATTCAATAAGATTGCCGTCCGCCCCTATATAATCCCCATAAATATCATCAACGGTCGGATGCTTCTTTGTCTTCATGAAAGTGGCCAGAATCTATTCTTGCTGACGGCTTACGGGCATCCCCTTTTCTTTCAAATGTTGCCTGAAAAGAGTTTCCGCTGATTTCATATATCAGTCATGGCTTATATTATCATACTCTTTTGTAACAAACCCGGCAAGTTCTCTTTACGACAGAGAAACAGATGATTGAGATTCCTCAATGTTGTGCGTTGGTGCCGTGATCTGTTCAATCTTCTGATTACGATATTTTTTTATGATATCTTTTACTGAAAGTCCTTCATCCGTTTTATAAATATCAACGAAATTATCCCTGAGCATATGAAAGGAAATCTCGCCGATCCGAGAGGTGAATAATAAATCCAGTTTGTGCTTGATAACCGCTTTTATAACTTTTACGCCCACATGTTTTTTATCGCCAAGAAATTCGTTATAGTAGAAATCCTCTATTTCTATATTTTCATCGGCAATCTTTAATATGACAAAATATGGTGCACGGCCGAAATGGCCATGAACTTTAGAGTCCATTTCGTTTATATCCTGTACAGGGACGATGGCAGAAACAAAATTCTCTCTTGATGGTTCGACATGGATAAAGACCGATTCAATATGCTCGAAATTATTGGTGATATGATCCTCTACCTTGTCTGCTAATGCGTGTGCTTTGTATAAAGAAAGTGAAGGACTTGTCAAAATCTTGCATTCTACCATTTTAAATGGTCCTGCCTGGCGAATCATCACTTCGCCAACACCTTTAACGCCATAAATTTTGTTTATACCTTCCTCAATATCAGATTGCAGCTCAGCGTCAAGATTTGCGTCCAGCAAAACCAGCAAAGACATCCATATATTTTTCAGGCCCAATTTGAAAATGAGTAATGAGATTAAAATAATGATAGAGCCTTCTACGTAAGAAATTCGTAAATAGGCCAACAATATCCCCGCCAAAACAACTAAAGAAGTAAAGATGTCTAAAAAAGATTCGCTTGCATTAGCTATAAGGGATTGTGAATTGATCGATTTGCCAATGTTTTTTTCTTTTCTGGCCAGGACGAAAGCTACAATGATAGACAATATGCTTACGCTGACAGGTAAAATCGGGAATTTTTTAACGTCATTGATATCAAAAAGCCTGTGGTACCCATCTGTTAATATTTCTATCCCCGCCCACGTTATTAGGACACCTATGACAAGAGTAACCAGAGTCTCAACTTTGTATAAACCGTAGGGAAATCTCTCAGTCTTTTTTCTGGATGCCATCCAAAGACCAAATCCTGATGCAAAAATTGCTAAAAGGTCGGCGCCGCTGTGAAAAGCATCGGCCACTAAAACCTTCGAGTCAAACAGATAACCCACAGCAGCCTTTGCAACAGCTAAAAAAAGCGTTACGAAACTTGCAATAAATGCTATTCTTTGGCCCTGCTTCAGGTTTTTTGTTTTATCTGGTTTTTTCTGTATTGTTTTTGCAGTCATTTCTATTGCCCGGAAGAAAATTGACGTACCATAGCTGAGCCACATTTGGAACACTTTGTTTGAAAACACTGTAAACCTGGTTGATGGGGTACAGTTAAACCGCAATTGGGGCAGATGCAGTTACCTGGTGGCACATTAGACCTGAAATCCCCGACACCTCTGCCTCCACGAAAACGCCTGCTGCGTTTACCTCTACCCCGTCCTTGTCCAAAATTAAATGGCATTTTTGTCTCCTATCGTTTTTGGGGGCCAATGTTATACTACGGCTGATCAGGAAATACACTCTGCCCCGTTGTATATTTCCTCTATATTCATTACGATTGCAGCAACTCTTGGTAGTTTATCTGGCACCCATTTCTGAACTTCATCGAACATATCTCCTTCTGTTAATCTTTCAGCAGTGCCTTTTATCCGGAAAGAGCCTTTTTCCTTATCGCGCACAGAAAAAGCGATCTTGCCGAATCCGTCAATCGACGTTGTGTCTATCAAATGGAACAATTCCTCGAAGAGCATATTACAAAAAACAATC
>CAZTDF010000255.1:0-5960 GCA_964612465.1 uncultured Pirellulales bacterium
CGTTCCAGCGTTGTTTGGGTTACTCGCTTTACGTAATTGTCCTTGTCCTTCATGGCGGCCTTTATCTGCGGCAGGAGCGGGCGGGCTTTCTCGCCGATTTTGTTCAGGGCGATTATCGCGTGCAGTCTTGCCTTGTTTGTTTTGTCGTTTAAACCTGCTGCTAATACGGGCAGGGCTTTTTCTTCTTCGCCCCAGTCGCAGAGCGCATGGGCCACGGCGATGCGAACGACAGCCGCCGGGTCATTCAGTGCTTTTTCAATCGTGGCCTTTGTGCGCGTTTCTCCTTTGGAGTTATTATGCAGACCTACGACGGCCCAGTAGCGGACGGAAGCATACTCGTCATCCAACGCCTCGAAGTATTCGGGTATCGCGTTTTCGCCCTGGCCGTCCAGTTCCTTTATCCTGTGGAGCCGGTTGAGCAGGTCTGTCCGGGCGAGTTTATTCCGCCAGTGCTGATTGTCCTTGTCCGGAGTCTTTGGTGGGCGAGGTATCGAGACCTCATCGTCGAATTTGAACTGGACCTGCTTGCTGTCCTTAAAGCCTATTCGGCAGGCTTTGGCGTGCAGGACCTTACCCTGCGTGAGCCATACGGATTTTGTATACAGCCTCCAGGCTGAATTGGATTGGCTATCGCCGCTGATTCTGTACACGATTGAGGCCCCGGCTGTGGGGCAGGCAATTGTTATGCGACGCACAGCTTCACCCGGCTGCCATTTCGGCGTCCAGAAGACCGGCTCGGCGGTCTTTTGAAATTCGCCGCCCGGACGTTTCATTTCGTCGAACTCAGGCTCAGGAATCAGCCCGATATCGCCGGTCTCCCTGACCCATTTGGCGTGGATTACACGCATCCGCCGAAGCACGTCCCTGTATTTCGAATCTCCCGCTAGGTTTTTGACCTCGTGCGGGTCAGTGGCGGTGTCGTAAAGCTCCTCGAATGGTTTGGTCTCTTCGAAATATTGCTTCTGCGGGCCTTCGAGCTTGCCTTCGGCGTTGAGCCGACGCATCTCCTGCATTGTCGGCATTTCGTTCATATAGTTAATATCCTGCCCGCGGGTCAAGTACCACATGTAGTTACGAATATATTTGTAGCGTTTATCACGCACGGCACGAATCAGGTCGTACGCTTCGTCCATCCGGTCGCGAGCGGCAAAAATATATTCGCGGGGTTCGGCTTTCTGGCTGCCGAGGAAGGCTTTGCCCTGAATGTGGCCCGGGATTTTGATGTCGGCCAATGAGAGCATCGTCGGGGCAAAATCTATGAAGGCAACCAGGTCGTCATTAACGGTGCCGGGCTTGACCGCATCGGGATTGTCCGGCATTGCGAGCTTTCGCCATTTGGCCGGCACGTGAATAATCAGCGGAACCTTCAAACCCGAATCGTAAATCCATCGCTTGGCCCGCGGCAGGCCTCGCCCGTGGTCGCCCCAGAACCATACGATTGTGTCATCGGCCAGACCGTCGTCTTCGAGCTGCTTTAGGACGTCGGCAACCAGCTTGTCCGTCAGCGTGATAATGTCGTAATACTGCGCCCAGTCCTGCCGAACTAGCGGAGTATCGGGATAGTAGGGGGGCAGCACGGCCTTGTCCGGATCGTGCCTTTCGTTCGGCGAAAGAGAGGCCAGACGCTTGAGCATTGCTTTACTTCTGTTGCGGATCTGGCTTTCATGCGAGACTGTGAAATTGAAAATAGCGAAGAACGGCTGATCTTTGCCGCGATTGCGCCAGTGGGCATTACGGCTACTTTCGTCCCAGGCACTTGCCGGCGGATCAAACTGGTAATCGGTCTTGGAATTATTCGTGCAGTAGTAACCTTCCGCCCTGAGGTATTCGCTGAAACACTTTACATAAGCCGGCGGTACGCCCTGGCAGCGCATATTGTGGGTTCCGTTAGTTGTCGGGTACATGCCGGTAATAATCCCAGATCGCGTCGGAGCACAAACTCCGGAATGCGAGTACACGTTCGTATAGCGTACGCCCCTGGCCGCGAGTTTGTCGATATTAGGCGTAACAGCGTAGCTGTCGCCGTAGCAGCCAAGATCGGGACTGATATCTTCTGTGCTGATCCAGAGGATATTCGGCTGCTGCCCGCCTGCCGTCTCGGTGGCATTCAGGGGGATTCGGGGCAGTGCCATTGCCGCCGCTGAGCCGGCAACAATCTGCATGAACCGGCGTCTGTTCATATCATATTTGGTGCTTATCATGAATATTACCTCCACATATCAAATGTTCAAAGCGATTTGACGGCTATTTTCAATGTAAATTCTTATACACAGGCCGGACGGTTCCCCGTCCTGAATCCTTAATAAAAATCCATTATAGCCGTAAGAAGTTGGCAGGCAAATCAAATCCCAGCAGGTTGTGTCGGCGGAATGGAGGGCTGCTTCTGATTTGACAGATGAACAAATTATGGGTAGTGTATAGTTTGAAAATGGAAGGTGCCGGAGGCGATAGCGGGTGGCTGGTCCGGTTACAGTCCATCTCGGGGATTAATAATGGATATCTACAATCTTGTCAGTTTCGCAGGGATGTTTGTTCTGCTTGGCTTTGCGTGGCTTTTATCAAACGATAGAAAGAACATGAACTTCAGGGTGATCGGCTGGGGGATCGGATTGCAGCTATTGATTGCTGCATTCATTTTCCTTGTTCCGGCCGGGACAGAAGTATTTCGGTTCGTTAATAACGTCGTTGTTAAGGTTCTGGATTCTGCATCGGCCGGGGCGGAATTAGTGTTCGGACGACTGGCGTTGCCGCCGGGACAGACCAATGAGGCGGGGGAGGAATCCCTCGGCTTTTTCCTGGCTTTTCAGGCTTTTCCTACGATTATTTTCTTTTCGGCTCTAATTGCGATTTTGTACTATTTTGGCGTAATGTCTTTGGTGATTCGGGGATTCGCTTTTGTTTTTACGAAGCTCATGAGAATATCCGGTGCCGAGTCTCTGGTCGCATCCAGCAATATTTTTGTGGGGATTGAATCAACTCTTACCGTGAGGCCCTATCTAAGCCGAACGACCGACTCGGAGATATGCACGATCCTGACCGCCGGGATGGCTACGGTCTCGTCGAATGTTTTGGCGCTGTACGTATTCAGTCTGAGGGATCAATTTCCCACCATCGCCGGGCACCTGGTCTCGGCGTCGTTGCTTTCAGCGCCGGCGGCGCTGGTGATGTCGAAGATTATTTTCCCTGAAGCCGGGACTCCGGAGACGTTAGGTGTGCATGTTAAACCATTCTACGAGAAAGAGTCGAGTCTTTTCGAGGCGATTATCAACGGAGCGAACGCCGGCGTGAAATTGATCGTCGGAATTGTCGCTCTGCTTATCGCGGTTTTGGGTTTGGTTGCATTGGTTGACCTGTTCTTATCCGCTTTGGGGGCAAAGGTAAATCCGCTGCTCGGTTTTGAGAGTGTGTGGTCTTTAAAAGCCATCTTTGGATACGTTTTCTACCCTTTTACATTAGTCCTGGGGATTCCTCCCGCCGACGCCGGCGTTGCTTCCAGAATTATCGGTGAACGCATCGTTGTGACCGAGATTACGGCATATAAGGATTTTGCCGTTGTCCTGGAGCAAAATCTGTTGCAGCATCCACGTTCAGCAGTGATTATCACTTATGCGTTATGCGGCTTTGCTCATGTTGCCTCAATGGCCATCTTTGTGGGGGGGATTTGTGCGCTGGCACCTGAAAAGGCCCGCAATATAGGAGGCCCGGCGTTTCGTGCGCTCATAGCGGCGACGTTGGCCTGTCTCTTGACGGCCTGTGTTGCCGGAACGTTCTTTACAAAAGGATCGATTCTCCTGGGAGAATGATGATGTTCGTGAAATATTTAAAGGATTGCCGGCAGTTCATCGCCGGCGACGGTTCGATTTTACGTGAGCTTTTACACCCCAATAAGGCAACGATACTGACTCGTTACAGCCTTGCTCATGCAAAAGTTTTGGCCGGCCAAAAGACTAAGCCGCATAAGCTCAAATCCTCTGAGACATACTACGTAATTGCCGGACAAGGCTTGATGCATATAGATCAGGAGTGTTTCGAAGTCGGGCCTGAGTGTGCCGTTTATATTCCACCTAACACTGTACAATACATCGAAAACACCGGAAATTCCGATCTAAAGTTTCTATGCATAGTTGACCCGGCATGGCGTCAAGAGGATGAAGACGTGTTTGATCGCTGACATCTCAAAGCCCGATCCATTCCTGGAAGGGCACATATGATACCAATTGTATTTAATATGTGTGCTTGTAGTCATGGAATATTGCTCATTAACAGCGATTTACTCTTAGCTAAGACTCCGTGATGGAATAAAAGCCGGATTCCCGCCTTCCCGGGAATGACTGTGTGGCGTAAGAACTAAATCCAATTGGTATAATTACTGGATTGACAAAACATGAGCGTTGTGGGATGTCGACATCTGCGTTTAGCAAAATCAACACTGCCCTAAATAATATCCAATACAGCCGTTACCCCAAGCGATGAAAAGCAGGCATACCAGGGATGTTTATATTCCGCAACATGCAATTTTAATCAATATAACGGTTGTTTGTCGAAGTATAGGAACAAAAATTATGGATAACATATAATTTAGCAATGAATCCCTTTTTATCGGGCCAAGTCGCGAATATATGTAAAAAACCAGTACTTGTGTATTTGGGTATGGAGTTTGCTCTATTAACAATCATGAGGTTTTGGGGGATCTCTATATGTGGGGGGTCTTAATATGGAACGTGTATTCGTGAGGAGAGTGATTTGATGGACGAAACAAACCTTGAAGACAAACTTAACGAACTGGTCAAAGAGTTTGGTGAGACAGCCGACCCGCAGCATAGAAAGTTAGCTCAACTTGCCAAACAGGCACAGGCAAACCGCAAAAAGCTTGAAAAAAGCATAAATAGTCTGCAGGAGTCACTGGATTATCTGCGAGTGTGTATTAAATACCAGGTCTTCGATCTCGAAGCGACTCGCCGGGAAAATCAATACCTCAGAAAGTTACTTGAGGATGATAACCGCCAGGGCTAAAAGTATTAGAGGCCAAAGACAACAGATATAGATTCCAAAGAACAAGATATGCCGGACAAACTGGGTTCACAGCCCACTTTAGCGACTGCTAAATCCGGCTCTAAACAAATAATCCCTTATCAATCATTTCGGTAATCGTATATATTTCACCCCTTTTTGAGAAACCGGCGTATAATTCTATGTGTCTCCAAATGACTTCTACGGTGCCATATCGAATAATGAGTTTGTAGCGACAAGCCAGGATAAGCCTTTTAAGTGCCAAAAATCTGGATTTTTGTGCGTGTAATCGGAAAGTTAGCGTCTGTTTTTGCCGATAAAATTTGGAATAAAGAAAATGTTGACCCGAGAGTGAACATCAGCTCAGTCTGAGCTATATAAAGATATGTATTAACAGTCCTGATAAGTAAGGTGGTGAGCAGATATTGCATGTTTGACAGACGGATTGAGTGCTATATAATAAGAAAAATAAAATTAAATGTTATTTATCGCCGATTGCTATACTATGTTGGTGTTTATCCAACGGTGGCAGCAGGAAAATCGGCATTTTTCTAAACTATTTTCGGGGTAAAAGATGTTTGAGCGTTTTACAGACCGTGCACGTAAGGTTATGGCGCTGGCTAACCAGGAGGCCCAGCGTTTTAACCATGAATATATAGGGACCGAACACATCCTTCTCGGGCTGGTTAAGGAAGGCAGCGGAGTGGGTGCTACGGTTCTGAAAAATCTGGATGTGGACATAAAGAAGCTTCGATTCGGAGTGGAAAAACTGGTCAAAAGCGGGCCTGATATGGTCACGATGGGCAAGCTGCCGCAAACACCCCGAGCCAAGAAGGTGATTGAGTACGCGATCGAAGAAGCCCGGTCACTTAACCATAACTATGTGGGGACAGAGCATATCCTGTTAGGTCTGCTGCGGGAGAGCGAAGGTATAGCAGCTCAGGTTCTTA
>CAZTDF010000256.1:0-1432 GCA_964612465.1 uncultured Pirellulales bacterium
TAGTCAAGCTGATACCGATTTGTTTTTGGTTGTTGGAGCAGACAATTTTCCTGCCCTGCTCTTTGACTTTTTGAAGCGCAGGCATCAATATCGCCATCAATAAGGCAATAATGGCAATCACTACCAACAACTCTATTAATGTGAATCCTTGCCGTTTGTGCATGTTCATACCCTGCCTTTTTATAAAAAAAGTGCTGAAAAACAATACATGAATACTAACCGATTTTCCAGACACAAGTCAATTAAAAAAACAAGGTTATCTTCTTTCATCCAATAGACGCAGGAATAAACCTGTTGCAGCAGAATTTACGCTTGGTACAATGGCCGGAAATGGATTGTTCAGGCATGTTTTCTTGAACCAGGAAAGGAGTAGCCACACCATGAAACAGGAGAATGGAGCACAAAAGACTTTTCTGTTTATCGTATTTTTACTCGCAGCCGGCTTCTGGATTCCCGGACCGATATACGCCGACGATTACGCAATCGGAGCCGACCTTTCATTCCTTAAGCAGGCCGAGGAGCAGGGCACCGTATTCAAGGACGATGGCGAGGCTAAGGGCGGCCTTCAAATCTTCAGGGATCACGGCTACAACTGGATCCGCCTGAGGTTGTTCCACACACCAACGCGTTTGCCGAACGACCTCGATTACACCATCGCTCTTGCCAAAGAAGCGAATAAGCTTGGCTTCAAATTCCTGCTGAACTATCACTACTCGGACACCTGGGCTGATCCGGGCAAACAATATATCCCGAAGGCATGGGAGGGCAAGTCGCACGCCGAACTGGTACAGGCGGTGTTCGAATACACGCGGGATACGATCATCGCCTTTAGGCAAGCCGGCGTCATGCCGGATATGGTTCAACCCGGCAACGAAATCATCCACGGGATGCTCTGGCCGGACGGCAAGCTGCCGGACAATTGGGATAATTTTGCCGAGCTGATGATGGCCGGCATTAACGGCGTCGATGTGGGAAGAGGCAACGCCCAACGTCCCCTGATTATGGTTCATATCGACCGGGGGGGCGACAAAATCCAGACAAAGACTTTCTTCGACAAGTGGCATTCGTACGGCGTCGACTACGATATCATCGGGCAGTCTTATTATCCGTGGTGGCACGGCTCGCTGCTCGATCTTCGAGAGAACCTGATTTTCATGGCCAACGAGTACCAGAAGGATATCATCCTCGTGGAAGTGGCGTACAACTGGATGCCCGCCGAATATAAAGGCAAGCCGGCACCCTTCCCCGAGACGCCCGAAGGACAGCGGCAGTTCCTCGACGAGGTGCATCGGCTGGTCCTGAGCACGCCGCACAACAGGGGCAAGGGCATCTTCTGGTGGGAGCCCGCCGTGGCCGGCGGCCTTCGACGCCGGGGCATGTTCGACGAAGATGACAACGCCCTGCCCGTCATTACTGTCTTCGACCGGTTCAC
>CAZTDF010000256.1:1532-5909 GCA_964612465.1 uncultured Pirellulales bacterium
TCCTGCTGAAAATTTCCTGAAAAAAATGCTCGCACGCCGGAGGCAATAAAAGTATAATACATACAAGACTTGGGGTTGCGTTGGCTTTCGACACCCCGGAGCGGTTATTCGGTAGTATCCGGTATTTGTTTGATCAGGCTCAAGTCCAAATAGGAAGGTGTTTGAATTATTTAAGGAGGAGTATAATGGAAAAGAGACTCATCGTTTTTGCGGGATTGGCAATTCTTTTAGTAATCGTATTTATCGTATTCATTGTCGGCAAAGTCAATAAACCGCCGACAGCCGAATCTCTCAGCGTAAGGACACAGGAGGAGACGCCGACGTCGATTACCCTGGCGGGCAGTGATCGTGATAATGATCCGCTGACCTACAGTGTTATTACCGAGCCGAGCCACGGACGTTTGACCGGGACGGTGCCCAACCTGAGCTATCGCCCCGAACTGGATTTCAACGGGCGGGACAGCTTTACGTTTGAAGTCAACGACGGCAAGGTCGACAGCGCTGCGGCAACCGTTTCGATTATCGTGGCACCGGGCAACGATCCGCCGACGGCAAACGATGACAGTGCTATGGCAGAGGAAGATGTGCCGATAGTAACAATTGATGTGCTGAGGAACGATACGGATCCCGACAAGGATCGGCTGGTGGTCATCAGCGCCACCCAGGGCCGCAACGGCTCGGTTACGATAAACACCGATAGCACGCTAACGTATGCCCCCAGCAGGAATTTCTCCGGAAACGATACGTTCAGCTACACCCTTAGCGACGGCAAAGACGGGACCGATACGGCTTCCGTAAATGTGACAATCAGCGCTGTCAACGATGCGCCGTCGATTACTTCAAAACCTGTCGAGACGGCCAGAGTCTGGGCACCATATACATACGGCGTTGCTGCCAAAGATCCCGACTCGGGAGATAAGCTGATTTATTCTCTGGCCCAAAACCCGGAAGGCATGACAATAAACGAAGCTACGGGATTGATCGAGTGGAGGCCGACGAGTTCCCAGGCCGGGACCTATGATGTGACGGTTAGTGTCGCGGACAACTACAGGACTCGCGGCTCGGATACTCAATCGTTTACGATTACGGTCACCTCGCTGGACTCGCCTTTGAAAAATACACTGGCCGTTACGGATTGCTTCAACCAAAAAGGCAAAGAAAAATTGTCGGCGAAAGACAGGATTCCCGCAGTCCAGAGCAGTGACAACCAGCGGCTGGAAACGGAGCCGCGTTCGTACACTTGCTATGGCTTTTCCGATCCTTCCATTCCGGAAGGAGCAACGATAATCTCGGTCGTTGTCTTTATAGAGCACTTCGAGGACCCATTGTTTACCCAAAGCAAATTGGTATGGTCAGTCGGTACGGGCTGGCCGTCCAGGCCGGCGGTTTGGGCGTCCATCGAGGCCCCGGTCCGGCAGGAACAGTCAGGTGAAGCGACCGATTCATGGGATGTCACAAGTGCTGTGGAAACGGCCGAAAAGGTAAATTCCTTTCAGTTTCAGGTTCAGAATAACGAAACCGCCGGGGCCAGAAAGACTTCGGTGGATTACATTTATGCCGTCGTTAAATGGTATTGATATTATAAAAACAGCCCGCTTCCGAAAAATTGCATTTGGCATTCGAGAAAATATCATTTATAATATTAGTAGAGCAAACGTGAGGAAAAGGGGGCAGCAGGGGGCAATAAAATCCGGTACGAATCAATAGCGTTTTTTGTTTCTCGATAGCATGTTCCGAGAATCGAGTGGATGGATCGAAGAAAAACCGGAAGTATCGGGCAACGATTGGCATCATAATACTCCTTTCTTCAATGGGGGGCTGGTCATCAGGGTCAGCCCTCAATTTTTTTGCGCACTGGTAACGTCATCTTCACATCAAATCATAGATCTTCATATCAGTTTGTAACAACTCAAGTGACAGCTCAGCGAAAACCTGCTGCGCCACAATTCTTTCAACCGTTCTACACGGCGCCTGATTTTCAGCGGCGATTTCGCGCAAGTTTTCATTTATGAAAAACAAAAAAGCCGGAATCGATGCGCAAAAATTTATGGCCTGCGAAAACTTCGTGATCCGCCTTGGTCCCAAAACCATTCTGTTTTCGGCAATGCAGGGACACATCTCGGAAAAATCTCCGCTACACTCAGAGATTACCGCTAAAAACTCTTGACTTTTATGGAGTAATACGGTAAACTTATTACCATAAGTAGTTTTTGGGGCGGTTATTTCGGAATGGGGGGTTCTCAATTTTTTCTCCTTTTGAGCACCCAGATTAATTTTGGTTATTAATAATAACAAATCGTCCGCTGCGGTTGGTCCGCAGTAATTGTGGCGTTTTGTGATGACATTTGGGGAGAAGGAAAATGATGAAATCAACAAGGATCTCGACACTTTTCTGGGTTCCCATTTTGCGGAAACTTGGCAAAATGGGGTCCCTCTCTGCGGTGTTTCTTCTTGTGGTTCTGCCGGGCGCAACCAACGCTTACACCGTTGACACTGTGGAAGTCGTGAGTGCCGGCAACGGTGCGAATGAGCTGATCAGTGTTTGGGGCGACGGCATTGACGGCTCGGTGGAAAGCGTTTACGCAGGCGTCTATAATCTCTACAAGACCGACGGCACCGGCGAGGGAAAGCTCTGGTCCAACGGCACGATCGGCGCTTTCTGCGCCGAATTGAGCGAGCCGGCACCCGAGATCGCCACGAAGTATAGCGTGGTTTCGCTGCAGGACACGTACGGCACCGCCAAGGCCGACTATATCAGCGAGCTTTGGGGCAGATACTACGACCCGAGCTGGACCGGCGACGGGCAATTCACATGGCAGCAGGACAGCAAGGCCGCCGCGTTTGCTACAGCGCTGTGGGAGATCATTTACGAGGATCTTCCGGGCTCCTCGATGAAGTGGGACGTCAAGGTCGACAACACGTGGGGCGGCACCGGTTTCCGCACCGACTTTGGTGGTTCGGTTATCGCCAATAACTACCTGCACTCTCTCGACGGGACCGGCCCAATGGCGGACCTGCGAGTCTTTTCCTACAACGGAAGTCAGAATTATATCGCACAGGTTCCGGAGCCGACAACGATCGCTCTGCTTGGCCTCGGAGGCCTGAGCCTGTTGCGGAGAAAAAGAAGCAAGGGATAGATAGGTACCGCAAGAGGATGAGGCCGGAGACGAGTCACTATGCGTTCGGCTCTGTCCCCTCCTCTTGTCGATCAGTTCGACATTTTCGGAAGGGATGAAGATAATATTCGGTTCGTTCAGGAAGGCAACCAGCAGCGAAATGCTGATCGATTCGACGATCGGTAGAAAAGGGGATGCCGATGAAGCACAGCAGCTATTGAATGAAACGTAACAACTCGGAACCGAAGGATTCAGAGATTTATCAAAATCGTCGCGGGAGTTCTCCGTAAGGAGTCCCAAGGACTGCGGCACAACAATACAAGCGGAAAGAATCATAACCCTTAAAAAGGTGGGGGGCAATAAGATGAAAAGACATATATTCATTATAGTTACTCTGTTATTTTTCGGTGTCCCGGCGTTCGCTACGCCGAGCATCGAATTCAGCCCGGACGCCGGCAAGGCCGGTAGCTGGAGCTACGACGGGGCCGGCACACTGAGTTTTAACCAGTATGTCACCGTTGACCGCGGATTGAGCAGCAGCACCGATGCTTTGGTTGGTTCGTTAGTGTTTGTCCCGACGTTGAGCGTGGGCCCAACTACGGACGGCTTATACACGGTCAAACCGCTGGCCAACTCGATCCTCACTATTCGCAGCCCGGATGATTTACAAATTTACATGAAGGCCACGCTGGGCACAGGCGATCTGGTTCCGGTCGGAACAATCGGAGCGGCCTACACCAATTTCAAGGCGGATCTTACCGACATTGTTATAACCGATGCCGGCAAGGCCCTGGGCTCGGCCGTGCTGAGCGCAATTCTGAATTCCGGCACGATGGCGCTCGATTTCGAGCTCTCATTGCAGGGCGGAAGCGGCACCAACTATTACAGCCTCTCTGAGATGCTGGCCGGTGGATATTCCGGCGGCAACGGCTTCAGCGGTGCAATGTCGATCCCGGAGCCGGCAACGATTGCCCTGATGGGTCTCGGTGCTCTGGCTTTCATTAGAAAACGCAAAGCATAATACGATCTTTAACTAACTTGAACTCTCAGGGCCGTGGGGCATTTATAGCCTCGCGGCCTTTATTTATCCTCACACCCCCAAAATCCCGGTAATTGGCTTTGAATTGGGTTTGTTTTTTTCGGCTCCGCAGGCCGGTTTGTTGTCATAATCTCCTTTCAGAAAAGAGTTTGCGCCGATCTAACCTACCGGCAAATTGGCTTTGTTTTTTCAAATTGGGTTTTCAACCCCCGGAAAATCTGG
>CAZTDF010000257.1:0-5890 GCA_964612465.1 uncultured Pirellulales bacterium
ATAACGTCACCGTTAACCGTGAGGTTACCTGAAGACTTTACATCGATTTCAGCAGTACCCGAGCCGCTCTCGATAATTAGATCTTCTGTTTCTATAGGACCTCCATTGTGAGTGGTCAGCATAATTTTGCCCGCAAAGGGTTTAGAATGGAGGGTTGAGTCTTTAGCGGTTATCAGGTTGCCGGACATAATGCCGCCGCTGCCGGATTCGATAATTATATCGCCCAGAGTTGTTCTTATCGTGTCGTCAGTGTCATCAAATGAAACAGCACTAATTCCACCTGTTGCATGAAGCTCAATGCTGCCGTATTGGCCTGTGATTTCGTCGTCCTTTATATCCTTGACGGTAATGCCTTCTTCCGCGTTTACAATAAGGCTCGTTCCTGTCTGCGAGAGAGCTTCGATATCATTCTCGTAGAGAGTGTCCATTTCATAGGGATCGTCAACATCTGCAATAATAACACTCGGAGAATTAATCACCAATTTGCCGGGATCGCCAAATTCATTTCCGGATGATTCATTTCCGAACGAGGCGTCGATATCACCGGCAATTTCAAAGTTGTCACTTGTGATTGTCACGGTCCCGCCGTTACCTGAATTACTGCCGCCGATAGCCTTAATCAATGAGTTCTCTTCGATAGTAACCGTACCTTCGACAGTCTCCGTACCGGCTTTTATAGTTATCGTTCCACCATTGCCGTTGGCTCCGGCATTTGCAAACAACTTTCCAGGATTTTGCATTCCATCCTCACCAATTACGACTTCATCAGTTCCGGTCAGGTTGATGCTGCCGCCGTCACCGCTGCTGCTAACAGAAATCCAACCTCTGTTTTCAACATGTGAAGCTTGCATCGATACTTCGCCACCCGATGCAGCAAGGATGCTAACATTACTAATAGCCCTGGAAAAAGTATCTCCGGCAGCAAGAACTATTTTTCCATTTTTGGCACTTACGTTATTTGAGTTTCGAATATCAAGGCTATATCCGATGTCTGATACGACGACTGAAACGTTGCTGCCATCCTGAGCAAGACGTACTTGGTCACCGGCAGCCATTACAACTAATCCGTCCGGAGCTATAATCGGGCCATTATTAGTGATCTTCTTACCGATAAGATAGAGGTCATTAGCATTGATTATGCCCTTCTGGTTCTCCACTGTTCCGTTACCTCCTGAGAAGACCATCTCGCCGCCAGCCCTGGCAGCGTCGAATGCATCATTTGACATATTCAGACCGGAGGCGATTAATCGGTTGACATTGATTTCGTGACCAGCCCCAAAAAGAATGCCGGCAGGATCAATTAAGTAGACACTACCATTGGCGTCGAAACGGCCGTAAATCTGCGTTCCGTTTCCCGAATTTACTCTGAATAACGCATTGGCGTTGGCACTGGGCTGGACGCAATCGACAAAATGACCGGCCGCGATATCGAAATCACTGAAGTGGCCAATTGCACCATCCTCCGCGGTCATATCCTGCGTAGCACCTCCGCCGAGCGGAGTCACGGTGATAATTCCCCGATTGTCTACATGTCCCGGTTGATACACAACTTCAGCCAATGCGATAGGCAGTGACGTGTTTAAGATCAGACAACACGTCAGGAAGTATGTTATAACCTTCCTCCAACAACGGGCTTTTAAGCTTCTTTTAATTCTTTCCATCGTCCATCCCCTTAATAAGATTAACAATTGCTATCTAAATTCGTCCATGCACTATTATAACCCCATCTACTATTAATTTGCCTATATACTTTTTTCTTTTTTGTTAAAAGGCTCACCACCGCAGCATTGCGCTTGCGCTGATACGACCATTCCCACTGTTTGTGTCATTGGTATCCTTCAGCGGATGTCCGTAATACAATGCTCCGCTGAAATGATTTCCAATCTCGAAAGCCATACCCACGCCTACCGAGTAGATCGTTTGATTTCCCGTCTCACCCGGAACCGGACTTTCTACCTTGGTCCGGCCATAATCTAAAAAGGCCAGGGGTGCCAGTTTTTTTAGCTCTTCGCTGGCTATAGTTATTGGTTCAACAGCCTGGTAATGTCTGACCAGATCATACTCATATTGAATCGAACCCAATATCCCGCCATCGGCAACAATTTCATATTCGTCATATCCTCTTACCGAGTACATACCTCCGAAAGAAGTCATTTTTGCAGGGACTAATCTTTCAGAAGGCTTTATCCATCTGAAAGTACCTCTGAACTGCTGAACCTTATTTTGATCCATGTACTGACTATGGTTGGCTGCCATCGTATAAATCGCAAAGTCTTGCTCCGCATTCCACCGAGCACCCGTCCATGTCAGAGGATCCCAAAACGCATCCTGGTCGGAACCACCGAAGTTCTGGACCCTGTTGATTGTTAAAGATGTGTTTGATATGTCATCTCTGTGATAAATATTAGCCCCGATTCCCCATAATTGCATTTCAATGTCACTTGCGAAAACATCTTCCCCGAACAACTCATCCGCTGAAGAGTCAATCTCGCTTTCCTCTTGGCTTAGAGATCCGGTAACGTCGAAGAACCAATTTTGTTCCTGGTAGATGTTGTAACGCAGTACGGCTCCGTAAAACGTGCCGCTGCCGAGAAAATTAAACGGTCCGGACTCCGGATCTATGTCAAACTCACTGTATCCACCGTAAAGGTTAAGGCGAAGCCGTGGATCCATAATCGGAAAGTCATAGCTCGCGAAAAGTGAGTAGTTATCACTTAAAGAATCCGGAGCAGCCTGAACAAGAGCGGTTAATCTGTCATCTATGCCTAAAAGGTTTGTATTGATCACACCGGCCCTCGGGGCCCATTGCCTTTCGTTCGTGCCGGAATTATCCGCCATGATGAAGTAATGCCAGGGATCGATTTCGTAGACATCGTACTGGATCGCCAACGTGTTCGGCTCGGCACCTCTGGATACAACGGCAGATACGTGTCTGTCAGGATTGAGATTGAGAAGATTGACCAGATAATCCAGTGATTTCTGACTGGCCACTTTATCGCGTTCTATGGGTGACCATTCCTCAAGAGCAGAGCGGCGAAGATAACCTTCCTCAATCTCATTTCTTTCGGCGTCGTAATATTTTATTCTGACTTCGCTAACAGGGGCCTCAAGAATGTTAATTGGTAAAATTCCATCCACCAGTTGATAGCCATCTTTGATCGCCCCTTCCGGCACATACACATATATGCCGGAGTAATTGTTTGTTTGGTATACGGAAAGTATGTATTGCGTTAGGCCCTGAATAGTCCTTAACGAGACTTCTCGGGGCTGGCCGGGCACCGATACAAGTCCCTGGATAGACCTCAGGTCATAAAGATACTGGCTATCAGCCTGGGACTGTGGCTGACCGGAGGCATTATAAACAGCCGGCATGTACTCCAGCAGTTCTCCGGTTGATATCAAAGTATTGCCGCTGATACGTAGTTCCCTTACGACCAGACGCGTGGTTGTATCTACGGGCAAATTCAGTTCCTCTGTTGTCTGGGCTTCGACAGCCTGAGCAACACAGACTACCAATCCCACGTAAAGAAGAACAACCAACATTTTCCTTAATGTACCCATCTTGCAACCTTTCCAGATTAAATAATCCATTATTAATTGAGTAAACACGTCTTCCTTCTTGCCCGAACTATTATCATATCAAAAGTGGACATTAAATTCAAGGAAATAATACATCTCCCTTGGCTTTTCGGCGTTATCAGTACTTTCTTCAGGGTTATCAGCACTTTTCTGGGACCTGCCAATATTCTTTTTAGGTGCGTTATCAATACTGAAAATGGCATTTTTAGAGTTCTTCTGCGTTCAAGAACACTTGATATTAAAAGTGAATAAAAGACTGAAAGACTTTCAGAAAATTCCATTTAAAGAAAACACTCCATTATATTTGAGATTTGCCTGAAGTTGATTGTCTGCTATTTATGTCAAATTTGTATCTTGTAATACAAAGCTTCTCGTTATGTCAGTTTGTCGATGTTCTTAGTTACCTTTATAAAAGCTTCCAAAATATCGTCTATATCCTCTGTAGGCCCAAGAAAAGCTATTTTGCCTTCTATGGAAAGTTTCTCTTTTCCACTGAGCTTGATATTATCTATTATCGGCAACTGTAAAGATTCTCTGTATTTTTTAAGGCGTGCTTTCGAAAATGATTTACGAAATGCCTGAGAATTAATGTGTTCTTCCAACATCCCTTCTTTGTGGCAGCCGTTTGAGTATCTTCTTGCTCGGCCTGAGACCGGAATGCCCTCGGCTCGAAGGGCCTCGGCAAACCTCGATGCCGGGACATTGGCAAAGTACTTTTTATCGTAATCCATTTCAAAAGTGACATACGTGAATCGCGTCTTTTCGGAGTATCTATTTCTCGGTGTGATGCCGGGAATTTTGGCTAATTCCTGCTCCAGATATTTCCCATTTCTTTGCCGAATCTCATCCTGCTTCTTAAAGCGTTTGAATTGCTCTGTGAGAACGGCGGCCTGGAACTCGGTCATCCGATGATTAGAGCCTGGATATGGATAGCCTCTCCTGGCCCCCTTCGGGTCCCTTCCATTGTTAACGAAAGCCGCGCATCTTCGCATCAGCTCTTCATCGTTTCCCAGCAAAGCCCCGTCTTCACCGCAAACAAGAGACTTCCATGGGGAAAGAGATGACAGCCTACAAACCGGCAATTGTCGAAGTGCAATACGGCAGCGGAAAAATTATTCTGCCGGGATTCCGGGGCCGGCATCGCGGGCAGCCTCATGGGACATTCCGCCTGCTGCTCGACGCAATCCTTGGCAGCTCGACGGTTGGAGCCGCGGTAAGCTGACCGCGAAAGATAAAATGATGAATTGCCTTTGCTTTATGAGTTGAGCAAGCGGTGAAGACGCGGGGATAATCTAACTTGAGTCCTTGTCCGTACCTTGCTCATTGTCTTGCATATTCAAAGTGCCCGACGGCCATCAATCTTTTATCATCAGGCAGGTGTTTGCTGCGAACATAGAGCAACCGGCGATTGTGCCATAAAATGTTTGCCGCCCTATTCAGGCTGCATTGCTGGATTCTTTTTCGCCCGTCGGACCAGTGAGATTCACAACAGTTACAAACATCGAGATGTCTATCGTACCACCAGAGCTGAAAGCCGCCGAAGGATCGGTATCGGTCGTCCTTAATTCCAAAAACTTTGCCGTAGTAAAGTAACTGTTTTATTTGGGTCTTGTCTTCGACACTGATCTTTTTCATCTTTGGATCCTCCATGAAAAATTATCAGTATTTCAGCTAACCTTTTAGCTTTCTTTTAAGTAAGGCATTTCCCCGGATAAAGGTAACGCATTCTCTTTTATTTTTATATTAAGGCGGATGTTGTACATCTTTCCCGGCCTCGCCTTATATCTTTTATTACGTTCGGTTTTACGATTTGGGCTTTCTCTATATATATTAGACGTACGAACAGCCGGATATGTTACAAACAATTTGCAGAAATAAATAAAAACGCTTAAAACAGCCCCTTTTTCGCAGGAAATATTTGTGCTTTTTTAAGAATTTATGAAAATAATTTTGTTGCCGGGCTTTTCTCGTTATCGGGTTTAAGCAGGGAAGTTCGCTGGGTATGGGAGAAGATATATAAAATGTTAAGCTGGAGTTTTGGGTGATGGAAAAAGAGTAAGAAGCCTCTGATTAACAGGTAGCCTTGCCTGGATTGAACCGGTTTATGCTGCCGGGTTAAGTGACATCAAGAAAAGCTCAAGACTAATTATCAAATCTGCCGATGGACGATGTTGGATAAGAAGAAAGAAAAAAAATATACCAGACTGGCCTTGCCCCTGTGAATAAGAAGGCGAGTATTTCAAAATTTAAAAAAATAAAATTGAATTAAAGGAATAAACTCGTTCTTACTTGCACAGGGGCTTTTTTTCTA
>CAZTDF010000258.1:0-5841 GCA_964612465.1 uncultured Pirellulales bacterium
CAGCCCGTTAAAGTCCTCGACAGGGGTGGGGCGATCAAAGGAAACAAGCTGGATGCGTTCTTTCACACCCATCAGGAAGCCCTTGAGTGGGGCGTCAGGTACATCGACGTAAAAGTCCGCGACATCTAACACTGGCAATCACGGCCAGATTTGGTTTTCGAGCCATTGCTCTGCAAACAGCGCAAAGTCTGCGAAAGCAATCTTATTGTCGCCATTCAGGTCGGCCGGCGTTAAAAGCGTCTGGTCGAAGATTCCCGTGCCGCCGGTAGCGATATATGCGATTTCCGGCCCAGTTAGAGCATAGTTGTAGATTAGCAAATCGTCGATTGCACCGTCGTAGCCGCCGTACCAGCCGTTGCCGATTTCAAATGAGGTGATTCCTGAAATGGGCGAATGTGAGCCGGTTCGACTGTCATAAAGCACGCCGTTAAGAAAAATCTGCATTATTCCGGTTTCGGCGTCTTTTGTGAAGGCCCAATGGTTCCATCGGCCAAACCATTCTTCTGAGTATCGATGGTTGCCGCTAAGCTTATTGTCGAAAGACCATGGGCTGCCGCAAGCCCAATGATATATGCCGGGCCGTCTCCAGCAGCCAAGGTTAATAGCTATCGCGGGATCATATTGCCCGTAGGTATAATTCGAGCAGCAGAGCGTGTCGGTATGGTACGGTGAGTCGGCGCCGTATTGCCAGAAAGCGATGGTGATTGCAGTGCTGATTTTCGAGAACACATCAGCGGCATTGGTTATTTCCACCGCGTCTTTGTAGCCGTCGAAGCTGATTGCATTGTCGTACACGCCCACCGGTAGATTGGGAGCGGCCACGGGGTAAACTTTATATCCTGTATCGAGCCAGGAATATGCCATTTCATCAAGGTCCTTGAAGTTAACAATACAATCGCTATTTAAATCGGCATCCGATATGTTTTCTTCCAGACATTGGGACGGGTACAGCCTTATATCATCGAATAAAAATTTGTCGTTGAAGCTTAAGGATGGGTAGTTTGAATCCGAATAAAATCCGATTTCCATGCTCTCAATATTGCTCAGGTCGATATCCTGAAATTCCTGAAGATCGATTCTCCAGGGATACCAGAGATCGTTCGTGATATTATTGGAATCTATTGGGTAAATCGCAAAGGCCTCGTTGTTTCCATCATTAAGAGTAATATAGATATACATCGAGGCATAACTGTTTTCGGTTATATCGCTAAAAAATAACTCTAACGCCTTCATGCCGGCAGCCGTCCAGTCCTGTGGTGGAGTAAATGTGCGAACAACATTTTCAGTATATTTACCAGTACTGTAATCTCGCAATTTTATAGCCATCGACTTCTTGCTACATTTATGTGCAAAATTCTCCGAAAGACTAACGTTGGTGTTCTTCCACGTATCGGATATCTTGTTGCGATCGGAACCTGTTGATGTGTTATACTGCTCAAAATCGTCAATAACAAGGTAATTGAGATTGATTGTTGTAAAGCTCCAGACTTCGCCTGGCTGAACATTTTGGTCGTTGACTTCGTCGATCCGCCAGTAGTAAGTCGTGTCTATTTCAAGGCCGCCTGGGTCGAATGTATTGGCGTCCTGTGGCTGTGGGGGCTCGCTTACGCCTCCTGCACTTGCACCTATGTCAGAAAAATTAGTGCCGAAGTAAACAATGTGTTTTCCTGCGGATTGTCCCGTTGACCAGCTTAGGATAGCATCCGTCGGCACATTTTTAGCGCCGTCGACGGGTATCGGATTGCATGCTGCGTCGCCGCAATCGGTGCAGATTCTGGCTCGCACGTTGGCGATATCGAATCCGGGTGCCCCTCCGCCGTTGTCTATTCCGAGTAAGCGGATTGCGCGTGGTTCGAAAGGTAAATCAAATCCGGAAATGTCAAAGTCTATCTCGGTCGGATCAACTCCAACTCCGCCGCTTCCGGAATTCGCGATACCTATTAATCGCTCCCTACCGGCGCCATCTGTTAGGAAAATCAGGGCCTGTTCCCTCACCGGTCCCAATTCGATAAGTTTTATGTCATTACCAGGGCCATCGATAATCGGGCCGCGAAACTGTACTTCAACCCAATGGTCCGGGGGCAGTGTGACTCCAGATTTATCTGACAGAGGAGGGCCTACAAGCCACTTTTCCGGAACGACCTGAATCGGCCCATTATAATTCCCATCGATATCCATGCCTGTCCAGCAGCTATCGTCGGCATCGTAGGCGTCGATCAAATAACATGGATATTCGAACGCTCCCTCTTCCGCCAGTGTAGCTGCCCCGAGCGAGAAAGCCAAATAAATAACCGTTAAAGTCAATAAGTAGCCCTTTTTCATATCTTACCCTCCAGCCCCAGCACAGAACCGGTGCAGGAATTATCCATATCGATTCACCCCCTAATATCCAGAAGAAATTGTATCATTTAAGCACAAGAAATGCAAGAAAAATGACATTGAAAATATTATTGATTGCAACTGAACCACAGGCACATGGAAAAAGCTTGATATGTAATGGATTACTGGTAAACTTCCGGCGGCATTTTGTTGTGCTGGTTTGTGAACCGTATTGCGCGAATACGAAGGCGCGATACGGGATATAAGATATGAATAAAGACTATAGAAAGGATTACCGGGATGACTGATTACTCAATAAGTCCGTCAGGTGAAAAGTTTACAATCCCTGAAGAAAACGAGCACGCTGCGGAGTTCCATCGCGTTGAGTCACTGGTCGAAGCGGCACGTAGCGAGGGTAAGGAAATAGTTGTCGTCATGGGTGTTGGTTTTGTCGGTGCCGTAATGGCGGCGATTGTTGCCGATACCGTCGATAAGCAAAGCGGCCAACCCGGCAAGTTTGTTATCGGCTGTCAACGGCCAAGCGTCCGGAGCTACTGGAAGATTCCGCTGCTGAATCGGGGCGTATCGCCGGTAAAGGCCGAGGACCCTGAAGTCGATCCGATGATTGCCCGCTGCGTGCTCGAGAAAAAGACGCTGATCGCCACCTACAACAGCGACTGCCTCAAACTGGCGGATTGTGTGGTTGTGGATGTCCAGTGCGATTATACGAAACAAGACCTCGGTAATATGCGAACCGGCAAAGCGGAAATGGCAGCCCTGGAAGCGACAATCAAGACCATTGGCGATAAGGTGCAGCAGGATTGCCTGACGCTGATTGAGACGACGGTAGCGCCGGGAACGACGGAGTTCGTGGCCTGGCCGATTATGAAAAAGGCCTTTGCTGCTCGCGGCATAGAAAGCGAGCCGCTGCTGGCCCACAGTTTCGAGCGGGTCATGCCCGGCAGGCATTATGTCTCATCCATCCGGGACTTCTGGCGGGTCTGCTCCGGCTGTAACAGCCAGGCGAGAGGCCGCGTCGAAAAATTTCTGCGCGAGGTGCTGAACACCGAGGAATTTCCTTTAACCGTAATGGATCGACCCATCGAATCCGAGACGACCAAAATCGTCGAGAATTCTTACCGTGCTACAACCCTGGCTTTCCTTGATGAGTGGAGTCTCTTCGCGGAGCGCAACGGTGTGGACCTGATCAAAGTCATCAAAGCGATAAAAGTCCGGCCGACACACAGCAATATAATCTTTCCCGGTCCCGGCATCGGGGGATATTGCCTGCCGAAGGACGGCGGGCTCGGGTACTGGGCGTATAAGCATATTCTCGGATTCAGCGATGACATATTCAAGATTACACCGACGGCTATCGACGTAAACGATACTCGCGGTCTGCACGTAGCTGCGCTGACAAGAGATGCCCTTCGAAACATGGGCCGGCAGGCGGCCGGTGCGACCATATTGCTGTGTGGAGGGAGTTATCGGCAGGACGTCGGCGATACCCGCTATAGCGGCTCGGAAATCGTCGTTCGAAAGCTCACCGAGATGGGAGCCGAAATGCGAGTGCACGATCCGTATCTCGAACACTGGTACGAGCTGGAAGCACAGGATACCTACCCGGCGCCGGGACATTCATGGGCGAGGTTTTTCCGCAATCAGGACGGCCTGGTGAATATTCGGGTTCAAAGCGACCTTGCCGAATCGCTGGCCGGTGCGCAGGCAATTATATTGGCCGTGCCGCACACTCCGTATCTGGAGCTTGATCCTGATAAAATAGTCGAATGGGCGGGCGGCCCGTTGGCGGTCATCGACTGCTTCGGCATATTGGATGACCAGAGAATCCGTCGCTATTTTGAGCTCGGCTGCGAAGTCAAAGGGCTGGGCCGGGGACACATCCAGCGGATTAAGGAAGAAGTAAGAAAAACTTAAAAGTCAAAAGGTAAAAGTGAAAACTAAAGGGAGTCTGCTGACATGGACGTAACGGATATTAAGAACAAACGAATCGCCGTTCTCTCCCCGGTCGCATGGCGGACGCCCCCTCGTGCCTATGGCGCCTGGGAAACCGTCGCCGGTAATATTGCCGAAGGTCTGGTCGCTCGCGGCTGGAGGAATGTCACGCTATTTGCCACGAAGGAATCTGTTACCAGTGCGAAACTTCAAGGCTGGATCGAAAAGGGCTACGAAGAAGACAAATCGCAAATCCCTCTGGTCTCGACTTGCCTGCACATATCCAAAGTCATGGAGCGGGCCGGCGAGTTCGACCTGATTCACAACAATTTCGATTATCTGCCTCTGACTTACCTTCCGTTTATAAAGACGCCCATACTGACCACCATCCACGGCTTTTCCGATCCCGATATCCTACGTGTTTACCACGAGCATAAAGACACTTACTACGTCTCTATCAGTGATTCGGACAGAGACCCCGGCTTGCCTTATCTGGCGACCGTTTATAATGGAATCGATCTGTCGGATCTTACCTTTCGACCAACGCCCGGCGATAAGCTTGTCCACTACGGACGAATACACAACGACAAGGGGACACATCTGGCGATCGAGGTAGCGAAAAAATCCGGCATGGATTTGATTATTGCCGGCATAATCCAGGACCAGGACTACTTCGATAATCTCGTTAAGCCGCATCTGAATGAATCGTCAATCCGGTTCATCGGGCCTGTTAATCCCCTGCAGCGTGATGCTCTGCTCAAGGAGGCATACGCTGTTATTCACCTTAATACGATTCCCGAACGGTTTGGTCTGGTAATGGCCGAATCGATGGCTGCCGGCGTGCCTGTAATCGCGATGGATTTGGGCTCGTGCCGGGAAGTCATCGCCGACAAACAGACTGGTTACCTGGTCAACGGCGTCGATGAAGCGGCCGAGGCCGTCGCCAAAATTGACCGTATCGACCGCAAGAAATGTCGGCAGCGCGTCGAAGAGAATTTCACAATCGATAAAATGGTCGCGGGATACGAAAAGGTGTATGAGGAAATCTTTCGACGGGGAAGCAAAGAGACAACGACGACATAGTCTGAATGTAGTTATGTAGATTTGTGAACCGATGCAATATTAGGAGTAAAAAAATGAAACGAACAGTCATTTTATTAGTGGTGGGTTTGATTTTGGGCGGTTGTTCTGCAGTTCCGCTTCGAACGATGTGGCGGCTGAGAAACTTTTCAGTTCAGAACGTTGCCTCCATCGATCCGAACGAACTAAGGGCCAAAATTATTCTACCCGTTGACATGCTCCTGAAACCCGGTGGCAGCCACATTGTAATTGAGCTTACGGATGATAAAGGTCAAGGCGACTCATATAAGTTTCCCCTCGAAATCGTCGAGCGAGAAGAGATTACTCAGGGCCTATTTCGGAAGAAACATATTGCGCTGTCAACTCTTAGATTATCGCGCGAGGCTGTGAGTGATTTTGTAGGATTTCAGAAAGGACTGCAGACAAAGGAGCGAAAACACGGAAGGGCGTCAGTGCGTGTGTCTTCTGCGTTTGATAGGTCTGAGCCGT
>CAZTDF010000259.1:0-5836 GCA_964612465.1 uncultured Pirellulales bacterium
CTTCGTGAATCTTCGCGTCCTTCGTGGTAAATTAAAAAACGCCGTGTAATGGACATTTATCTGGAATTTGCCCGCCTTTTTGGGATACGGTTCGTATAATAGATAACAGATTTATGTAGAATACATAAATAAGTAAAAAGTTAAAAGGTAAAAGTAAAAAGGTTCAAACAACAGTCTTAATCGGTGTAAATCTGTGTCTAACAGAACGCTATTTGAAAAAACAAAGCCAATTTCTGAAAGTCCAAAATGGGCGTAAGTGTCTATTTGAAAGGTGATTATGAAGATTTTCACGCTTTGAGTCGGCAAAAAAACAAAGCCAATTCAAAGCCAATTTTATTTAGCCCCCAGATTTATCTGGGGGTTTTGAAAAAACAAAGCCAATTTGCCGGGAGGGCAAATCGGCGCAAAGTCTTATGTGAAAGGGAATTATGAAGAAACAGCAGCGGTTTGGGCTGCGAAAAACAAAGCCAATTCAAAGCCAATTCGCCGGGCTTTGCCTGGAAATTCTAAATTCTAAGCTCTAAATTCTAAATTGGCCTTTCAGGCCAAAGCCTGCTTAATTCATTCCGGGGTCATTGGTAGCTGGAACAAGCGGGCGCCGGTTGCATCGTGGATGGCGTTGGCGATTACTGCTCCCATGCAGATGATGGCCGACTCGCCGCCGCCTCTTGCGGGCTGGTCGCTTGCTTCGCTCAGGACGGTTTCGATCTTCGGCACCCAGGAGAACCGGAACTAAGGATATTTCTTGAAAGATACGGTCATAACCATAGAATAGCCGGTTAGAAGTCTTAATACTTTGACTTGATGTAGAGAATTCGCTGCGAACAAAGAAAATGCTGCCATTCGATGAAGCCCTTAGAATTGTGTTGGATTCGGCCCATAAGCTCGGCAGCGAGCGTGTCGATATTGCCCGGGCGGCAAATCGGATATTGGTCGAGGACGTCGAATCGGACATGGACATGCCGCCCCGCGACAGGTCGGTTTTCGACGGCTACGCCTGCCGGCGTGAAGACCTTGCCAATGAGCTGAAGATCATCGAAACGATTCGTGCCGGGATGCCCCCTAAAAAAACGATTGGGCCGAACCAGTGCGCCAAGATCATGACCGGCGCGACGGTGCCGAGTGGAGCGGATTGTGTATTCATGGTGGAGCTTACGGAAAATCCCACAGCCGGCACGGTCCGCTTTACCGGCGAAAAGACGGACGACAATATCCGCCCACAGGGTCGGGACATCAAGGCCGGCCAAGTCGTTCTGCACAGCGGCATCCGAATCAGGCCCCAGGATATTGCGGTTCTCGCTATGGTCGGTCATACTGAGATACTCGTAGCAAGAAAGCCGACGGTAGGGATTATTGCAACGGGCGACGAACTGGTTGAGCCACACGCGAAACCGAGCCCCTGGCGGCTGAGAAACAGCAACAGCCCCCAGCTCGCCACCCAGCTTGAAAGTGTAGGCACGGTCGTGACCGATTACGGCATCGCCAAAGATACGACCGATGAGATCGACCGGACATTCAAGAAGGCCGCTGATGAAAACGATGTGGTTCTGCTGTCCGGCGGAGTTTCCATGGGGGATTTCGATCTCGTGCCGAGGATACTGAAGCAAAACAATATCGAATTGTTGTTCGAGAAAATCGCACTCAAGCCGGGCAAGCCCACCGTCTTCGGAGTCGTGTCGAGGGCGTCCCGCCCTCGAATCGCGGGCAAGATGCCCGCGACACCGGTATATTGCTTCGGCCTGCCCGGTAATCCGGTCTCGACCTTTGTCGTGTTCGAGTTATTGGTGAAACCTTTTCTGTACAAGCTGATGGGCCACGATTATACACCGCCGAACGTTCGAATGCCGCTGGATGACACCATCGGGAGAAAAGATACGCAGCGGCGGGGTTGTATTCCCGTTATAATAACGGATGCCGGAACGTTGAGAAAAGTCGAATATCATGACTCGGGCCACATTAACGCGCTCTGCGGCGCCGATGGATTGGTCTGCATGGATGTCGGCGTGGCTGAAATTCCAAAGGGAACTATCGTTCAGGTCAGATTGATTTGACGAACGACTAATTTAAACTGTGTGAAAAATGAGCATAGACTGCCTTAGAGTATCGGTGACTGACAGATGCAACCTACGATGCGTCTACTGCCATCCCCTGCCCGATTGCAGCCTCATCGAACATGATGAAATTCTCGGATTTGAAGAAATCTGCCGTATCGCCCGGCTCTTCGCCGAGTGCGGCGTAAAAAAGCTGCGGCTTACCGGCGGTGAACCTTTGCTCAGGCGTGACATTGTCCGGCTCGTGCGAGAATTGGCCGCCATCGCCTGCATCGAGGAGCTTTCGGTTACAACCAATGGCATTTTTCTCGAATCCCTGGCGGCGGAGCTAAAGGCCGCCGGGCTTCACCGGGTCAATATAAGCGTCGATTCGATAGAGCGGGAAACTTATGAGCGGATAACGGGATTCGATCTGCTGCCGCGCGTGCTTGATGGAATTTACAGGGCGATAGATGCCGGCCTTACGCCGGTTAAGATCAACAGCGTTATCATAAAAGGTCTAAACGACAGCGAAGAGCAAATCACCGCCCTTGCGGACATGAGCGTCGATTTACCTCTCAGCGTCAGATTCATCGAGTACTGCCCTACCAACACGAGCACAAGGCCGGCGACGGATTATGTGCCGAACGAAGCGGTGCGTGCCGTCATCGAGCGGAAATACGGGGCGCTTTGTCGTACTATGATGCCCTGCGGCAACGGCCCCGCCGAGTATTTCAAAACGCCAGGCTCAGCCGGGACTATAGGTTTCATCAGCGGCCGGTCTTCGACATTTTGCCGCTCGTGCAGCCGGCTTCGTTTGACCAGCGGCGGAAAACTCATGCCGTGCCTGTATTCGGCCCAGGCCCACGATCTTAAAATACTCATCAGCAACGGCCAAAGCGACCGGCAGATCTGTCGTTTTCTGAGCCGGATTATCACTGAAAAAGTCAACTATACGAAATCGAACTCGCTCAAAGAAGAGTTTTCCATGTGCAAAATTGGAGGATGAGAATGGTGGCAAACGAAGGCGGCATGGTGGATGTAAGCGTCAAAAATATTACCCTGAGGACCGCGAAGGCGAGCAGCTCCATTGTACTCGGCGATGAGGCTTTTCAGACTCTCACGGAAGGAACATGTACCAAAGGCGACGTGCTCGCGACCGGAAAAGTCGCTGCGATTACAGCAGTGAAATCCACGCCGGCAATCATACCCATGTGTCACCCTATCCTGATCGAAGCCGTCAACGTTGAATTTAAGCTTAACGAGCCGGACAAGTCGGTAACGACAATTGTAACAGTAAAGTCCTCCGGCAAAACGGGTGTCGAAATGGAAGCTCTTGTCGGGGCAGGTACGGCAAGCCTTACCATTTACGATATGCTCAAGTACAAGGGCAGGGATATGGTCGTCACTAAGATAAAGTTGCTTGAAAAAACAGGTGGAAAAAGTGGCAGCTACAAAAGGCCGGATTAGAGCGATATCAACCTCGAAGACAAAGGGTACGCAAAAAGTCAATGTGCCCGCGGCTGAGCTGCGCGCCGACTTCGGAATTGTCTCAGACGCCCATGCAGGCGACTGGGACAGGCAGATCAGCCTGCTCGATATCGAGTGCATCGACATAATGATCGCAAAAGGAGCAAACGTGGCGCCGGGCGGCTTCGCGGAGAATGTCACGACCGAAGGAATCGACATGGCGGCATTGAAAGTCGGCGACAAACTGAGACTCGGCGCCGAAGCCGAAATCAAAATCACGCAATTCGGCAAAAAGTGCCACGGACGATGTAAAATCTACGAGCAGATAGGCGATTGTATCATGCCGCGAGAAGGTGTTTTTGCGAGAGTGAGCCGCGGAGGCTCGATAAGAGTTGGTGACGATATTGAGGTTATTGATGATGGCGATTAGAACAGCGATATTGACAATCAGCGACATGTGTTCAAGGGGTAAACGCACAGATACAAGCGGGCATACCATCGAGGAGATGCTCCCTGAAGATACGTTTGAGGTCTGTCAGAAAATTATCATACCGGACGACTACGAGACGATAACCAGGGCATTGAGGCAATTTTCAGATGAACAAAACATAGAAGTCGTGCTCACCACCGGCGGGACTGGACTGGGCCCGCGCGATGTCACGCCGGAAGCCACGAGAGCCGTGTGCGACAGGAGGGTTCCGGGATTTGCTGAAATTCTCCGATCCGAAAGTTACAAAAAAACTCCTAATGCCGTGCTCTCGCGTGGTGTTTCATGCATGCGGGACAAGACGCTGATAATCAATCTGCCGGGCAGCCCGAAGGCCGTTCGCGAATGCATGGAAATCATTCTGGAGATTTTGCCCCACGCCGTGGATATGATGCGGGGCGGCGGACATTAACTACAAGGAGTCACGAAATGATTTTACTGAAGCTTTTTCTGACATTGTTAAAATCGGGTTGTTCGCGTTCGTCGGCGCGTATTCGTTCGTGCCTCTGATCGAGCGAGAAGTCGTGGACAACAACCAATGGCTCGGCAATCGATACGCCTTACAATATCGCCAATACGAAAATCCTGTCGGCCGGTTCCGATTCTCCCTTGCGACAGGGCGCATACCGGTGCCTTGGCGCTACTGCCAACAATTTTGCCAGAGAATCTTTTATGGATGAGCTTGCCGCGGCGGCAGGCGCCGATCCGCTTGCCTTTCGACTTGCTCATCTTGAGAACCAGCGCATCCGGACCGTCCTCGAAGCCGCCGCCAGGCACTTCGACTGGACTAACCGCAGAAAGAAGGTCACTCCTGAGACAGGCGTCGGGCTGGCCTGCGGGACGGAAAAGAATTCCGTTGTGGCCGCGTGCGTGGAAGTCGGGATCGACCGCAAGCAAGGCGAGATTAAGGTGAATCACGTCTGTGAAGCCTTCGAGTGCGGCCCGATCCAGAATCCCGCCAACCTGACTTCTCAGGTGCAGGGCTGTATAATCATGGGCATGGGCGGCGCTCTGCGAGAAGCGATGGAATTCGAGAACGGCAAGATTCTGAACGCCAGCTTCGCCCGGTACCTGGTGCCGCGGTTCAAGGATCTCCCGAAGATCGACGTTCACCTGATCAATAAGACGGACATCCCCTCGGCCGGGGGCGGGGAAACGCCCATTATCGCAATCGCCCCGGCTATAAACAACGCCGTCTTTGCTGCGACCGGTATCCGCCTGCGCTCGATGCCCATGCAGAAGGCCTTGCGAGAGCAGCTCTGACGCATTTGCCGCCAAATCGGGGACAATCAGATGGACAGCAATCACCGCTCGACAGACATTTGCCAGAACGTCGTGGAGTTCATCGACAGCGGCGAGGTTTTCGCCGTGGCCCTGGTGCTGAAGGCCGAAGATTCGACGCCACGAAAAGCCGGCGTCAGGGCTATTATCGAGCAGACAGGCAAAATCCACGGCACTCTCGGCGGCGGCCTTGTAGAGGCCGAGGCTCAACGCCATGCGGTCGAGGCCTGCCGATCGAAACAACCGGTGGTATTCGACATGGACCTGTACGGCGCCGACAGGGCCGACGACGCTCCCATCTGTGGAGGCTCGATGCGGATTCTCGTCGATCCAATGGCGGCCAAAGACAGGGCATCCTACGCCGGGATGGCCGAAGCTGTCCGGAACAGGCAGCGAGGCGTGATGCTTACGACCGTCCACATTGAAGCACAGACGAAAGTCTGCGCTCAGTGGTTCGTGCAGGAAGCCATTCCATCTGATGCCACTTTTCCGGGCGCAGACAACATCCGCTCGTGTATGACGCACGAGAGGCCGCAACTCTTTGTAAAACCAGATGGTGGGACAAGCC
>CAZTDF010000260.1:0-5806 GCA_964612465.1 uncultured Pirellulales bacterium
ATCACGGGCGAGCCCGGCATCCTGCGGGACCGTTTCGCTTCGATAAACGGCGCAGACGGCCTTTTTACCCCGGAGGGATTGCTTTCGGTTTATCTGCCGGACCGTGCCGCAGCAGCGATGAAAGATTATTCAGGTGCAGACCTGCCGGAGCGGTTTCTTATAAATCGTGATTCGAGGCCTCTGACCCACCTCTATAGTTTGTTGCTCGCAGCGAGGCAATCCGGGGCACCGGCCGCTCGGCTTGTCAAACACCTGGCCCTGGCCGGCCCGCTTGCTTTTATTATCCCCATCCTGGTCATTGTGGTATTAAGGTTGCTCTACATTCTGAAATCGTCAGGGCAGGGCGGGCCCTCAAGCTTCGAGGGCAGTTTCATGGTCTTCTCGGGAGGAGCGGTGGGCATCGGGGCGGTGATTGTCCTGATGTATCTTTACCAGACCCGTTTCGGCTCATTGTATCTGTACATCGGAGTAGTTTCATCTCTGTTTATGGCGGGGCTGACCGCCGGCGCGGCTTCGGTGCGGCATTTGTTGTCGGAAGAAAGAACAATCCGCAACGAAAGATTATTGCTGCTTGTTATATTCATTCATTCGCTTGTGCTCTGTGCAATCGCTTTTTGGCCGGGCGAGCAATGGACGCACGTGACATTTGCGATTGCATTTGTCTTATGCGGTGTATGCACCGGCGGTTATTTTCCGATAGCCGCCGGACAGTTGGCCGGTTCCGGTTTTGAGACAGGCCGTGCGGGAGGCATGCTCGAAACCGCCGACCATATCGGGGCGGCGGCAGGGGGGGCGGTGACAAGCCTTGCCCTAGTCCCAGTTCTCGGGGCTAAAATGGCGCTGTTCGTATCTGTGATACTCATTCTGGCGAATTTACCGCCGGTGGTGCTGAAGATTGCCAGGCCGGCGAAGGCATGGTTTTCGGACACAACCGCTTTTAGGTTTCGCAGCCTTGGCTACGTCTTGTTCGGCATCGGGGCGTCCGTCGTTTTGTGCTCCAACCTGCTGACTTATGCCGGAGCACGTGTGAGGCCGTCGCTGCCACAATCTTCTGTCCAGGCACTTGCGGGTGAATTTAGCACCGAGCAGCAATCCGCCGCCCTGCGCGACAGCTCTCGCAAAATCGATTATTTCAAAGTTCTTGACGCCAACGATCAACCCGCCGGATACATCTTCAGTTCGGAAGACCTGGCGCCGGAAGTCCGAGGTTTCGGCGGGAAGATTAACCTCGCCGTTCACGTGGACGACCGCCACGGCAGTCTCATCGGCTTTCACATGATACGGTCAAACGAGACGCCGGCGTATCTTGAGCTTCTCAGCCGATGGAGCGATTCTCTAATCGGCCGCAACCTCTTTCAGTCTGAGCCATTCGCCGGTATTCAGGCTGTAACCGGAGCGACCGTCAGCTCCGAGGCTATTGTCTCGGCGCTGCAGGCATCTGGACAAAGATTCGCCGCCAATGTCCTTAGCCGGCCCGTCGAACCGCTCGCCGAACAACGAGCGCATCGGGCAAAATATCTGCCGGACACTCACGCGATCTATTTAATCACCGCTTTCGTGCTTGCCTTGATCGTGACATATTTTGGCGGCTTCTGGAGCAGGCTGGTCGTTCTCTGTGCAAGCCTCGGCGTCGGGGGAATATGGCTGAACGCCCAGTACTCCAGCGAACAAATCGTCACCATACTATCCGGGCATATGCCGGCATTGGCGATGACGGGAACCTTTCTTCTGGTTGTCGGAGTTCCGCTTCTTGTCATTATCTTCGGCAATCTTTACTGCGGCTACATCTGCCCCTTCGGTGCGGCACAGGAACTTATTGGCTACGTCCTTCCCGGAAGATTTAAGCCGCCAATCTCAAACGAATCGATGCGAAAGGCAAGATTTGTCAAGTACGTTATTCTCCTGATTGTGGTCATCGTGTTCTTTGCTTCCAGGGACCGCACGACGCTGGCGGCCGATCCGCTCATTTCGATCTTCGGCCGGCAATTTACAACTTATGATTTCAGATCGGCATTAATTATTATCATCGCGGCGGCCTTGCTCGGGTCGCTTTTCTGGCCTCGCTTCTGGTGCCGGTATTTTTGCCCGGCAGGGGCCTTTCTGTCGCTTCTTAATCATGCTGCGATACTCAAACGGTACCTGCCGGCAAAGAAATTCGGCAGATGCCAATTCGGTCTTACCGGCAGGGACAACGCCGATTGCATACAATGTGACAAGTGCCGCTTCGAAAAGTTCGACATCACGGCAGCAAAAAGAAAAGAAACCGCCGGGGCATTTGCCGCCTGCGTGCTTATCGTAGCAATATTCATCTCGACCGTCTCGGCGGATAGATTCTTGAAGGTGATTCCCGCCGGATCCGATACGGTCGCCGTCTCGGCATCGGGCGGCCAGCCGAGAGACGTCGACACCCAGCGTGTTCGCACGATGATACGTGAGAAAAAACTCTCCGACAAAGAGGCCGAGTTTTACAAGAAGGTCGAGTGAATGTTGATCAACTCTACTTCCAGACAGAATTAAGCTCGTAAATCTCCAGAGATTCAACTTCGGCGTTTCCGCCCTTTGTGAAGATTTCGAGCGATTTGGAATTGCCGGCGAGAATCACACCTATCGGCATATAAACTCTGCCTCCGTTGCCGAATATTTCAATCGAAGTTCGATCAACCAGCAATTCGATGCGAATCTTACCGTTCACCAATTTCAAGGATGCCTTATTTCCCTGGCATGACAGTTCCTGCTTTTCGACATCATATACGACCGGAATGTCCCGGATTACAAAACCGATTTCTGCAGCTTCGGCAAGTCGCAGGTCGGCTTGGATATGAGCCAGATCGGCTGACAGGTCCGAGAGGAGATTGTCTCCGGGCTTCAGCATTTTGTTCTTCCATTGGTGCCGACGACTGTGAAGGTTTTCAATCTCACGTACCGGCTCGGCAAACATTCGAATTCCTTCTTCAGTCGTGTGCAGAGTTAATGTCACCGGAAACAGCATCATCTGGTTAAACGGCATGCCGGGCATTTCAACCTGACCCCATGCTATCTGGATTCGCCTGCCGTCAGACTTGGGAATGTTGGTGAACGTCTGGGACGCATAGAAACAATTGCCGTAATGAAAACGTATAGCGTCGGTTTCGCTCCTGAATTTTTTGCCATCGAAACTGCCAACCAAATATTCCCCGCTGCCGCCGTACAATATCCATTTCTCATTATTCCGGTCGCCATGAACCGGCAGCGCAAACAACTCAGGGCACTCATGGAAACACTTTATCTTGCTCTGCAATTCCCACGATTTCAAATCTTTGGATGTTAGAAATCCCATCGTGTTATCATCCAGGTACAGAGCCATCACCCATTGGGCGGTTGGCGTGTGCCATATGACTTTAGGGTCGCGATTGCCGCCGTTGATATGGCCCACAACCGGATTATGCTCATACACTTTCAAGGTCCTGCCGCGATCGTTGCTGTAGGCGATCGACTGGGTGAAGGGCTGGTCCTTGGACATTGGATTCGTACCGCCGGCGGAAGTATAGATGCAAACAAGGACTTTTTCGTCGCCGGTTTGGAAACCAGCGGTATTGTTGACATCAACGAGAGCCGAGCCGGAAAAAATCGTACCGAGCCGGTCTGGATGGATCGCATCGCCCAGCTCTCTCCAGTGGATCATATCTTCGCTGACGGCATGTCCCCAGGTCATATTGCCCCAGCTCCAGCCGTAGGGATTGTGCTGATAGAAAAGATGATATTCGCCATCGTAGTAAACCATCCCATTGGAATCATTGTTCCAGCCGCGCTTAGACGTGAAATGAAATTGAGGGCGCAGTTTTTCCCGGTAAACATTTTCTTCGCCGATATAGGTATCCGCCTGATAGACAGAATCGAAACCTTTACTCCGGGCCGGCTCGTATTTATCTATACGCAGAAGTGCTTTTTTCCCTGCGAAATCGCTGACGTCCAGAAACACCCAGAAGTCGGGCTCATCGGAGGCAAGCTCAATCTCGAATTCCCGGACTACTTTGTCGTCTATAATCAGATGAATCAGGCGTTTCCGGACCCCATTTTTAACCGGGAAATTCAGGTACTTGTTTTGTAGCAATAATTCCCGTGTTTTACCTTGTGTCGTCTCGACTTTATCTTGCCGGGCGATTGTTATGCTCAAACAGCCGAACGTCACCAATGCAATTATTACCAATAACTTTTTCACAGCAGCCCCTTTCGCAAATCTGATTATACGGTTTGTCATCCGCGTCCATCCCCAAAGCCTTCGGCTTTGAGGCTGCCACCCAATGTGTCGCGGGCGTCTCGCCCGCGCGTCACGCGGGCATCTTGCCCGCAGTAGGCAGCATCTTCTTCACGCTTATCATTTATGGCGAGGTCGTCCCGACAGCCTATCTAACCAAAGCTGGTAGATCAATTAGGTTGGTTCATCAAGATCGAGCGTATCGCCAACTTCTTTCTGCAATTCTTTCAACCGGGCTTTCAGTTTTTTTATCAATCCTGCGTTGGCCGGATCATCGGCAAGGTTTTCCATCTCGGACGGGTCGTCTTTGAGGTTGTAGAGCAGCGTCTTATTAATCCTGGGATAATAGATCATTTTATATCCGTCGGCACTTATCATTCTCTGCAGGTCGATATAGCCGCCGTAGATGGCGTCGTAGCTGCTTTTGGTTCTGCCGCTGATGAGCGGCATCAGGCTTTTGAAACGCACATGTCGCGGTTTATCAACACCAGCAAGCTCCAGCGTTGATGGCATGATGTCCTGGAGATAGACCGGCGACGTAATCTTCCTGTTTTTCGGAACATCGGGGCCGGTGACCATAAGCGGGACTCTGACGCTGTGGTCGTACATGTTCTGTTTTCCTATCAGACCGTGATGACCGACCGCCAGGCCATGATCGGCGGTGAAAAAGATATAAGTATTGTCGGCCTTTCCTGTTTTTTCGAGCGCATCGAGTATGCGCCCGACCTGCACATCCATATGGGTTATAATCGCATAGTATTCCCGGCGGTTAACCTTTACGGCGTACTTTGTCCGGGGGAATGGAGCGAGCCTTTCATCTCTGAGCTTTGCGCTGCAGCCGATCGAATCCTTGTATGGATATTCCGGCAGAAAATTGGCGGGGACTTTGACGTTTTCCAGCGGATATTTATCCACGTACTGCTTCGGAGACTGCCTCGGATCGTGTGGGGCGTTGAAGGCCATGTACATAAAGAAGGGCTTTTCGCTCTTCGAAGCGTTATCGAGAAACTCCTCGGCGTTGTCACCAAGAACTTCGCTCCAGTGTTTGCCGCCTTTCCAGTAGCCGCCGCGTTCTTTGTCCCACGGTTTCCAGGTGTCCGGTTGTCCCTCGATAGGGCGGTTGTATCCCTCTTCAGTCTGATTGGGCATGCCGGGGCGAACATCCTTGACGTGGTCGAATATATCTTCCGGCTTGATACCCTTAACGTGCCATTTGCCGCTCATGTACGTTTCGTAGCCAGCCTGCTTCATGTACTGCGACCAGAATCTGCCGGCCGCTGTTTCCTGCTTTAAGTTCGGCTCAAGGTCCCTGGCGTACCACAGGAATCGCCCGGTATTGAGCATCGTTCGGCTTGCCACGCACACGGCGCCATGCCATGCGCCCTGATTGTACGCGTGTGTAAAAGTCACGCCGCCCCTGACGAGCCTGTCGAGGTTTGGTGTCTGTATTTCGTCGCAGCCCAGCGAACGCAGCGTCTCGAAGCACTGGTCATCGGCGAAAATAAACAGGATATTCGGCTTGTTTTTTCCTGCGCCAAGAACATTAATGGCCGGCACCGAAAGCGCCGCCGC
>CAZTDF010000261.1:0-5664 GCA_964612465.1 uncultured Pirellulales bacterium
GTTGGATTTGCGTACCGTTACGGCATCTCCGTAGCGAACTGGGAGTGGAGCGTCTTCCCGGCTATGACCGTCATGATCGTACTAACAGTTTCGACGCATCTTTGGTACTATGGCAGAGATCGTTGGTGTGGAGATCGGCGATTGTACGGACCCAGGACACGTCTGAGGGCTACTCTGGGAGAAGCTGTGGATTAGTCCAAAGTTGGTTTACTGTCTGAGACATTACATCTATCAGAATCCTGGCATTATGACGAATTCTGGTGGCTTATTCAGAAATTGGAGTCCACTTTTCAACAGTCTCTTTGTTGGTGACATTGGAGGTGTATCTCCATACCTTGCCTGTGGTGGTGTCTATCTTAAAGATACCTGGCAGACGCCGCTCAGCCGTGTGCGAAGGTGCTAAGTATTCTCCACTTTCCAGGACAAAACGGCCAACTTGAAATGATTGATTGGAGATGTTGCCGTCCTCTCTTACCCTGCCAAATGCAACCACGAGTGTGCAACACACTACGACAATAATGAGGAGCAGTGCAGTCGATTTTTTCATTTCTTTCCCTTTCTATAATTATCTTGGATAATATTAAGCTGTGGATGCAGATATGTCAATATGGCTACTCTGGCGTTTTATCTCTGAAAATAAGTCCTATGCCTATGATACTCATCGAGAGAAGAGCGGCGATTGTACGGGCACAGAACACCTCTGAGGGCTACTCTGTGAGATTCTGTACTATCTCCTCTGAAAACTTCTCCACAAATCCTCGTAAATTATCAACGCTGAGTTTTGCTTCCCGCTCCTTCGGGCTGTTCCTATTGCTTTGATTCCAAAGCTTCAGTCCACTGATTTCTTCGTAATCGTCATGCGTGAACTCGATATTGAAATGAGCAATTGCATTCCTGAGATATTCAATCAAGTCCTTTAAATCGCAAAACTTGTCAGATGGATTAATCATACATGGAGTAGGCCCCCCTTCCTTTTGAAGTTCATCGAGGGTTTTTGTGGGAATCCTTTGAATATCCCTTTCCCGAGGTAACACTATCAATCCAAGGCACGAATTCACCAATTGAGTTGTTTCAAAGACTGTAGCATCATACTTATGTTGCCTTTCTATTGCAGAGAGGTTTTTCTTCGTTCTGTCGGCAAAATCCTTGACGAGTTTTTCGTACCTCATTCTACGGATCGTCCTGAAACGCAAGCTCTTCGTCAGAAATTTAAACGCAAAATCAGGCATGGGGAGGCCAAAATGGTTCGCAGGCCGGACATCCGTCCGAGCGCACGGTAATCCTCACTATGATAGTGATACACCGCGGCTTAAAAACCATGTCGCAGCCGGTCTTGTCGGCGATCTACTCGATGGGATCGCCAGTAACCTGCACGTCATCTATATTCCAGCCGGGATAGGTTACCGACTCGTCCGTCGGGCCGATACCCCAGCGGAAGTAAACCGTCGCCTGCCCGTCGGCAATCGACGGGGGAACAGCATAATCCACGGACTGCCAGGCTTCGTCGGAGACGTGAGAAAGACCCGTCGTCCAGAGATCAACCCAATTCGTGCCGTCATTCGATACTTGAACGTCGGCATAGTCATAGGGTGATTCGATCCCAAGCCATCGCCGGAAACTCAGCCTGATATTTTTGTGTCCCTCGCAGTTTATCGCGCCGGTTGTGGCGTAGCAAGCTTCAGTCATATTGTCGGCATAGTCGCCTTCAAGTTCGTATCCGATGACATTCTCGCCGGTGCAGCCTGAATCCGGGTCGCCGTTCCATGAGCCGGCCCCGGTCGGCGTGCCCCATGCCCAGCCGGCATCGAGCAGCCAGTTCGGATCAGTATCCATATCGGCCCAGTAAATCGCGTTCTGCACGACGGTAACCGATGCGCTCTGACTGTGCTGTCTGATTCCGTCTGTCACGAGGAAAGAGAAGGTGTACGTGTACGTCGCCTGGTCTGCGGTGGGCTTCCAGACGACAGTTTGCGTATCCGTGTCAAAATAAGCTCCTTCGGGCAAATTGCCCACCGAAAGCCGAGACGGCAGATTTGTGGGATTCGAGATTGTCAACTGGAACTCGAGTATCTGGCCCGGCTCGATTTGGTCCGGCACCGATATCGGATCCAAGGTTGGTGCCGGTAAGGTCCATCCCGAGTTTTGAGGATCATGCCTCGACATGCCCCAATCTGTCGTCGCCGGATCGTACGAGCCCGGCAGATCGATGACATGAAATTGGCTGTAATAGCCGGTTAATATTATCTCAAGGTCGCCGTCCTGGTCAAGGTCCTCAAGGGCCGGGCAAGTGGAAAAATCAGCGGAAAAATCAAACATTGGAAATCCCATTGTAACCGAGCCGTCGGACTCCCAGGCCATGACCGGCGCTCCGGCTGAGGCGACCACTAATTCCTTCTGCCCGTCACCGTCAACGTCGCCGATCAAAGGAGAACAGTACCACGGATCGCCCATGAGTGTTTTGGGAAATCCGGCGTCGGACAATTCCCGGCCTTCATGGTCGAAGGCGTGCACGAGACTGTACGCGAAGCCGTCTTCTTCGATGTAGCTGTTAACATAGACTTCACTGAAGCCGTCGTCGTCGATGTCCCCGACGCTCATGGCACCGTAATCGCCGAACGTCTCGCTAACTCTGGCTGTCCAGAGCGTGCTGCCGTCAACGTGGACCGCCATTACGCTGTCCTCGGTGCAGAACACCAGCTCCGGCTCGCCGTCGGCGTCCAGGTCGGCGATGGCCGTTCCCTTCTTGCTGCCGCCCCGCCATCTTTTGATCTGTTGACCGTTGTGGTCGAGAATGAAGGTATATACGCGCGTTATGCCGGGGCCGTATCCGCAAAGAGCAATCTCCACGTCGCCGTCACCGTCAAAATCCGCAACGCTTATGGGACCCTCTGACGTGTACCGCCGTTGCCACAGATACGTCCCGTCACCTTGGAAGGCAAAAAGACCGTCGCTTTCTCTGGATTCTTCGTCAAGGGCAACAATAATCTCGCTGTCACCGTCCCCGTTCAGGTCTGCCAGGACGGGATTGCCGACTATATAGGCGTACCAATAGCCTCCGACTTCCGCAGGCCAATTACCCTCCACTGTCTGGCCGCTCTCAACATGCAGAGCGGTGGCCATGCCAAAATCGTCCACCACAACTATCTCGTAGTCGCCGTCGCCGTCGATGTCTCCAACCGCCATGCCTAAGGCCCAACCACCTCCTTGCAGCACGACAGGCCAACCGTTAGGTACAGTTCCATCATCTTTCCAGACAGTTACTAACCCATCATCGTAATAGTTATCGCTCGATTTCATTGATGTCGCGATTATCTCGTTTCTTCCGTCCCCGTCAACGTCAAGACACAGTGGAGTGCCATAATACCATTCGTCCAATAGTTCTTCGGAATCTTCCGGCATCTCTGGTAATGGCCACGGTGCCATCTCGGCTCCGAGTTCAATACCAAATGTTTTGCGGTCGGTGTGCACAGATCCATCGGAAGTCACTTCAAGACGCAGTTCGAATGATCCTGCTCTGGTATTTTCAAACACCAGATGAACGAAACCGTTCGGATCTATGGGGGAACTGCCATCATCTAAAAGGATCCATTCATCCTGTCCGAAGCTGCGATACTCCAGTTGATAGGAGTCGCCGTGCACAAAAAGGACTATTGGAATGTCATTACCGTCCGATGCGAAGGTCTGCTGCGGTCTCGGTTCTACTATTTCTCCCAAAGGAAACCTTACGTCGGACTCCATCAGGGCCAGATATGCATTCACCCGCCCGGTGCCGACGTAACCGTAATCGGGATCAAGGTCCCCGTAATATACAGGATCGGTCGTGTTTTCCAGGATGGCCCTGACTTGAACATGTGTCAGCTCCGGTTTATGTGCAAGCACCAAAGCCCCAACTGACGCGACATAAGGCCCGGAAAATGACGTCCCTGCTGTGGCAATGTATTCGTTGCCGAGATCAGTCGTGACAATATCAGTTCCGGGTGCGGCGATGTCAACCCAGTGCCCGAAACTGCTATGGCCGGTCTTCATGTCTTCGCCGTTGGTGGAGGAGACCGCCATGACGTTGAAATAGGCCGCCGGATAGAGCGGTTTGGTATTGTCGTCGTTGCCGGCACTGGCTACCAGCAGAACGCCATGCGCAAAAGCGTTGTCAATAGCTGCCTTGACGGCCGAATCTCCCTCCGGGCCAAATTCATCTGCGCCGAAACTCATGTTCGCAACATGCGCGCCGTTGGCCGCGACATATTCCAAAGCTTCAGCTACCTCGGCGGAAGTCATATAGATACTTAATCTCAATGCCATTATACTGCTTTGCCAGTTGACGCCGCAGACGCCTACGCCATTGTTCCCCACTCCCGCGATGACCCCGGAAACCTGAGTGCCGTGACCCAAAACGGAATAGTAATCTGAGCCATCAGGTATGACATCGTTATTATCTTCTTCAAAGTTCCAGCCGGAAACGTCGTCGATATATCCATTATTGTCGTCGTCTATCTCGTTATTGGGAATCTCGCCTTTATTGACCCAGATATTGTCCTTCAAGTCAGGGTGATTGACATCAACGCCGGTGTCCAGCACGGCGACAACTATATCATGACTGCCGGTCGAGATGTCCCACGCCTCGGACATCTGGATCAGTTGATGGGCATACTGATCGGGAAATTCCGGGTCGTTCGGATCGCCACAGCGCTCGTAGATATAATTGGGCTGCGCATACTCCACTTCAGGGTCACTCCGGAGCTCGGCACACACGCCCGGCACATTCCGGTCGGTTCTGAGCAGATAGAATCCAAGCAGCTCGGTGTCCGTCGACCACCCGGCAGCCGCCTTTGGCCTGGCCGAAGATAAGATACCGATCTTGCCGGGCGCCTGCCCCTTGGGAGCATCTTCGTACTTCAGCCGTCGATGAGCGCCGTCAAACACCGGGCCTTCATTGGAGAGTCCATAGTTGGCCTGCAGGCGATGCAGGGCGGCTTCGCGTCCAGACACATCCTGCAGTGAAAGCAAACCGATTCCGTCCGCCTGTCTATCTTTGAGCTTGACAATAACCTCGCCCGGTACGTAGGCCGGTTTCGCACGAGCCGGCCGCCTTGAAGCATGATCGGTGGCTGCACTGATGTCCTTTCCCTCAGGCGACGGGCCTGCTCTCAATATTCCGGCACCTATAACGGCCATTGCTACCAAAAATCCAGACCGTACAATCAGACGGTTTCTGTTCGAGTTCTTCACGCTCATTCTCTCGCTCCTTTCAAACGCAACGGAAGCAGCATCTTCGAATCGGGGACACAATATCCTAACTCCTCAGACAACCACCTGCACGTATGCGAACTGTCATTTTTATACTAATAACCTAAAGCTGCAAAGTCAAGTCAAAAAACCATGTTTTAGCCGTCCCTGTCCCTTGCATCTTGTCTGATACCAGCAAACCAGCACTCTGCGGCTACATAAGCCGATTTATAATTATCGTCCCAAAGGTTATGGTGGGATTGACAAACGCTTGAGTAGTGATATTGTATTATTGAGCCCAAAAAACAGTTATCACAGGAGACTCAAGCCGCGCAAAATATTACAGCAATGGAAGTGCTAAGTGCGGCACAAGAAAAGAGTTACAAAAACGCGCCCGGGAGGACTCGAACCTCCAACCTTCGGATTCGAAGTCCGCGACTC
>CAZTDF010000262.1:0-5662 GCA_964612465.1 uncultured Pirellulales bacterium
AGAATGTCAGCTTCCCAAGCTGAATGTCGTGGGTTCGAATCCCATCGCCCGCTTTCCTGCGATTTTCATGCTGATGGAAATTTATCCCCCATTATTGCTGTAGACCTTGAAATCCCCTCAAGTGTGCGGGTTTTTCTTGACGTAAAACTGGGTAATATGGTATAAGTAGAATAAGTCAAGCCTATTATCCTTTCGGCTGGATGTATTGATATTGTAGTAAGAGATTATTTCCGAAAAAGAATCTTATAACAAATAAGACTGCTGGGATAGTGTTTTTGTGAGTAAGAATTGTTAATGCATAGTATTTGGCTTTTATAAATGAAGTGGTGTCAAATTCTAATTACAACTCCCGAGGACAAGCTTTATAGGACTGAATTAAGGTAAAATTCCTGGCGGTCAATAAAACTCTCATTGAAGGAAAACTCCTATGCGAATGAAATTTTGTTTCTTAACTTTTCTTTTGTTCTTAGTTTTAGCTGGTTCAAATACAGTCTTTGCCGCTATCGTGATAGAAACATTAGTCGCTGAAAGTAACGATGACGGAGAAGACCACATTGCCTATGCAGGACAGGCCGACGATGGTGCCGAGAGTCGTGACAGCAGCGATCTTGAGATGCCGTGGGAAGATGGCATTCGATCGAGTTCCTATCAGGTCATCGGTATGCGTTTCATAGATCTTCAGATTCCTAAAGGCTCAAAGGTCGTAAGAGCTTATGTACAATTCACGGGTGATAACGACGATGCCGGCAAGTTGACAGGCGGGCCCGTGAATCTTATCATCAACGGCTTGCTACAACCCAATCCAGGTGGATTTAGCAGCGGTGAAGACTTTTACACGGACAGAGATCCTAAAACTACTTCGGAAGTTGCATGGAGCAATATACCGAGCTGGACCAGCAACCAGGCAACGGAAGCATCAAAGACTACGGACATCTCCAGTGTTATCCAGGAGATAATCGACCAGGACGGCTGGGCCAGTGGGAATGCCCTTATAATATTTATAAGGGACGACGAAACAAATCCCTCCGACGGTCAACGAAGTGCCCTGGCGGGTCCGGGGGCTACTGGGCCGGTGCTGCATATAGAGCTTTCGAGTAAACAGGCTACTGGCCCCTTTCCTGCAGATGGTACTTATCATGAAAATACATGGGGGGGCATCATTTGGGAGCCTGGAGAGACTGCAGCTTCTCATAATGTGTACTTTGACGACAATTTTACAAATGTCAGCGACCGCACCGGCGATGCATTCCGGGGCAACCAGACCGACACGCAGTTACCTGTTGGATATTCCGGATATCCCTTTCCGGACGGTCTTACTCCGGGTACAACCTATTACTGGTGCATCGACGAAATTGAGGCCGACGGCGTCACGATATACGACGGCTCGATCTGGAGTTTTACTGTTCCGTCCCAAACCGCATACGATCCCGAACCGTATGATGGTCTGAAATTTGAGGAACAAGATGCTACGCTAAGCTGGACGGCAGGTTTTGGGGCTACTACGCACTATGTCTACTTCGGAACAAGTTATAATGATGTTAACGATGCCACCGGAGCTTCTTCCCAGAGGTCCACAACCTATAATCCAGGCCCTCTTGCGGAAAACACGGCGTACTATTGGCGAGTCGATGAATATGACGGTACGAACATATATAAGGGCAATGTCTGGGCTTTCAAGACAAAGTCTATAATCTCGATTACGGATCCCAATCTAATCGGCTGGTGGAAATTCGACGAAGGTTACGGCAGTACCTCACTTGATTGGTCGGGCTATGAGAATCATGCTACCTTAGGAGGTGATCCGCAGTGGGCCGAAGGCATCTTAAACAGCGCGATCGATTTAGGAGGCTCGGATTATGTAGTAATTGACGGTGTCGTTGATGACATAACAGCGACTGATATTACGCTAAGTGTATGGATCAAAACCACGCAGACGGACGAGGGGAATATTTTTACAGCTAACGATAGCGCCAGCGAGCACCCCTTTATCTTTGGCATTAGTAGTGGGAATCCGTATGTGAATGAAACTAACGACATAGGAGATTTCCCCCCTGCTGTCAATGATGGCCAGTGGCACATGCTGACGTATGTCAGAGACGGATCAAAAGGATATATATATGTCGATGCAGTCCAGGTAGGCACGTATAGCGCCGCCTTCTCTCTGGACACCGTAACACGATGGTCGATAGGACAGGAATGGGACGACTCTACACCGAGCGATTTCTATGTCGGTATGGTGGACGATGTCCGCTTCTATAATACAGCACTGACACAAGCCAGGATTATGGAACTTACCAGAGGTGATCCACTGCTTGCCTGGAGTCCGAGTCCGGATAATAACTCGATATTGGATATTGAAGAAGCAAAACAATCCCTGAGCTTCTCGCCGGGAAAGGGGGCAACTCAGCATGATATATATTTCGGAACGAACCGAATCGCTGTAGAATTAGCCGACAGTTCCGATACATCGGGCTTCTATCGAGGCAGGCAGACTGCAACCAGCTATAGCCCCACGGAAAACCTTGATTGGGGAACCGGACCTTATTACTGGCGGGTCGATGAGTACAATCCGGACACGATGGTCAGTACGGGTAGTCTTTGGAGTTTTACAGTAGCTGACTATCTAATCGTAGATGACTTCGAGGATTACGACTCAGAAGACAACCAGATCTGGTTCGCATGGCATGACGGCCTTGGCTATGGCACCCCGGGCGTTCCACCGTACTTTGCAGGTAACGGAACAGGTGCCGTTGTAGGCGACGAAAACACCAGCTCATTTACCGAACTGACCATTGTTCACGGTGCAGATCAATCAATGCCGCTGTTCTACGACAATAATAAACAGGGCTACTCAAAGTATTCGCAAACAGAGATGACCCTGACCACTCGGCGTGACTGGACTCAATACGATGTCGGCGAATTGTCCCTCTGGTTCAGAGGCTATCCGGCATCTGTCGGCAGCTTCGTTGAAGACCCGGTCGGCACATTCACGATGACCGGCTCCGGCACGGATATCTGGGATCAGGCCGATGAATTCCATTTCGCATACAAGATGCTCAAAGGCGCCGGCTCAATTGTCGCCAGAGTCGAAAGCGTCGATAACACTAACGTCTGGGCGAAAGCCGGCGTTATGATTCGCAGTACGCTGGAGCCCGACTCGAAATACGCTTATATGTGTGTAACGCCGGACAGCGGCGTTTCCTTCCAATATCGCATCAACACGAATGATAACGCTGACAGTACGACCGAGGCCGGTATTACCGCTCCGCATTGGATCAAGTTGGAGCGCAACCTGTCCAGCAGATTTACAGCTTACCATTCGACCGACGGCTCTTCCTGGCAATTGGTCCAGAACGCTCAGCCACAGAACATCACAATGAACACGAATGTCTACGTCGGGTTGGCTCTGACCAGTCATGATGATGCTCTAACGTGCCAGGCCAAATTCTCCAACGTTCGAATTGTCGGTACTGCCGATCCAACGTGGACGAACCAGGATATCGGCATAGCCAGCAACGATGCCGAGCCTCTTTACGTGGCGATTTCCAACACTTCCGGCTCGCTTGCCGTGGTAGTCCACGATGATCCCGCCGCGGCTCAGATCGACACCTGGACCGAATGGGTCATTCCCCTGAAGGCCTTTGCCGATCAGGGCATCGACCTGACCAATGTCGACAGGATCGCGATTGGTCTTGGAACTCAAGGCAATATGACGGCCCCTGGCGGTGCAGGCAAGATGTTCATCGACGATATTGGATTGTATCGCATCAGAACTGCTCCGTAATTATTGCTCGGCCTCGAATATCGCCTTGATTTCATCCAGTGAGACCATGCCGGCACTGCCCAGCTTGATTTTGCCGCCCGAATCGACGAAGAAACTGCTCGGGATGGCTCTTATAGTATTGTATGGCCCCGGCAGAATACCACGGTCCAGCAGGATCGTATAATTCATTTTTGCCTGCGTGACAAAATTTTTGACCAAACTCGGGTTCTCATTCGTGATGGCCAGAATGGCCAAATCATCCTCGCTGACTGTATTTCGCAGCTCGATCAGATCCGGTATCTCCCTTATGCAGGGACCGCACCATGTTGCCCAGAAAACAATCAGAACATTTTTGCCGCGATAGTCGCTTAGCTTATGCTTTTTGCCGGCGACATCGGTCAAAGTGAAATCCGGCGCCGGCTTGCCGTACCATGGTTTGAACGCCGGACCCCAGGTCCTTGCCGCTTTGATGATCTCTTCCAATTTTGGTCCGGTGCTGGCCTTTGGGACCGTATCAACCTGAGTTGGCCGGCCGGCCCAGATGCGTGCAATCTCATCTGCTGAGGCATTTACTTCGTTTTTATTTGTCTGAAGAGTAAAATCGATCGTGAAAGAGCGGCTTTCATGCGGGGCGAGCTTCGGGACCCGGCCGAACTTACGCTCGATCGATCTGTTGCGCGGAAAGCCGGTCCCCGGCTCCAGGCCCGTCACGTATCCATCTTCATTTGCCACCGGATTCTTCCAGAGCGTAAAAAATGGCAGCTCCTTGACCGAATATGCTATCGAGACGGCTTTATCGCCGGCGGCATTGCGAAGCATTACCTTCGTCCGGTCGTTCCGGTCGGCCCAAAGCCGTAAACAATAAACCTGCTCCGGAAATCCCGCCTTCGCAGCGGGGTAGAGGGCGTAATCTGAGATATCTTTGGCCGCGTGCTCGTTAATCGGCGTTACCTGCCGTACAGGCCCAAAGAATTGTGCTCCTTTTTCCATCAAAGGCGGCCCGTAATTCCCATGATAAAGGATGCCGAACTCCTGCTCGATAGCGCTGCGGTTGGTTACCGTATCCGAAATCTGCAATTCGTTTGTGCCGGGCACAGTTGAAACCTGGGTCCATATATCGAGCTTCGGGCCATGCAGCAAGGTCTCATCGACCCGGCCGCGTACCGTGATACGGTAGGGCACCTCGCGTTCGATGATAACCTCGACTATCGATGCCGGCGTGTTGCAAATCTTGCCGTGCAGTGTCAGGTCCATCGTTGCTTTATTGCCGGTATTGTCTATGAATTCATCGGTTCCGGGCGCTCCGAAAAACTCCAGGCCGCAGCGAACCATCCACTCGTTGAAACCCTCCAGCCAGCCGAGCCCCTGGCGCGTGTTCAGATTGATGAATTTCGGGTGAACCAGGCCCTTGACCGGCGAATCCCAGCCGAGACGCAAATCACCCATTACAACCTCTTGAATCGACATCCCCCGCGTCGGCACGACATTAAAACGGAGTTTGCCGTTATTAACCTCGATGACCTCGACCCCCTCCTGCCTGCCGCCGTGCAGGACATATTTCTTTACCGACCACGCAACCGGGCAGCCCGGCGTCGTTTCGCTGCTTGTCAGATTTGCGGTTTCTTTGTAGATGTTCTGTTCGACGTCGGTGAGGACCAGCCGAAAAGGCTCAACAGCCTGCCCTGTACCAGAGCGGTACAGGGCCTGTGCCGTCGAAATCCCAATTATTGCTAAAATAATCGATGTTAGAATTTTTCTATGCTTTGCTGACATTATCGTTTCACCTTTCGTATGAGCATTTGGTGGTGCTTGTTCTGCACCTTTTGAAGTTAATTTAGCACATAGGCTTTGTTTTTTCAACTTCGTCTTCAACCCCCAGATAAATCTGGGGGCTAAATA
>CAZTDF010000263.1:0-5641 GCA_964612465.1 uncultured Pirellulales bacterium
TCAAACGTTCAAAATATCGAGCAGTTCGAACTGTCTATCGAGTACGGTCCGGCTGTCAAATCCAAGCCATCGGTCCAATACGGTTGCATAGACGCGGCGGAAGTCAGTGTGGAACTTCATGGCACCGTTATCCAAATCGGTAAGGCTGGGATGTGACCCGATAAGACCACTCTTAAGTTTTCCGCCGGCCAGGAAGACAGGGGCAGCCGCACCATGACCGGTGCCGTGTCGGCCATTTTCCTTCACTGTCCTGCCAAATTCAGAGAAGGTCATCAGCAGAACACGATTCAATGCCTTGTCTCGCTTTAGATCATTTATAAACGCTGCTATTGATTCGGATAAATGGTGCAGCAGAGAGCAATGGTTACCTAATTGATTTGCGTGGTTGTCAAAGCCGCCGATTCCGCCGCCGCCGAGTTCGGTGAAGAATATCCTGATGCCGACGTCGGCCCGGATTAGCCTGGCAACCGTATGCAAAGTCTCGGCGAGCCGGAACGCCGGGTATTCGGCCTTGTTGGCGGATGCCCCGGCCACCGCCTCGATTCGTCGGCTGTTGGCACGGGCAATCGCCGTGCAGTCCCGCAGGTGATTGAGAAGTGGGTTGTCCCTGTCAGCACGAGAAAGCTCGACCGCCTGCCTCGGCTGCGATTCGCCCGGCGCAGGATCGATAGTCAGATCATCCGACGACCGGATAGACGGGATGATTACGTGTTCGGCCCTCAGGCCGAAAGGCTGAACGATCGGCCCTACGAACACGGCGGGCGTGTCCTTCTGGTTCGCGTGCCAGACGCTGTCTGCGGCCCGGCCCAGCCAGCCCGTCTGGCAATCGGGATCCTCGGGCCTGGCGGTATGCCAGTGGCGCATCGCGACGTCGTGAGAGCGGTCCGAATTCGGATAGCCCACGCCGTGGAGGATGCTCAGATGCCCCTCCTTGTACAGACGCGAGAAGGCTTCCATTCGCGGATGGAAGCCCAGATACGAGTCGATCTTGTGCACGTCTTTGGGCCCTAAGCGCAGCGTAGGACGGTTTCGGGCGTATTCGTCGTCGGCGTACGGAACCACGGTGTTGAGACCATCGTTGCCGCCGGATAGTTGAACGACCACCAGGATTGTGTCGCGGTCATCCCGCCGAGCAGCACCGGCTGTCGCGGCACGAAGAAGTAAATTCGGCGCCGGCGATGCGAGCGACAGCATCGTTGAGACCCCCAGAGCGGCCTTCAAGAAATCGCGTCGTGTATAGGACATTGTATTATCTCCCAATTTAAGCCAGGTGGAATTCAGGAAACGTGACGATTGCCTGCGCAAGATAACGTGCTCGTCCCCCCAGGTCATCATCCTGTCGGCGGGGCGCCTTCGGCAGCGCATCGTAAACGTCGGGACCAAGGCCGCCTTGCAGAAAGAGATCGAGCAGAAATCGACGGGCGTCTTCGGGCGTCGCGCACCCGTGCCGTTGTGCGACGGCCCAGGGATTGAGCTTGTTGCCGTACGGGCCCGAGCCTCGCAGCAATGCCGAGGCAAGGTTCTGGCGAGCGACCATCGCTGTGCTGTTGATCCAGTGCTGTCCGCCGGCCCAGCCTCTTACGGTCGGCGGGTTGTAAAGATTTTGGCCGAGATCAGCCAGGTCGTTCGCGAGCTGCGTGGTGGAGACCGTCTCTTCCAGAGCCTTGACAATGCCAATCGCAAACTCCGCCGGGCCTTTGATTCGCCTGCGATATGCCGCCGCGGAGAAGAACAGATTGGATCGCAGCATTGTTTCGACAAGTTTCTGCACGTCGTAATCGGCCCGGAACGATTCGGCCAGCGGGGAAATTAGGGCCTCGTCGGGCTGCCCGGTCTCGCTGATCAGCCAGCGGTACAACTTGCGGACGAGCCGGCGCGACGTGGCCGGCTGTTCGAGTATGATTCGCGTCACATCGTCGCGAGCAAAGTTTCCTTTCCGGCCGAGGATTTGTTTTTCATTCTCATCGTGCTCGCGAGAAATATAGCGCAGCTTGCTTCTGAGCACGAACCAGCCTGTGAAAGCCCTGGACGCATCCCGGATGTCATCTTCCGTGCAGTGGTCGGGGCCCAGTGTGAAAGTCTCCATGAGCGCCCGGGCGAGGTTCTCGTTCGGCTGTGCTTTGCGACTGGCCTCGGCACCCAGCCAGATGAGCATGGCGAGGTCTTGTGAGATGCCTTCCAGAAGAACCCGGAACGAACCTATGGCCTGACTGCGCAGAAGCCGGACGTGCTGCTGCATCAATCGGGCGTTCTTGACCTTCTCGGCGTTGGTTGCGAAATGGCTGTGCCAGAACAGCGTCATCTTCTCCTGCAGCGGGTGCGGGCTTTGAATCATCCGCCGCAGCCACCATGCCCGCAACTGGTCCACCGAACCTGTGGCGGCTTCATATTCGTCGTATGTGCGGTTGAATTCCGCTATGTCGCCCTGAGGCTGGAGCAGCATGTCGATGGTCCGCTTCGGCCCGTCGGCGAGCGCCTGCTGCAACTGATCCCAACTGGCTCCGAAAGCGGCACGTCGATAAAGATGTCCCGCTCGCGCAAGATTCCACGGGCGATCGGCGTCAGGTTCGTATGCCGCCCAGGCCCAGCGGGGGTCCGGCGGTTTCTCAATTTGCGCAGCCATGAGTCGTTCCTTTCGCTATTCACACCCGCAGCTAAACGTTAGCACATACAGAAGTTTACTGCAAGTTCAGCTTTATTTCCAGTCGCCCCCGGGTTAAGCCCTCGTGTGTGCCAAGGCTCAACTTGGCGCGGTCAACTAACCTTACCACGGTAATGAGCATATCGATCCCTGCTTCAGCTTCTTCCTGTGTGCTGCCCTTTTTGACCATGTCGCCACGTACCAGCGTGTCCCGGTTTGCTTTTAGTATCGATGTCAACTGGGCTGTTTCGATTTCTACAAGGCTATTGCTTTCGGCAATTGGTTTGACATTGTGCTCCATTTCCTGGTTCAGGGAATCGATAAGGTCTCGGGCTAAACCATCGGTAGAGCTTAGAATTAAGTATTCGCCCGGCATAGCCAATGCAGGGCGGATGTTGAATCGCAGTTCCAGATTATTTTTTTCATCGATCCCGGAGGTAGAAAAGTAAGCCATAGAGTATTTTATCCCTGCGTGGTCGGAACGGTCTATAATCAGCCCCTGCAATGCCTGCTGGCCGCGAGTGAAGTTTATGAGGCCCAGGGCTTTCTGCCAGGCTTCTTCCGCTACTTCATTGAACTGTTCCGGATGGCCAAGCCGCAGGATTACGGCAAAGGCCGGGAGCTTAATCTGCGTTGTACCGATTGCGGGATCGTACTGCTGCTCGGCCACCACAAGACGGATTTCAGGTTTGGTTTCCGCCAGAACCTCTTCGGTCAGATCGCGCCCGCTGAAGAAAATGCCCATCATGTTCTCGAAGAAGATCAATCCGGATGTACGCTCGGGGAAGAGATCGTCCTTGGCGGCATAGAATTGATGAAGGTCACGATACAGACTTAACGCAGCAATTTGACGCGGTACCGCCAGGTTTGGAAGGGCGCCTTCATCCGGCTTTTTCGGTAAGGCAAAGGCGGCGGAACTCGTCTGAGCAGCCGTCCTGCCGTCAACGGATGCCCGAAAGATCAGCGTGCTATCCTCGATGTGCAGTCCCAGCGCCAGCCAGTTCGAATTGCGTGCTGCTTCAAAAACTCCTGCGAAAGCCAGTGCCGCCAGGGGATTTTCATTCTGTTGCTCGAAGAGTTGAGCGACTTGTGGAAGATTAATCAGGGGCTTGAGATTTACAAAGGCATTGGCGATTGCATCGGGCCCGACAGTTCTTTTTGCCGCCCGGTAGGTGGCGTTTGCCGCTAAGCTCGCTTTATTCGTTTGTGAGCGGCGCTGCAGGACGGCTTTGAGCCCTTCCGGACGGTTGGCTAAGACCAGCCGCTTGCCGATAATCGTGTGCGCTTCTTTTCCGTCGAACGTCCATGCCGTAACACCATCATACTCTTTCGATGCTACTATATTATATTTACCCTTTTTTTCGGCCTCGGATCGGGCAACGTTGAAAAAAAACTCGTGAAACCGTACCAGCATCTGATCATCCTCAGCGTCGATAATCAGCAGCACCGTATCTTCGGGACACACCGCAAGTGTAATGCCGGCTCCCGTTAGTTTCCCCAGCCCTGTTCGCCAGTCTGTGCCTAACGTGGTTTCAATAAAGCTGATTATATTGAGGAATTCCTGGAATTTAGGTTTCGATACCTGTTGTTTGTAGAGTGGCAACGCCGTTATAGACGCGGTCGCTTTGTCGTTGGTGAATGCTTCTATTAGCTCTTTCGGCCTGGACACTTCCAGCACAATCAAGGCGTCTTGCGGAATCCATTCGATTGCCGGGGGCAAGGTTTGCCCCGCTGCTGTGGTGAGCGACATAAATGCGGCCAACATCAAGGCCGGTACGAGAGCGAGATTCCGTGACATGCTATACCTCCGGGACTTGTAATAATTATTTATATTTCATATTAGTATAAGGGATTATACCGGCTAAATGTTACCAATTTGTTACGGTTTCACCTTTTTTTATTTTTTCCTGCCTTAAAAATCGCTCTGAAAGGCTGGTTTAGAGAAAATCACCCTATTTATGGTACTTAATCGAGCGTAGCAAAACCGGTTGTCTGAATTTCCGAGTATTCTTAAAGAACATGAAATAAAAGCACTTTAATATACCAAAAAGATATGCGAAAGCTCAAAAAAATAAATTGAGTATTTCCAACGGGACTTTTGCTTCGTGGCGATGAGTTGTGGTATCGCTACGTGCCTGCATCGGGCAATTGGTACGGCGGGATTCTTACCCGCCGGATGGCGGCCTTGTCGACTGCTCCGCTGTCCATAGTTTTATCTTTTGCACTCTTTTTTGGCTCAAAAATAGTATCTCACCCGCAACTCTGCCCTGTAATCATTTTGTTTTTCTCCGAACTCGGTATATGAGTCCCCCACAAGAAAGGTTGTTCTCAGTCGAAGTTCCAGATTTTTGATGCCGGTGTACAATAATTCGGGGCCAATGGAAAAGCTTTCGTCATCAACATTAAATATCCCCGTTAGCGAGGGTGTAAAATATAGTATATCAAACGGCTCTTTCTGACTGGCGCGTAGATAGAGATAGTCTCTCATGGGATTTCTTCTGTTGTAGCTTCCTTCAGCTAAGTTTGATGCTCTTGTTAAAAGAGAATCATCGCCTGAAGCAAGATACGTATCATAACCCTGGTCTATGAAGGAGAAGTAATCTGTCATTTCGCTCTCAGCAAATCCTGTTGCATCATGAAAAAACTCAAAGATATAAGTTGTATCTGATTCGGTCAGATATCGGAGGCCAAGCAGATAGCTTGTTGCATCATATTCATTATTAAAGACTGTTCCATCACTGTTGATATATCTCTTTTCGTAGTCATTAATAAACGCGAGCTCTCCATGAATCTCAAAATTTGAGGTGATGTTCCTGGAAAAATCCATACCGTACCGGTTTGTTTTGCTTCCGCCTGTAAGACAGAGCAAGTCAATATCTGTGTCATAAAGCAGAAAATACGTCTTCGCTGCGAAATTCAAGCGGTTAATCTTTCCGAAATCATCGTTTATATGGTCATAAACGGGCATTAAAACCGGTGTGAAAGAAAACGTTTTCAATG
>CAZTDF010000264.1:0-2591 GCA_964612465.1 uncultured Pirellulales bacterium
CTCTAATATATCGCTATGCAGAAGTTTCTTAACAGGATAATTTGCGGCGATTGTATAGAGGTTCTGGGCAAGGTCGATGAACCTTTTGCCGACCTTATCTTTGCCGATCCGCCGTTCAATATCGGCTACAAGTACGACAAGTACTACGACAAGGTCAAAAAGAAAAACTACATCGCTTGGACGAAAGAGTGGATGAACATCTGCAAAAATGTCCTCAAGCCGCACGGCTCATTCTACATCGCCATAGGCGACGATTATGCTGCGAACGTAAAAATCCTCGCCGACGAACTTGGCCTGATTATGCGAAACTGGATAATATGGCATTACACCTTCGGCCAGCAGACAAAAACCAAATTCGCACGGGCGCACACACATATTTTTTACTTTGTCAACGACGAGACCAATTTCATTTTTAACGACTATGCGGTCCGCGTTCCTTCGGACAGGCAGCTCATATATAACGACAAACGCGCCAATCCCGTGGGTAAGATGCCCGATGACGTTTGGGGCGGATATCCGCGGGTGTGCGGAACATTTAAGGAACGTGCTGGCTGGCATCCCTGTCAGATGCCGGAAAGCCTGCTGAAGAGAATCATAGCGGCAAGCTCGAATCCGGGCGACTGCGTGCTCGATCCTTTCAGCGGCTCGGGAACAACAGCAGCAGCAGCGTGTCAATTGGGAAGGGGCTATGTCGGCGTGGAAATCTCTGAAAAGTATGTCGAAAATTCAAAAAAACGGCTGGCCCAATTGAAAAAACAACGTTCAAGTGACCTTTTTTTCAACGTTACTGAACTGGATGAACTAAAGCGGCTTTCGATTGATATCAGAAGAACACCAAGAGAAATCGTTGCAGACAAAGACTTACTGAAGCATTTCACAAATCAACTTGCGGTGCGAATGAACAAGCAAATGCAATACAGCGAAAAGGTTGTAGCAATGGCTTTAAAGGATTTGCCCGGTTGAAAAATGTACGGATGAAAAAAAATCTGTTCGTTGCTCTGCCATTTATCGGCACTGCCGTGATGCTGACGGTGATTCAGGCTCCGATAGGCCTGGCGCCGCTGGCGTGGGTGGCGTTTGTGCCTTTTATTATTGCCTGTTCGCCGAAGGCCAGGATCCGGCGGTTATTTCTTTTCGGCTACGTTATTTCACTCTGTTACTGGCTGGGCAATTTGTACTGGGTCGCCCCGGTGACGATTGTCGGCTGGCTTTTGTTCTGCCTGTACACGGCGTTGCTATGGCCCGTTTTGGCGCTGTGTCTGCGTTACTGCAGAGCAAAGAAGGTACCGTTGTTTTTGGCCGTGGGCGTGCTCGTTGTCGGTGTCGAACGGATGCAGGGCTTCTTTTTGGGCGGTTTTTTCTGGCGATTTCTGGCCCACAGCCAGTATAAAAACGTCACGCTGATTCAAATCGCTGATATTTTTGGTGCTGGCGGTGTTTCTTTTCTGATAGCTATGGTCAACGGGCTGCTGGCTGAGCTGATCGTGACCGTTCGCCAAAAGAAGGGTTTGACACTTATCCAGTTTGCCGGCACTGCGATAGTTTGTGCCGCGGTAGTTGGCGCCTTTGCCTATGGGTGGTGGCGGATCGACCAGGAGCAGGAATTTGTAACAGAAGGGCCGCTAGCGGCGTCGCTTCAATCAAATGTCCCTCAGTCTGTCAAAAGGACGTTCGAGTCAGGCGACGTTTTATTCACAAGCCTGATGGAGCAGAGCAAGACCGCCGCCCAGGCTGGAGCCGAGCTGATAGTCTGGCCCGAGACGATGGTGCAGGCTACGTTAAATCCCGAAGTGCTGAGACTTTTAGATCCTTCTGATCCCAGGAATGTTTTTGATAAGGCGCTTCGGGAACACGCGAAAGATACTGCTTTTGTACTCGTTGGTGCATACGGGGGCAGCCCCAAAATAGAGAACAATTTCGAAATCCGAATGATTCAGAGGTTCAATTCGGCTTTTATGTACAAGAGAAACGGTGACAAAGCGAAGGAAGTTTACAACAAAATCCACCTGGTGCCATTCGGGGAAGTATTGCCGTTAAGGAAGTCTCTGTCGTGGTTTTATGAGCTGCTGATGAAGGTCAAGTTCATCCCTTATAATTTTGATTATTCACTCGATTATGGCAGCGAATACACGATTTTCAAGATGACAGGCCAAGGTCCAGAAGCCCAGGCGTACAAATTCGGTGTAATGATTTGTTATGAGGACACCGTCCCTGAGATCGGACGAAGATTTGCTTTGGACGAGCACGGCAGGAAGAGACTCGACTGGCTGGTGAATATCAGCAACGATGGCTGGTTCGTTCGATTCGAGGACGAAGAAATAGTACCGAGCGCGGAACTTGCCCAGCATGCGGCGGTTTGTGTGTTCCGCGCGGTCGAGAACCGGCTTGCCGTCCTGCGAAGTGTCAACACCGGCATCAGTTGTCTGATAGACAGTGCCGGACGCATAAGAAACGGTTTTATAGCGGGTGACTTACCCGTAGATGCAAAAGACCGGACTGGCATGGCGGGATGGTTCGTCGAAAGAATACCCATCGATAACAGGGCAACTATTTTCAGCAAATACGGCGAATGGCTGGATTTTTGTTGTGAA
>CAZTDF010000264.1:2691-5427 GCA_964612465.1 uncultured Pirellulales bacterium
GGAAGCCTATCGGATTATACAAAATGCTCTGGCCGATACCAATCCGGTGGCCAGAGTTAATGCTGTCGAAGTGATCGCCACTACCGGACAAATTAAATTGATGCCTAATGTACTGAGGCTTCTTCAGGATGAATTTACACCTGTGAGATTTGCAGCGGCTTTGGCTGTAGGCGATATGCAATACTCTCCAGCGAAAAACTCGGTGAGCCCATTGTTGAAGGATAAAGATATAAATGTAATTGTTGCAGCCTCTTATGCGATGGGGAGGCTTGGCTCGGCCGAGTATTTCGAAGTTATTCGCAAAGCGCTAAACAGCAACGATCAGACGGTTAGAGCGAACGCTGCTTTTCTGCTCGGGAAAGTGGGGGGCAAAGGCTCATTGAATTTACTCAAATCGGCACAGGAAGATAAAAATAGCAATGATAAGGTCAGGTTTCAAATATTAGAGGCCAGGGCCAGACTTGGTGATGATGAGGTATTACAAAAGTTATGGGCAATAGTTTACAGTGCTTTTGCAGATGACAGGATTATGGGCATAAGGGCAATGGGGCTTCTTGGCACTTCAAAGGCCAGAGATATCCTGGTTACCAAGTTGGATGATAATGTATTAGAAGTTCGCCTGGCAGCCGCCGGGCAACTTGGCAGGCTTCGGGACAGAATCGGTGAAACGGAAGTACTCGATGTTTTCGAAAAAAATCTCACTGTCGGTCTGGATAGGGAGGCAGGCGAGCGGGCCAACGTGCTTACTGCGCTGGCAATCGGTGAAATATGCACACCGGCCCTGGAAAAAAATCTGCCCCAGCTACTGAAAAATGAGTCGAAATTTGTGCGTATTGCAGCCGCTAAGGCCGTTTTTCAGTGTAAAATGAACTAAATAGCACCTGAAAATCGTTTGTTATCAGACGTGGCATCGTGGATTTTTACCGTGCATTTTAATTTAGGCTATTTACCAAAAATAACTTGACCTTTCCGAGTTTTAAGCGTACAATCATACTATACACATAATATCAGGGCTTGGGTTCCCATTTAGCGACCCGGCATGAATTAAGCCGGATCCCAAGCACCTAAACGTGTTTGGGAGCCTGTATTAGGCTCGAACCTATTTGGTCGAGGGGTAGAATGGAGCCTCCCCTAATGTCCTTTTATATGTTTGGGGCGCCCTGTGATAAGTTAAGGGGTGTATTGAAAAGAAAACACAAATTTACTGAAAGGAGCATGTTTTGAGTACTCTTACTAAGGTTTTAATAGTTCTACTGACAATCGCCTCAATTTTCCTCTGCGGTATAGTAGTAACTTATGTTGCAACCGCCGACGATTACAAACAGAAATACGACAGCCTATTCAATGGTTATCAGGCTGCGAAGAAGAATGAGGACAATGCAAAGACACAGTTGAACAATACGATTGAGGAAAAAGACAGGGACACAGAAAAGTTGGGAGAACAGATTGCCTCGCTCGAAGAACAAATTAACAAGCTGAAGAGCGATCTCGCGAATGCTGAAAGAAATAGAGATCTTGCAAATCGGAAAGTCAATGACTGGGTAGCAATAGTAAAGGATTTCTCCAAAACTATCGAAAATAACGAGAAGCTGACAAAAGATGCCCTCACTGAGCGGGACTTGAAGGAGGCTGAGCTGATCAAGCAGGACAAAGAGCTCAAAGACACCACAGCGGCTCTCATGGAGAATATGGCGATAGTAAAGCAGTTACAGGAAGGATCTAAACGCCTGCTCGAAGAAAAAACCGAGCTGCAAAACAAGCTGGACCAGTACTTGCGACAATTTGGCAAAGCTATCGCCGAACCGATGCCGGTTACAGCGATTCAAGAAGCAGTTAGTTTGGTACCACCCACCAAAGATATCGATTTGAATGGGTCGATAACCGAAATTGATTTGAAAAATCTTCTTGCCGAAATATCCATCGGTACGGCAGATGGTGTCAAGGAGGGTATGAGATTTCATCTGACTCGTGGCGATAAGTTTATTTGTGATATTGTGATTTTGGACGTTTGGCCTGAGAAGGCAGTTGGCTGGATCGAGCTTCTACAGGACCAACCGCGGGATCAGCCGAGAATAGACGATAAAGTCAGCACTAATTTGTAGAAAACGCAATTTTGATTAATTGTGTTGCTATGTGAGGTTGAAATATGAGTCCCGTAGTACAGAGTCGTGGTAAAAAAATAACGGCAGCCGATAATCTTTATACGGTCATTCTTGCTGTGGCATTTTGTGTACTTCTTGCTACGGCAGTGTTTGTCGCCTATCAATGTTACACACAGTACGAAACAATTTTTAAAATACAGTAGCCGAATCGCTATTGACAATAACTCTCTCGGCAGTTATATAACAAGATAGCGAAGCAGGAATTTTAAGCTCTCCAAAAGTTTAAATTGGTAACTCAGAAAGGAGTCGAAAGTGCTACTGGACACAGTCTTAGGTTGGTTCAGTATGGATATGGGTATCGACCTGGGCACCTGTACTACCCTTGTTTGTGTCCGCGACAAAGGTATCGTCCTCAATGAACCCTCAGTCGTTGCTGTCCGCAAAGGAACCAATATCGTCCTGAACAACGGCGAAGCTGTCGGGCTGGTTGCTCGTGAAATGTTAGGCAAAACACCGGGCTCGATCAGCGCTATCAGGCCTCTCAAGGACGGCGTAATCAGCGACTTCGAAATCACCGAAGCGATGTTGAGCTATTTTATCCGGAAAGTTCACGGCAGAGGCGGGCTTGTCAGGC
>CAZTDF010000265.1:0-5403 GCA_964612465.1 uncultured Pirellulales bacterium
CAACCTTGGCCTGCTCTCATTCGAGATCTCCCGGATTCTCGTTCTTTTTGTTGCCCGTTTTTGCGGCACAGACCCGCCGGGAACCTTCTGTCCCAACAGTTCCAGGGCGCTTCTGCTAACCTGCCTGGTGGAACTGTCACGATGTTTGAGCCCCTGGTTGAGCACTTCAAGAGCCATCTTCTTCATTCTACCCTGCATTTTTCTCAGCCCATAAGCTGCGGCGTTTTTCGTGGTTATATGGTCGCTGCCGGTCAAAGCTTCTTTTAAGATTTCCAGACCGTCTTCCTGCATCCAGGATAAGTTGAAAGCGGCTCTGCGTCTGTTCGATGCATCAGACGAACGCAACTGCTCTTTCAGCTTCGCAAGAAGCCTTATTGCCGCTTCATCCTTTTCTCTACCCGTCAATATCCGTTTGTCTGACTCCATAAATACACCCTTTTCTATATCGGCAAGCAGGTACAAATCGCTAAAGTCGATTTGTTATTAGCCCCGATTTGGAGGTTTATCAAACGCTGGGAGGTTAAAACTGGTAAAATTTACCTTGCTATTTCTGTGAAAAATAAGTATTGTTGAAGTATCAAGCTTGACAACATGGGCAAAATCTTATAATATATACATATAAGGTTTGTCTTTACAAATCTCATGATGTGATTAATGCTCTTCTGTTTTAACGACCTATAATCAGGCTGGTCGTGACTGAAAGAGTTGGTTAATAAGCATTGGAGTTAAATTAAATATGGGGATAGAACAACCTATTGATACTCGAACACCCCTTGAGCATGAGCCTAAGCTGAACAGGTTTTTCAGGGCTGCCATCAAAACCCGTGCCAGCGACCTGCACCTGAAGGTGGGGCAGACACCTAAACTGCGTCTCTTTGGGGAATTGAAGAAAACGACCGGCGATGTAATCACCCCCGAGAAGATGGAAGAATTGGTATTCGAGCTGCTTAGCCCGATCCAGAAAGATTTTTTTATGGAGCACGGGACACTGGACTTTGCCCATGAAGTTGACGGCGAGCATCGCTTCCGAACGAATGTGTTTCGCCAGCGAGGTCTGATCAGCCTGGCGGCTCGGCGTGTCAACACGGAGATCCCGCCGTTCGAAGAGCTGAATCTGCCACCGTCACTGGAAATGATATGCAATAGCAGACAGGGACTGGTTCTTGTCGTGGGCCCTACCGGCTGCGGCAAGACTACAACAATAGCATCGATGATAGACTACATAAACCGCACTCGCTCCTGTCACATCATTACCATCGAAGATCCTATTGAGTATCTGTTTAAGGACCGAAAAGCGATTGTCTCGCAAAGGGAAATCGGGCTCGATACCAATGATTTCGAGGAAGCCCTGACGTATCTAATGCGACAAGACCCTGATGTTGTCTTCGTTGGCGAGATGCGGGACGCCAAAACCGTCACTGCGGGAATGAGAGCCGCGGAAACCGGACACCTTGTCTTCGGAACATTGCACTCGGCAAATGCGTCTCAGGCCGTTCACCGGCTTTTGGACCTGTTCCAGCAAAACGAGCGTGACCTTGTAAGGCAGACCTTAAGCCTGGCAATTAGAGCAATTATCAGCCAGGTATTGCTGCCGTCCATCAAGGAAGGTATAGACAGAATACCCGCTGTGGAAATCCTTATTACAAACGCCGCCGCCAAGAGGCTCATCGCTGAAGGGCGAGAAGGCGATTTGCCCAACGTGATACGAAGCTCCCAGAACGAAGGTATGCAGGATATTACATATAATCTTGTCGATTTGGTGGAAAAAGGACTCATTGATCCGAAGGAAGCATTAAAATATGCACCAAATACAGATGAATTGAAAATGGCACTAAAGGGGATCAGAACCACTGCCAGCGGCATTTTGTGAGATTTTTACGGAGCATCTTATGCTGGATTTATTATCAGCCTCCATCGAATATGGCGGCTATATTTCCATAATCAAACTCATTGGCTATTTGATTATCTTTTTTGCCTGGCTGCCTCTGGTTGGCTGGGTGCACTACGACTCTAAAACAGTAGAAACAAATGATGTCTTCTGGACAGGTATCATTCTGGGAGCAGGAGCGGCAGGGGCAATAATCTGGCTGCTCGTCCCGATATTTATCGTTGGGATGCTGTTCTATCTGATTGCTGTCGGAGCGATATCTCTGGCTTACGTCAAGCACCGCAATGCGAGAGTCCTGGATTTTGATAAAGTCCTGACAATCGATCACATCAAAAATCTGCTCGTCAGTAAAGAAAAGAAACTTGAGGCCCTTAAAAGCTTCTCTTTTATAACGTCAAATAAAAATCAAGTTCCAGTGCCCGAACCCAGAACGCCGGACTTTTTCGGATATAAGACAGCTTATGAAATTCTGAGTGATGCTATGTGGCGAAGGGCAAGCAGCATTGTATTCTCCCCAACGGCACAAGATTACCAGGTAGCCTACAACGTTGATGGTACATCGCTAAAACAGCCGAGCATAACCAGAGAGCAAATGAGATATTTCATCCGTTTCGTCAAGGAACTTGCCGATTTGGACACCAAGGAAAAGCGAAAACCGCAAAAAGGAAAATTCAAAATCCGCCGGAAGAAAGATGATATCCCGTGGGAAGTAACGACTGCCGGATCAACCGCCGGAGAACAGGTCAGACTTAAACCAATAACACAAGAGGGTATGGCAAGGCTAACCGAGATCGGCTTAATGCCCGAACAGGAAGCAAAGCTCAATCAGTTTCGTGAGGTAAAACAGGGCGTATTTATTATAAGCGGGCCGCGTAAAAACGGCGTAACAACCACGCTTTACGCACTTCTTCGAAATCACGATGCCTTCGTTAACAGCATAAACACCCTTGAAAGACAGGCTCCCGCCCAGATGCCCAACATAACTCAAAACATCTTCAATCTCACCGACACCGGCACAACTACATTTGCCAAAAAGCTCCAGACCGTTGTAAGAATGGGACCTGATATAATCGGTATCTCCGATTGTGAAGATGCCGAAACAGCCCAGATAGCCTGTGCCGCCGCCAGAGATGGAAAGCTCGTATATGTTACGATCAAAGCAGACAGCGTGATACAGGCGCTGGGTAAATGGCTAAAATATGTCAGCAATAAAAGTGTCGTCGCAGATACCCTTCTGGGTATAAGCAATCAACGGCTGATTCGAATACTTTGTGATGAGTGCAAGCAGGCCTATGCACCGGATAAAGAACTGTTCAAAAAATTCAACATCACCGCGGATAAAACAAAAGTGCTGTATCGTACCGGCAAAGTGCAATACGACAAGCACGGCAAACCTTCAACCTGCGAACACTGCCAGGGGACGGGCTATTTCGGCAGAACGGCTGTATTTGAAATCATCACGATGAACGACGATTTAAGAAAAGTTATAAAACAATCAAAATCGCTGCCGGAGATCGGCACGCAGTTCAGACGTGCCAAAATGCTCTATCTACAGGAACAGAGTCTCAGAAAAGTAATTACCGGAAAGGTAGCGATAAACGAAATGATTAGAGTGCTTTCAACATCAAAAACGAAAAAAGCAGCTCAAAATAATCGTTAGTAATACACGGTTCGTGAAGTGAATCACGAATCCTGAAAAACCGGAGACATTGTTTATGGCCAGCTTAGCTGTAGTTTTGATAATTCTGGGTTGTGGTGCTTTGATGTATTTAAAAGGGACATTTGTCAAGGCATTTGCCATGATAATTATTGCGATTATTTCGAGCGTTGTTGCGTTCGGCTATTTTGAAGTATTGGCAAATTTCATTATCCGCCGCGGCAATGACGGCAGTATGCTCTCTCTTGTCCCCTGGGCGCAAACTCTCTGTTTTTCGCTGCTGTTTATCGTGACCTTTGGCCTGCTTCAAACAACCGCTACTTTTTTAGCCCGCCACCCGGTTGATTTAGGATTTATGCCCGAGCTCATAGGACGGATAGTCTGCGGAATTATCCTGGGCTTTATGGTATCCGGGCTTCTGCTAACAGCTCTACAAATGGCACCGCTGCCCCTTTCCTATCCCTACGAGCGCTTTGACCCGGCGAGGCTGGACACTGATAATCCCAGCGGAGCCTTGCTTAACGCCGACGGTTTTGTCACCGGTCTGTTCGGTATCATCAGTAACGGCAGTCTAAGCGGCAAAAACAGCTTTAGAACTCTCCACCCCAGCTATCTGGACCAGCTTTTCCTTAACAGGTTTCTCGGCGATGCATCAGGCATCAGCGGCATCTATCCAGCGATAGAAGTGCCAAAGCCGGGTGTATGGCCGGCATCCGAAGCTGTGAGAAAACAAGTAGATTCCTTCGTCACGGAGCTGAGAACGCGCGGAGGCAAGGTTGCATACGAGCCGGGGGGCAAGTCAGTTGCTTTGCCCATCTCGACGAACGAAGCTTATAATCCTACAATCGTGCGCGTGGGAATAAAGAAAAGGGCGATAAAACGAGAAGCAATAATCAACGGCGGCGTATTTACACCTTCCCAGCTAAGATTAATATGTACGCGAAAAACCGGTGAAGCGGTCAATGCCTATCCCATCGGATACCTGAAAACAAAAGACCAAATACAGATACGCCCCGAGATAAAACTTGAATCCAAAAACATCGAGGGCAGCACCAGATATATCGACTTTGTTTTTTGCGTGCCAAGTGGTTTTGACCCGACGCTGGTCGAGTTCAAACTCAACAGTATTGTCGAGATACCCACAGGAGCAATAGTAACAGCCGACCAGGCTCCGGATGTCATACCTTTTAGCTACTCGCCTTCCGCTCCCCAGAGCACGAGTAATACCCAAAAACCTCCCAGAACTCAGAGCCGGCCGCAACAGCAGCAAGCTCGTCCCAGAAGACGTGGACTTAGCGATATCAGCAGATCCGTTGTCGGCGACGAACTCGACGAGTAACAACCCAATCAAGCTGTCCGGCAAACATCGAAAAACTGAATTTGGGGGGACATTTGACGATCCATACCCTCGATACTATAAACAAACACGCTTCGTGGGTTTATTTTTGATGGATTCAGCCCTGATAGAATAAGAAGAATGACCGGCAAAATGTAGCTGCGAGTTTTCAGGTGCGAGCTTATTTAGAGCGGTTCGGCACGTCCTTAGCTGCAGACGACCAATTCTTCCAAATCCAACTCCATAAGATGCTCAAGATAATCATTCAGCTCTTCTTCCGAAAAACTAGCGAGAAATTCCGGCTTGGCAGTTCTGTTAATCTTACAGATGTAATCGATCAACTCCCTTTTACTCATACACACGCACCCTTCAAAACTTGTAAAAATCCTTGGCAACCTACGCAATATCGACAGAGCAAACAATTTTTCTTTAGCTTCCCTTACCATAATCAAATTAACGCCCCATAACCCAAACCACCATATAGCGGTGACACCTTTGCTTCGACCACCACATATAGAGCAA
>CAZTDF010000266.1:0-5383 GCA_964612465.1 uncultured Pirellulales bacterium
ATGCAATATCGAACACGACAACACGCCATCTGTGCTGCCCAACGGACAGATTCTCTATATGCGATGGGAATACGTCGACCGCTCCCAGGTGGAGTACCACCACCTCTGGACGATGAATCCGGACGGCACAAATCAGGAGATATACTACGGCAACGAAGTGTCATGGGGAGTATTCCTCTCCTGCCGGCCAATCCCCAACGACGAGCGCGTTATGGGAATTTACTCGCCCGGGCACGGACACCGTGACCATTACGGCTGGCTGTCGTTCTTCTCCAGAAAATACGGTCCCGATGATCCGCGAGGACTTCAGCATATCATATTTCCATGGGGCAAAGGGATGCTTGCCGATCCCTGGCCGCTCAGCACGGAAACCATACTCGCCGCCGAATTAGGCAAGTCCCGGCTTGTTTTCGTTACAAAAAATAAAGACGATGACAAATACACGCCGCACGCAATCTACGAAATAAAAAACAACGACAAAAGAAAATGGCTCACCCAGTCGCCCCGGCCCATCATTAAACGCCCCCGTGAAAGAATCATCCCAACACGTTCCGATTCGACCAGCTCCACCGGAACGCATGTAATGGTTGACATTTATAATTCGCAGAACTTAAAAGGAATCAAACGCGGCGAAATAAAAAAGCTGCTCATTATAGAAACGCTTCCCAAACCCGTCAACTTCTCGGGAGGGCCGGACACACTAAGTTTTCTCGGATCATTCAGTCTCGAACGAATTCTCGGAACGGTCCCCATCGAATCCGACGGTTCGGCATATTTTGAATTGCCCGCGAACCGCCCGGTTTTTTATGTCGCTCTCGACGAAAACGACCTTTCTTGCAGGCGAATGCAGAGCTTTACCTGTCTAAGGCCCGGCGAAACAACTTCTTGTATAGGATGCCACAACTCACGTAACCATTCGAACGCCAACGTCGGCAGCGCCCGCAGAATCAAGGCACTCCGACGCCCCCCTTCGAAGATCGAAAAAATCGAAGGTATAGCGGATGTGCCGGACTTCATGCGGGACGTCCAGCCGGTCCTCGACAAATATTGCATCGGATGCCATAACACCGAAGACCGAAAAGGACGCCTATCTCTCGAAGGCGACATGGGAGTCACATGGTCGATCAGCTACTACTCGCTTACGATGAGAGAACAGATCGGCGACGGCCGAAACGGCCTCGGCAACCAGCCTCCTCGTTCTCTCGGCTCAAGTGCTTCACCACTGCTTCGTAAGCTCGAAGGGTCTCATCACAATGAAAAGGCTTCACGTGAAGACTGGCTGAAAGTCTGGGCATGGACCGAGGCTGCCGCTCCATTTTGCGGAACTTACGGAGGTCTGAGAAATCAGAAACAGCAGAATACGAAAGCAGGCGTCTTCGCAAACCAGGCGGGCGGCGTTCTCCATAAACGCTGCTTTTCTTGTCACAATCCCGACGGGAAAGGTCCGCAGAATCGTCTCGTCGAAGCCTTTGATTGGGACGAGCGAAGAAAGTTCATAGAGCGTCCCACCGGTCGGCATGAGCGCCTCGTTTTAAAGGACGACCCTTTGCGCTATTTTTCATGGAATGTGTTGATAAACGCAACCCGCCCCGAAAAATCCGCAATCCTGCTGGCACCTCTCGCGAAAGAAGCTGGGGGATGGGAAGCATGCCCCAACGTCTTCAGGTCAAAAGACGATCCCGGCTATAAAATAATGTTAACCGCAGCGACAAACTGGCAAGCCGAGTGGCAAAAATCTCACGCTTTCGGCTCGCCCACCTTCCAGGTCAATCACCAGTATATACGTGAAATGGTGCGTTTCGGAATCCTGCCGGAAAATACTCGGGCAGAGAACGTAGATCCGTATGAAACCGACCAGCGATACTGGGAGATGTTTCATTATAAGACGAAGACATTTCAAAACCGGATGGCGAAACACTAAGCGCTGGTAATCCAGTATATTCGCGAAGAACTATAAATCCGTAACATCAGGTCGGTGAGTAAAAGAACTCCCGATTTGAAGCTTGGGAACCTAATCCCGCATTGCCGGATCCAAAAAGTTGTTGCTCGATTCCCAATAATTTCTGAGCATTAAGCATCGAGTAACGCATGTCTCACACGTTTCCTGCTGATCCTCTTGGGAAGAGACTATTGTAATATGCCGCATTATATGTTATAATACTATGTGTCGTTATAAAGCTCATCGGCTGTTGGCAGCGGTGCTTTATGGTTTGCTGATCTGAACGAGAAGGGTTACTACTTGTATGAGATACCTGTGGCAGAGCTATTCGTGGATTCTTGCTGTTCTTGTGATATTCAATCTTGCCCTCGATACTTCTACTACTGCCCGGGCACAAGAGGAAATCCGGATAAACGAGTTCATGGCTGTGAACGATATTGGCCTTGATGACGAGGACCGGGATGAAGCCGACTGGATCGAAATCTACAATCCCGGGCCGGATACGGTCAATTTGGACCGGTGGTATCTGACAGATGACGACAACGATCTTCGAAAGTGGGCGTTTCCGGAGGTGATGCTCGGGCCCGATGCTTATCTGGTTGTCTTTGCCTCCGGAAAAAATCGGAGAGATCCACTGGGAATATTGCATACGAATTTTAAGCTGAGCGGGAGCGGCGAATATCTGGGATTTGTCCGTCCGGACGGCAGAACCGTGGTTTCTGAGTTCTTTCCGAGCTATCCGAGACAAGCCCCCGATGTTTCTTACGGCCCCATCGGCAGTAGTGTCGAGACAGTGTTCTTAATGCCCGGAGCGCCGGCCAGGGCCCTGGTGCCCCGTAACAGTGCACTGGAACCGAATCCGCGGAAATCGGAGACGTTGCGTCCCTGGGCACAGGAAGACCTGGATGATTTATCGTGGCAGACTGGCTCAACCGGTGTCGGTTATAACTATAAGGGACTGATCGGTTTGGATGTCTCGAACATGCGAAACAGCAATACCACGGTGTATATCCGCGTGCCCTTTACGGTAGAAGATCCCTCGGCGATTCAGGCCCTGACCTTGCGCATGCGTTTTGCCGACGGGATGATCGCCTATATCAACGGGCACGAGGTGGCGCGGTACAATGCGCCGGCCCCGGGCACGGAAAGGTGGAACTCCGGTGCATCGACCAATCGGTCTGACAGCATCGCTGATAATCCGGTCGATTTTACTATCCCGGAATTCGACTTTCTCCATGTGGGGACCAACCTGCTGGCCGTACAGGGGCTGAACTATCAGATGGATAGTACGAGCCTGCTGATGCTTCCTGAGTTGCTGGCCACGATAGCTACAGCAGACAGCTCGTTATGCCGGTATTTCCCGAGGCCGACGCCCGGAATAGCGAACAACGCCGGGGTAGATGTTTTAGGGCCGATCATTTCCAATACGGATCACTATCCGAGCATACCCGCTGAAAACGAGGACTTGCAGATCGCGGCCCAAATCGATCCGTCCTTCGATCCTGTTGATGCCGTTGTGTTGCACTATTGCGTGATGTTTGCCTGGGAAATGACGGTACCGTTAGTGGATGACGGTACGAGCGGCGACAGCCTAAGCGGAGACGGGATCTACGGGGGGCGAATTCCCGCTACCGCGTTCGGTGCCGGACATATGGTCCGCTGGTACATTACGGCCACAGATACAGCCGGACGCGAATCGCGGTTCCCGAGCCACATCGATCTGCTGAATTCCCCGAAGTATTGCGGGACCGTAGTGGATGACCCGAGCCTGACTAATCCGTTGCCGGTGCTGTATTGGTTTATCCAAAATCCGCAAGCCGCCAACACAGATGCCGGGACCCGTTGCTCGCTCTTTTACGACGGGCAGTTCTACGACAATGTGTTGATCAATATTCATGGTCAATCCAGCCGGGGTTTTCCAAAGAAGAGTTACGACGTCGATTTCCATCCGGGCCATAACTTCAAATGGGCCGAGGGACAGCCGCGTGCTGATGATATCAACCTGATGACGACCTATCCGGACAAGGCGCAGATGCGTAACATACTGGCCTATGAGACATACCGGGATGCGGATTGTGCTTACCACTGGGTGTTTCCGGTACGGGTCCAGCAAAACGGCGACTTCTGGGGCACGGCCCATGTAATGGAGAACGGCGATGAAGACTGGCTGATTCGAATGGGCCTGAATGCCGAGGGGGCGCTTTACAAGATGTACAACAGTTTCAACAATGCCAGTCACGCTAATAGCGGCGCCGAAAAGAAGACGCGCAAGTATGAAGACAACACGGATTTGTCCGAACTCTATAACAGCCTTAGTCTCTCAGGTGATGCCCGCCGCCGATATCTCTATGACAATGTGGACGTCGCGCAGGTCGTCAACTTCCTGGCTGCACGCGCAATCACGGGAGATGTCGACTGCTGCCATAAAAACTACTACTTTTACCGTGATACCGGCTTCAGTAATGAATGGCAGATGTGGCCTTGGGACGTGGACCTGAGCTTCGGACGAGTGTGGAATTCCTCGGAGACTTACTGGAACGAAGAGCTTATTCCAAATACGAGCCTGTTTGTCGGCCAGGGCAACCGTATGCCGAATGCCATTTTTGACTCCCCGGAAACGCGGCAGATGTATTTGCGGCGCGTACGAACGCTCATGGATGAACTTCTAAAGCCACCGAACACGCCGGAGGATGAACTATATTATGAGCCGCGTATTGATATGCTGGCGTCTCTACTTTACGAGGATGCGGCCTTAGACGCCGCCAAATGGAATTCACATGCGTGGGGTAACGGTTCAATGGCTCCTAATTACCCCCAATCGTTGTCCGAAGCCGTCGAAGAGCTGAAGTACTTCTACCTGCCCGAGCGCCGGCGTCAACTATTCAACCGCCTGGCCTCCGGGACCCGTGAATTACCCAATGCCCAACCGGCCGGTACGGTTATTACCTTCGGGACAATTGAAACTAATCCTGCCGGCGGCAACCTGGATGAGCAGTATATCCAACTGCAAAATCCCAATGGTTTTGCGGTAGATATTTCCGGCTGGACACTAAGTTGTGGGCAAGATTCACAAATCCATCTTTTTACGTTCCGCGGCGGTACGGTCATTGAAGGCAATGGAACTATTTACGTCGCCGCCAACCGGGTGGTTTTTCGCTCTCGAAATACAAATCCCACAGGCGGCCAGGCCTTGTTCGTTGTCGGTGATTTCAGCGGTCGGCCTGCATCTCGGGGTGAAATTCTTAACTTGACCGACCGGCAGCAAGTGACGGTTGATTCCGTTACGACACCTCACACCGGCAGATAATGACAGCGATATGCTCCTGCTGAGAGATTGAGAGAATGCAATTCGATATTATCCATTTAGGAAAATGTCGCCGAATAAATCTGTGCTGATAGAGCTCGATAGCGGCACATACAAATCGTCAGTCGCGGAGGAATTGC
>CAZTDF010000267.1:0-5316 GCA_964612465.1 uncultured Pirellulales bacterium
TCGCTGCTGTGGCAATCCTTATATTCTACCCGATCTCCAAGAAACTAAATTATCAAATTGGCGACGAGTTGGCCCAACGACGCCAGGAACGCCAGGAATCCACTTAACTGAAATGTCATTTTGTAGATTTAGGAAGCGATTATGAAAACTAAAGATTTATGGACAATGACCTTTCTATCACTGGTCCTGTTATGGATTAGTAGTGTCAGAGCGACGGATTCTGGACGTCCTGCACTTAAAGATGTGTATAAAGATTATTTTCTTATCGGTGGCGCTTACAACCGAGATTTGGTCTTGGGCGAAGACCCAAATGCTGCCGCCATCGCGATAAAGCACTTTAATACTGCAACATCAGAAAATGACATGAAGTGGTCACTAATCCACCCGAAGCCGAACGAATATAACTGGGAACCGGCTGATCGGTTTGTGGATTTCGCCGAAAAGAACAATATGGTTCCTATCGGACACTGCCTCGTCTGGCACGTTCAGGTCCCTCGCTGGACATTTCGTGACGATTCCGGAAATTTATTAACACGTGATGCGCTGCTTGCCAGAATGAAGGACCATATTATGTCCGTTGTCGGTCGTTACAAAGGCCGCATTAAAGGCTGGGATGTTGTGAATGAAGCTCTTAAAGATGACGGTACGTTACGAAACAACCGGTGGCTGCAGATCATTGGTGAAGGTTCGGAGGAAAAGAAGTATGACGTCATCGCAAAGGCCTTCGAATATGCTAACCAAGCCGATCCAGATGCAGAATTATACTACAATGATTACAACCTTGATATTAAAAAGGAAAAATGTGCCGGCGCGGTAGAAATCGTTAAGTACCTCAAATCCAAAGGCCTTCGAATCGACGGTGTTGGTATCCAACTTCACAGCGGTTTGGATTATCCTGATAAGGAATCCCTTGAGTATGGTATCGCCGCTTTGGCGGCAACCGGCGTTAAGGTCATGATTACCGAGCTGGATATAAGAACACGGTCTCGTGGATACAGAGGAGCTGATATCAGCAGGGTTAACAGGCGAAGTACATCTGATTCCGATGCCGAAAATGAAGAAACACAGCAAAAGCTTGCTCAAAAGTACGCGGAGCTTTTCTCGGTTTTTGTAAAACATAAAAACGATATTTCCCGTGTCACCTTCTGGGGCGTTTACGACGGAAAATCATGGATTGGAGGTTCTCCTCTGTTGTTTGACCGAAACTATCAGCCCAAACAGGCTTTCGATGCCGTGGTAAATGTCGTGCAAAACGGCCAAACCTTTCAGAATCCAATTATCAGCGGATTTCATCCCGATCCCAGTATTTGTCGTGCTGGTGATGATTACTACATGGTTCACAGCACCTTTGAGTATTTTCCGGGCGTTCCCGTCTTTCACAGCAAGGATTTAGTGCATTGGCGGCAAATTGGATATTGCCTTACTCGTAAAAGTCAGTTGAATCTCAACAAAGTACGAGCTTCCGGTGGTATTTATGCGCCGACGATTCGTTACCATGAGGGTACTTTTTATATGATAACTACCTGTGTGGATTGCGGCGGGAATTTTTACGTCACCACAAAAGATCCTGCAGGGCCCTGGTCGGAGCCGATTTGGATAAAAGACGGCGGCGGCATCGATCCTTCGCTCTTTTTCGACAACGATGGAATGGTTTATTATCACCGGCAACAAGGCGGACGCAACGGCTGCACCGCTCAATCAACAATCAATCTCAAAACGGGTAAACTCGAAGGAGAACTGAAGGAAATATGGCGCGGCACCGGCGGCATCTGGCCGGAAGGACCGCATCTTTATAAAATAAACGGTAAATATTACCTGATGATTTCAGAGGGTGGAACAAGCTACGGTCATATGGTGACCGTCGCTCGCAGTGATTCTCCATGGGGACCGTTCGAATCGAATCCGAACAATCCAATCCTCACACATCGTGAACTCGACGACAACCCAATCCGCGCCGTCGGGCATGCAGACCTTGTCGAAACTCCCGACGGCTGGTGGCTGATTTGTCTGGCAATTCGACCTAAAGGCGGCCTTTATCATCATATCGGCAGGGAGACTTTCCTTGCACCTGTCGCTTTTGAGGACGGCTGGCCCATCGTCAATAAAACCGGAACGATTGATTTAGTAATGCCCGCGCCGAAATTGCCTCAGCATATTTGGCCGAAACTTTCTCCAAGAGATGATTTCAACACAGACAAATTGGCTATGCAATGGAACTTTCTGCGGAATCCTTATGAGGATGATTTTTCTCTTACCGCACGCCCGGGACACCTGCGACTGAACGGTTCTGCGGTGACATTTAACGACCAGGACTCTCCGGCCTTTGTAGGTCGCCGGCAAACGGATTTCGACTGCACCGCTTCAACGCTGCTCGAATATGAACCCAAAAACGACAGTGAAGAAGCCGGTCTCGTCGTTCGCGCATTCGACAGATTCTTTTATACAATTGGTGTTACTATTCGAAACGGTAAAAGACAAGTCTTCTTAAGGAAAGTTATCAGGGAAAAGATAATCGATCCGATTCAATACGCTGATATTCAGCCCGGCCCTGTCTTGCTATCGGTAGAAGCATCTCCATTGACTTATGAATTTTCCTTCCAATCTTCCACAGGTGAAAGAAAAGTTCTCGGAACGGCGTTGACGAAGGACTTATCTGTCGAAGTAATCGGTTTTGAACGCGGGATGTGTTTTACCGGCGCTTATTTCGGAATGTACGCTACGGGCAACGGCCAAAAATGCTCAACTCCCGCCGACTTCGACTGGTTTGAATACGTATCCAATTAATTTTGATAAAAACTGAGGCTATATGGCTATGAAGTTAAATGTAAAGATACTTATTTCAACATTATTCTGCTATGTATTGATAATTTCTCAGGCTGCCTTTTGCCACGTCAGGCTTCCGCGTTTGCTAAGCGACGGAATGGTGCTGCAAAGAGATGCCGGTATAAAGATTTGGGGCTGGGCCGCCGCGGATGAAAAAGTGACGATAATATTTAACGGCAAAACATACAGTGACACCGCAGGCACGGACGGCAAATGGGCTGTAATGCTTTCTGCATTAAAAGCGGGCGGCCCCTACAGCATGGAAATCACCGGCAGCAATCGGGTAATTCTTAAAGATATTCTGATAGGCGACGTGTGGGTATGTTCGGGCCAGTCGAATATGGATCTGCCTATGTCACGGGTAGAAGCACGCTATGAAGATGTGATAGCAAATTCTAAAAATCCGGCTATCAGGCGCTTTTTTGTTTCCAAGAGGTATGATTTTAACACCCCGCATGAAGATTTACAATCGGGTTCATGGGAATCGGCAAATCCCCAGAGTGTTCTGCGTTTCACAGCCACAGGTTATTTTTTTGCAAAAGCATTATATGAAAAATACAAGGTCCCCATCGGTTTAATTCACGCGAGCGTAGGCGGATCGCCCGCCGAAGCGTGGCTGAGCGAAGAAGCCTTAAAAGAATTCCCGGCCCATCTCGAAACAGCGAAAAAATTCAAAGACAACGCCTACCGCAATAGCATCGCCGACAAAGACAAAGCCGTCAGCGATGCATGGTACAGGCTTTCACAGCAAAAAGATAAAGGTCTGGCGGACGGCCAAAAGCCGTGGTTTGATCCGGCTTACGATGCTTCCGGCTGGGCGACTATGAACGTGCCGGGCTACTGGGCGGATGGTCCACTGGGGCATGTGAACGGCGTTGTCTGGTTCAGAAAAGAAATCGATGTCCCCGCCTCCATGACCGGCAGGCCGGCGAGACTTTTACTGGGCCGGGTTGTCGATAGCGATAGAACTTATATTAACGGCAAATTTGTCGGCAGTGTTTCATACCAATATCCGCCGAGAAAATATGATATACCTGAAAATCTGCTTAAGGCGGGAAAGAATATCATCGTAGTAAGGGTCGTCAATAACACGGGGCGTGGCGGTTTTCTTTTGGATAAGCCGTACCAACTCTCAGCCGCCGGCCGGACAATCGACTTAAAAGGGCCATGGCAGTACAAATTAGCTGCGACTATGAAACCATTGCCGGGCAAAACTTTTATTGAGTGGCAGCCGCTGGGTTTATATAACGGGATGATTGCTCCGCTATTGAATTACACAATTAAAGGAGTGATCTGGTATCAGGGTGAATCCAACGCCGGAAGACCGCGTGAATATCAGAAACTATTTCCTGCGTTGATTGTCGACTGGAGGCAACAATGGGGTCTGGGTGATTTCCCGTTTTTATACGTACAACTTGCTAATTATATGCAGATAAAAGACCAGCCTTCCGAAAGTAACTGGGCCGAGTTGAGGGAAGCTCAGCTTAAAACACTCTCCGTCCCCAATACCGCAATGGCCGTGGCCATAGATATCGGTGAATGGAACGACGTCCATCCGTTAAATAAGGAAGATGTCGGCAAACGGCTTGCACTCGGGGCTCAAAAGATGGCCTACGGCGATGAAAAAGTTGTTTATTCAGGCCCCATCTATCAATCGATGAAGATCGAAGGAAACAAAATCATTCTCACATTTGCACATATTGGCAGCGGTTTGGTCAGTCAAGGGGGCGAACTGAAGTATTTTGCCATTGCCGGGGCTGACAAAAAATTCGTCTGGGCAAAGGCGAAAATAGAAGGCGATAAAATTATCGTCTGGAATGATGATATAACCAATCCCATAGCGGTACGCTATGCCTGGGCCGACAATCCTGAAGGCGCAAATTTATATAATAGGGAAGGCTTGCCGGCGTCATCTTTTAGAACGGATGAATAATGTTTACAAAAATGAGGAGAAAAGAAAATTGATGAACAGCGAAAAAACACAACCTGCGTTGAAAGATGTTTTTAAGGATGACTTTTATATTGGTGCCGCTCTAAGCCTGCAACAGATTTCCGGCAATGAGCCGGACTCCGCAGCTCTTGTGGAGAAACACTTTAACAGCATCACGCCGGAAAATATCCTCAAATGGGAAGAGATCCATCCGGAACCGAACAAATATAATTTCGAGCCGGCGGACCGTTTTGTTGCTTTGGGCGGGAAAAACAAAATGCACGTAGTTGGTCACACTCTCGTCTGGTTTTTTCAAACGCCGGACTGGGTATTCCAGGACGAATCCGGCAAACCCCTGGACCGCGAGGCGTTGCTTAAACGAATGAAAGATCACATTTTCACCGTGATGGGCCGTTACAAGGGCCGAATCCACGGCTGGGATGTCATCAACGAGGCAATTGCAGAAGACGGCAGCTTTAGAAAATGCAAATGGCTCGAAATTATAGGTGAAGATTACGTGCTCAAGGCCTTTGAATACGCCCGCCAGGCAGATACTGACGCCC
>CAZTDF010000268.1:0-5308 GCA_964612465.1 uncultured Pirellulales bacterium
TTCAAACTAACAAATCGAACAGAAAGGTTAAATAATGCGACGTTATATTGAGATTAGGAAGATGGCCTCCGGCTTGCGAATCGCTGTTATAGTGACGATAATGCTTTGTATCACCGGCTCTACCGGAGCGAAGATCGATGCGGCTAAGTGGACGCATTTTACAATTGCCGATCCGCTGCCGGGCCCGGCCTGGGGGATGGGCGGGATTCCGCTGGCAGATTTCGACGGCGATGGGGACGCGGATATCAGTCTGTCCCGACGCGAGGCCAAGGCCGCTTACTGGTTCCAGAGAGTGAACGACTCCACGTGGGTCCGGCATACGATTGCGACCGGCGATGTATTCGATACGCAGCTCGGATCCACAGCGGTCGATTGCGACTTGGACGGCCTGGTGGATATCGTGTACTCGCTCGTATGGTTTAAGAATCCCGGCAACCTCGCGGCCGAACCCGGCGCACCGTGGCAGGCCCACAAGTACCCCGGCAAGGGCCACGATATTCTCTCCGGCGATGTTAACGGCGACGGCCATCTCGATGTGCTGGTTTACGACGGTAAGACCGCATCCTGGTTCGACCCGGCGCACGGCATGAAACAGACCGTCATCGGCGGGGCCGACGAGAATCATGGCGGCACGGCACCAAACGGCATCGGCGATCTTGACGGCGACGGCGACAACGACGTTGTGATACCGGGCTACTGGTTCGCCAATCCCGGCAAGGGCGACGGCACGTGGCAAAAGCATCCCTGGCCGCACAAGCCGGTCAAAAACGCCTCGTATGGCACGAGCATACGCTGCTGGGTAGCCGATATAAACCGCGACGGCGCAAACGACATTGTTTATAGCGATTGCGACACAGGTCACTCGCACGTGTACTGGGTCGAGAACGCCGGCAAGGGCGCTGCATGGACGCGTCATCAGCTTGCCGATCCGCCGACAGCGCCCGGGGACGTGCCCGGCACGGGATCGTTTCATTCGCTGGGAGTCGCAGATTTCGACCGGGACGGCGATTTAGATATTTTCGCCGGCGAGCAGGAAGACCCCGATACCTATATGGAAGCACAGGGCAAGCTGGCCATGAAACCGCGAGGGCTCAAGGAACGCGGCGTGATCTGGGAGAATTCCGGCTCGAAAATCCCGTCCTTCGTACCGGTCGTGATCCACATAGATAATCCCGGCTGGCACGACGCCGTGCTTGCTGACGTGGATGGCGACGGCGATACTGATATTATAACGAAGATCTGGAACAAAGACGGCGACACGTACCACGCCGACTACTGGAGAAACGAAAACAATTAGTGAATAGTCGCTGGTGAATAGTATTTAGCCAGAGGATTTACGTAATACACAATACGATATATAATATCCAACACCATGCGAAATTTTGATAAAGCAAAACGAATAGTTATAAAGATCGGCACGAATATTCTGACGAAAAACGGCGGCGTTGACGCTGCGTACTTTAGTCGAATCGCCGGGCAGGTTAATTCTCTGCTCAAGGCCGGCAGGCAGGTTGTCATTATCAGCTCCGGCGCTATCGGGATGGGGCTCGGCCAGTTGGATGCCGAGAGAGCGAAGGACATCAAAATGCGGCAGGCGTGTGCGGCTATCGGTCAGCCGCTGCTGATGGCCGAGTACCGCAAATCGTTTCTGCGTTATGGCGTGACAGTCGCGCAGGTCCTGCTGACCGCCGAAGTGCTCGATAACAGGAAAACTTACCTGAACCTTCGCCATTCTATCGAGACGCTGCTGAAGCTGGCCGTCGTGCCGATTCTCAACGAGAACGACAGCGTCAGCACGGACGAAATCGGCTCGGCTTTCGGCGATAACGACAAGCTCAGCGCGCTGGTCGCCAGCAAGATCGACGCCGACCTTTTGATCATGCTCAGTGACATCGACGCGCTTTACGATAAAAATCCGCAAAAATTCGCCGGCGCAAAGCCGATCACAACTGTTTTCGAAATCACCGACGAGATCGTTCGCAACGCGGGCGGCAAAGGCAGCCGGCACAGCACGGGCGGTATGAAAACGAAAATCGAGGCGGCAAAAATCGCTTCCAACGCGGGCTGTCGAATCGTCCTGGCGAACGGCCGGTTGAAAAACGTTATCGCCCGGATCATCGCCGGCGAAGAAATCGGCACTATTTTCATGCCGAAGCGAAAGCTCTCTAACCGTTTGAGGTGGATTCTCAACAGCAGTCCGGCCGGTACGATATTAATTGACGAAGGCGCGATGCGAGCAGTCCGGGCTCGCAAGAGCCTGCTGCCGAGCGGGGTGGTTTCCGTCAGCGGAGCGTTCGAAGCCGGCGCCGTCGTGATGCTCTCCGTAAGGAGTCCCAGGGACAACGATAACGCCAAGGCCGTCACCAGCATCGGCAGCGCCCAGCTTAAAACTCTGGCCGGCAAGCACAGTACCGAAATCAAAAAGCTCCTCGGCCCGAAACACCGTGACGTTGTCGCCATCCCGGAAGACATCGTTATAATTGATTGATGATTCACCCTGCAAAGTTAATGTTAATGCTCCTGTCCTTATTTCATGGGGCGTAAAATGTATCTCGTATGCGGGCGATCTTCGAGCGGGTCAAATTTTTTTAAATATTTTTGTAACCTTTTTATGGTTTTAACGCCTATAGTATAGGAAAGACAAATATACGTTGCCCCTGCGGAAAGATTTGCAGGGCCGAATTTACGGCATAAAATGCGAACTGAAATAAGGAGAAGCACAAAATGAAATTACATAAACGCGGCGAGATTGGTCTTTTTGCGGCTCTGATTGCCGTGTCGGTTCTGGTTGTCGGCTGCATAGTCTGCGAGACGGACGAGCAGTACACCGGCATTGAAAACGACACGCTCAAGCAGGTGGAGTGCGGCCAGACCACGAGGGACTGGGTGATCGAGACGTTCGGCGAGCCGAGCGAGCAAATTCTCAACGATGACGGCGGCGAAATCCTCAAGTACAAATGCGTAAGGAAAAAGGACAACCAATTTGTCATGTTCCCGCCGCCCATCGTTATCAGTGACGAAAAGGACGTGGAACACACCGTCGCCTTTGAGGTCAGGGACGGTATCGTCCAGCGGTACTGGAAGGAAGGGTAAGGACACCCACGCCGAAGCAGTAACAACCGCTGCATAAAGCGAGTCTCTCGGCGTCACCGGACGATGTCACGATCGCTCGTGGTAAACATAGTTGAAGGAACAGGCTTCCTGAAAGAAGCGAACGAACGCTACAGCACAAATTGGGATAAGGTGCAGGCGTCTATTTCTTTTTAGGCTTAGCTTTTTTCTTGGCTTTTTTGCTTGAACTGCATCCGCATGTTTTGCACATCTGCCAATCCTTTCGTATCCGGCGTTCCATTGAACATTAGACGACACCAAAGATTAACTCAGCGACCATATGTTAATCGGCTAAAAAAACAAAAATCAATAAATATTCGTATTACGTATTGCGGATTGTGGATTAAGGCTTTCCCCGCTTTGTAAGCTGGCGGCTTGCCCCACCATTTTTCATCTCACGGACTACAAAAACCAGAGACAGCGGGCCTGTTGGCAAAGACGAGATTGCTTCGTCGCTACACTCCTCGCAATAATATAAGGATGCGTTTTCATGTCATTGAGAGCGAATCACACTAGGCGTCGTCTACCTGAGCTTATCACTAAGTGACCGGCCGAGCGGTCGTTGACGACGATCGTGAACATCGTGTCTTCCTTACAACCTGTGAGGCAGGCTGCTTTGACAGCTGTGAGGTTCTCTCCGAATGCAGTGAAGGTATGCTCCGAGGCGTTCTCCCTGGTATACACTCCATTGGCATCGGGACCCTGCTGGTTGGCTCCCTTCTTGAGAAAGGACTTATTGAGGTTGCCTTCGATCATGTATTTTGAGCCCCGCTGCGAAGCCACCGTCGGGCTGCCCTTGAGAATGCGGTTCGCGGTTTTCTCGCAGTCCGCCCGCTTGCCTTGGATGCGGATCTTGACGCCACTCTCGATGAACTCCATGGTGACTTTCTGCTTAATGGCGGCGATGGCATCGGCCCCGGTGATCTTCTCGAACCCACCTGTGGGTGCTTCGGCGGTTGACGCAACCTTGGATTCCAACTCCTGCTCGCTTGGATTCCGGAGTACACCACGGAAGATGACTCCGTGTTGCCCTTCTTCGGAGGTCACGCTGCCATGGCGTCCGACGAAGTGTGCCACCTGTCTCAGCAGGCTATTCGGCGTGATGTCTAAGGGTACGAGCTTGAAGCGGCCGTCTGGTTTGCTATCGAGGATGATCGTGCCGGTCTCCTCAGGCTCTCCGGCGTAGGTCCCCCAGACGATAACCCCAGAGGTTCTCGCGACGGTGACGGAATCACCCCGCGTGATCAGCGAGCAGAAGGTCTCTGCGAGCTGGCGATTGAGACTCCTGACCCAGGCGTTCTCTTTCTCGATCCGCAAGATCGCATGACGCTTGTCAACCGGACGCTTGAGTTTTTCTTTGCTCTTAGGTATCTTCACCGTTTCTGCCAGGGCCTTCTCCCTGGCTGGCGCGACCTCGGGTTCCGGCTCCTGAGCCGTCACCTCCGTCTCGATGGGCTCGCCTGGATTCCGAAGTTCACCACGGAAGATGAGTCCATGTTGCCCTTCTTTGGAGGTCACGCTGCCATGGCGTCCTACGAAGTGTGCCACCTGTCTCAGCAGGCTAATCGGCGTGGTGCTCAGGGGTACGAGCTTGAAGCGGCCGTCTGGTTTGTGATCGAGGAGGATCGTGCCGGTCTTCTCAGGCTCTCCGGCGTAGGTCCCCCAGACGATGACCCCAGCGGTCCTCTTGACGGTGACGGGATCACTCCGCGTGACCAGCGAGCAGAAGGTCTCCGCGAGCTGGCGATTGAGACTCCTGACCCAGACGTTCTCTTTCTCGATTCGCAAGAGCGCATGACGCTTATCAACTGGACGCTTGAGTTCCGCTTTGCTCTTAGGTATCTTCACCTGACATTTCCCTTTTGACTTCATAAATGGCATTTCTACACGCCTCGGGTACTTCTCCTGAGGCACTACTGTTCAATTCGAGTTCCATAATACCAAAACTACATCGCAATTTCAACGAATTTCGGGTTCCCGATTACCCGTTTTGGCACAATATATGCGGAAAGCCTACTTATGTATGTTAAACCCGTTTTTCTAACAATAACACAAGGAGGCCTAAAAATGATTGGAAAAGATTTTATCATCACCCAGACAAGATGTCTACTAAATGAATTCATCGCCCCAGTTGCTGAAAAAACGGACAAGCCAAGGCAAAAATTTTTACGCCAGGCTGTCGAAAACTCGGGACAGC
>CAZTDF010000269.1:0-5284 GCA_964612465.1 uncultured Pirellulales bacterium
ATTAAGTCCAAGGTACGTTTGAAAAGGTGCGATTTGAAAAAACAAAGCCAATTTGTCAGGTGCGGAAATGAACGCAAATTCAGTAATGACAGGTAATTACGAAGAAATTCGGCGGTTTCGGGCGGCGAAAAAACAAAGCCAAACAAAGCCAATTTCGAGGTTGGATCCGTGCCGGGTTTACTGCTGGGCGGCGTCTTTTTTGATTACCTTTTGCTGCTGGTCCTGCTTGAAGGCGGCCAGTTTTTCGCTGAAGTTTGCATCGGCCAGGGCAAGGATCTGCACAGCGAAAATCGCGGCGTTTTTGGCGCCGGCTTTTCCGATAGCCATGGTCGCCACCGGCACGCCGGGCGGCATCTGTACGGTGCTCAGCAGCGCATCCATCCCGCCCAGGCCCGCGCCCGAGTCCAGCGGCACGCCTATGACAGGCAGCGTTACTTTAGCCGCCATGGCACCGGCCAGGTGGGCGGCCATGCCCGCGGCGGCGATTATGACCTTAATTCCGTTTTCGGCGGCGTTTTCTGCGAAATCAGAGGCAATCTCAGGCGTCCGATGGGCCGAAATGATCCGCACGAAAGGCTCGATGCCGAAATCGCCGAGCTGCTCGATGCAGCTTTTCATGACCTTCATATCGCTGTCCGAGCCCATTACCACTGCGACGGGGGCTGTTTTTTCAGATACCATATTGTTTTCTCTTATTAAAAGGTTACAATGGCCAGTTGGCATTTGCGATTTACGATTTTCGATGTTCGATTTTAATTCGGCAATCGGCAATCGGCAATCAAAAAATAGCTTAAGGAGAGTCGAAAAATGCAAGCGAGGAAACCGGTTGTTGCAGGTCAATTTTATCCCGGCCAGCACGATTCCTGTGTCAGTGAAATTCACGAGTGCCTCGAAGCGGTAAATATAAGCGAGCCGTTGCCGGAAACGATAGTAGCGGGCATAGTTCCGCACGCCGGCTGGACGTTCAGCGGCAGTTTGGCCGCGTTGGTCTTCTCTGCGATCAAACAGCGGCATGAAAAGGTTAATACCTTTATCATATTCGGCGCCGCCCACGGCTACTTCGGTACCTCGCCGGCTGTTAGCGACAGGGGCGTTTGGGCAACACCGCTCGGCGAGATTGTGATTGACGAGGAATTGGCCGATGCCATTTTGGGTACCGGCCAGGCCGTCAGTGACCCAAGCGCCCACCTGAGCGAACACAGTATCGAGGTGCAGGTCCCGTTCGTACAGTATCTCTTTCCCGGCGCTAAGATAGTACCTGTTGTTGTGCCGCCGACCGAGCAGGCTGTCGCGCTGGGCACGCGTGTCGGCGAGATTATCGGTCAGCAGGAGGATAAGAAAATCGTCTGCGTAGGATCGACCGATTTGACCCACTACGGCCCGCGTTACGGCTTTGCCCCGATGGGAACCGGAAAGAACGCTTTGGCCTGGGCAAAGAAGGTTAATGATAAAAAATTCATCGATTTGACTTTGAAACTCAAGCCGGCCGAATTGCTCGCCGGCGCGATAAAGGACGGCAACGCCTGCGGTCCCGGCGCGGCGGCGGCAACGGTCGCAGCGGCAAAAGAACTTGGCTGCAAGCAAGGCCTGTTGCTGGGACACACCACCAGTAATGAAATCATGCTCCGGAAAATGGGCACCACGAGCGCCGAGGCGGTAGGCTATGCCGCAATTGTTTTCTGACTATCGGCCGGCAGTGTCACCTTCGTTGTGAAAATGCCGCCCGGCTCCAACTGGATGGTGCACGTGCCTCCCAAGGCCTTGACAATTCGCTGGACCAGGGCCAGGCCCAAACCGCAGTGAGCACCGGTGTCCGAGCGCGATGAATCGCCCCGCCAGAAGCAGTCGGAGACTTTTGAGACCTGCTCGGCGGTAAGTTCACAGCCGGTATTGGAAACTGCAATTTCCACCGCATCGTCGATTCGGCGGGCCGTAGTCCGGATTTGTCCGCCATCGTTTGAGTATTCGGCGGCGTTGTCCAGAAGGTTGGAGAATACCATAGACAGATGTTCGGGATCCGATTGACAAGTCAATTCGGCGGGAATTTGATTCTCGAAGACGATCCTGTGCTCGTCCGCTTTTTTGCTGAAGCACCGCCAGCAGGAATCGAGAAGTTCGGCCAGTTGAACCGGCTCAGTTTTGAAGCTGATTTGCTGGGTCTCCAGACGGGAGAGCATCAGCAGGTTATTGACCACCGACTCCATGTCTTTGGCGATTTCGAGGCAGTCGGAAAGCGCCGCCCGGTACTCGGTCGCGTCGCGGCTGCGGGTAAGCGACACCTCAATCGTCGAGCGTATTCCTGACAGCGGTGTTCGCAATTCGTGGGCGACGTCGGCGTTAAACCGCCGCTCCCTGTCGAACGAGGCTTGCAGCCGGGAAAGCAGCTCATTGAGGCGATTCTTGATTGGGACCACCTCCGCCGGTACGTGCCGGGTGCCGATTCGAGTCGTCAGGCTGTCCACTCTGACGGCTGCGATCTCGGCGGCTATTGTGTTCAGGGGACGCAGGCCGCTGCGGACTACATAGGCGCCGATAACCAGGGCAAGGCCGGCGTTCACGCTCGCCGCGACGAATAGAAGCCATTTGAGCAGGCTGAGTTGGCCGTAAAGCTCGTGCGCATCGCGGGTCACGACCAGAATCAAGGGTTGCTCTGCGGTCTGCGCGGCACCGTCTGGCTCGTCTGTCTCGATTCTCGGTAAGAATGTGGTGCCGGCCGCTCGGTACGGGCGATCTTCCGGGCCGGGAAATACTTTGTAAACCGGTTTGTCGAGGGAGCCGTGGAAACATGGAAGATCGCCGTTGCCTAATAAGGGAGACCTGGATACAGCTTCGCCGTCCAGCCTCCAGATTTGATAGTTCATGGGATGATCCGGATTAGTAAACTCCGGCATCTGTTGAACGCCGATTTCAATATCGATTCCGTTTGGATCTATTTCGACCGAAGCTGCGAGTACCTGGGCGACGGATGCCAGCGCCGTGTCGAACTGGTTGACCAGAGCGCTGCGAATCACGACGTATATGAGCAGGCTGAAGACAATCAGCAGGAGAATCATCCCGCCGATTATGCCGCTGAGCAAACGGGTTCGGAGCGAGCGCATCATGGTCTCTCTCCCAACAAATAGCCGCGGCCGCGGACGGTTTGAATTAGAGCGGGTTTACTTTCTCGTTCGATTTTTCTGCGTAGGTAGCCGATGTAAACGTCCACAACGTTGCTGGACGCCGACGAGCTGAACTCGTAGACGTGTTCCCATATATCCGAGCGGGATACCATCTGGCCGGCACGCATTGCGAGGTATTCCAGAAGTGCGTATTCTCTCGGCGTAAGCTGAATTTCATCCCGGCCGCGCCAAACTTTCTGCGTGGTAAGGTCGAGCCGCAGGTCCTTGATTTTGATCCTGGGATTCTTCTGGCGGTAGCTGCGGCGCAGCAGGGCACGAACCCGCGCCATTAGTTCGTCGAAAGCGAACGGCTTGACCAGGTAGTCGTCGGCGCCGAGGTCCAGGCCGGTGACGCGGTCTTGAACGGTGTCTTTGGCCGTCAGGATCAGCACATGGGTTTTTTTGCCTTGAGTTCTCATCTTCCTGAGGATTTCAAGCCCGTCCATCCCGGGCAGCATCAGGTCGAGGATAATTACATCATATTCGTTGCTCGTTGCGTACCACAGACCCTCCCTGCCGTCGCGCGTAGTATCCACAGCAAAGCCGGCCTCGCGCAGACCCTTCACAAGGGATTGCTGCAAAGGCCTATAGTCTTCTACAACCAGTAAACGCATCTTCATGTCCACCCGTAAGGCCGCAGTCTGCAAGCAGCGTTATATACATTTTATCGCTGAGGCAAATCGTGTCAGTATTTCCTTGCCTCTGCATTACAGCATGCGGTTAGTCTGTGTTGCGCGTGCCGTAATTTTGTGATTGGGTCTCACTCATAATCGGCTGTATCTTATGGTCGTCGGCATCCAGTTCTGGCCAGTCCGGCGCCGGGGCGTTGGGGAGAAGGACATGGGGCGTGATGAATAGCGTCAGCACGCTGTTTCGGGTCGCCTTTTGGGTTTTCTTGAACAAAAGCCCGATGATCGGGATATCGCCCAGGAGCGGCACTTTGATAACGGCTTCGCTCATTTCCTGCTGGCGCAGACCGCCTATCACCAAGGTCTGGCCTTCCCGGACGATGACCGTAGTTGTGGATTCGCGGTTGACCTGCTCGGGCAGGCCGGCGTCCGGCGTAAAGGTGAAGCTCCCGACCTTGATCGAGACAACCATGCTGATTCGACCATCCGCCAGAAGGGTGGGGGTAATGCGGCCCTGGGTATCGGCTGAGATATCGCTCTTCTTGACGATTGGTCGGCCGGATACGTCATAGCCTTCATTAAAGAAATAATTCAGCGTCTTGCGAATCTGAATTGTGGCTTCCAGACCGCTGACCGCGACCGTTCGCGGATTGGTCAGAATCGTGCCCTTGCCGTCCTGGACGAGTGCGTTGAGGCGAACAAAGAACTCCCGCGGCAATTTGCCCACGCCCTGATAGAAGACCTGGCCGGTTCCGGGGTAGGTGGTTAGTCCGTCTAATGAGGCGTCCGGGCTCAGGTCGCGAATCGCATTGCCCATAGGCTGGAACATAGCGAACCGTCCCTCGGCGTAAGTCCAGTCCAGCCCAAGTTCACGATTGGCCTCATCGGTCAGCTCAACGGCCAACAGATCGACCAGAATCTGGCTGGCCGGGGTGTCGATCAGTTTCAGATTCGCCTGCAATTCAGCGAGAAGCTCGGCCGGCCCCATGAACAGAAGCAGATTGCGGGATGTGTTCGAAGTGACATATTGGTTGTATTTGGTCGGTAACGATACAAGTGCTTCTTCCACGGTCATGTGCATGGGCTCAATCGTCCGGGTGACGATACTGGGATCGTCTGCGAAAGTCTCTGGAGAGGCGGCCTCCGTTGTAATGCCGACGGAGGTTTGTACCTGCTGTTGCCCGGGCGATGTTACGTCGGCCGTCATTGACGAGGCCCGGCCCATTGGAGGCCCGTCACAGGCTTTGGCCAGTGGGCTGATAAGACGCTGCGGCAGGTCCACGCGATAAACATCAGGCTGCACAATCCGGTCGGCTAAGCTGATGATCTTCGATATCGTGATAAGCAATGACCGGCTGTCCGGCGACCAAGAGAGATTGACCACACCTTCATCACGATCATCGCTGGCTTCGATCCGCTTGCGATCCTGCTCTTCGCTCAACAGCAGAAGGTCCTCGGCCTTGCCCGTAGTCATATCATAGACGGTCAGAGCCGTCC
>CAZTDF010000270.1:0-5237 GCA_964612465.1 uncultured Pirellulales bacterium
ACCCAAGACCTACGGCTTAAAAGGCCGTTGCTCTACCAACTGAGCTACACTCCCAGTATTTCGAATATATACAATTATAAGAAGAATTCTACAAGAAAATTAACTGTAAACTTTTTTTCACAAGGTTCTTGCTCCATTATTTCAATTGACTCAGATACGCTCTAATGTTAAAATAGTTAAAGAATTAGAGTAAAAATGCATGTTCCCTCATAGTCGATGACCGCGACTTTGAGGCTGGAAGGTTAGTGATATAACCGCTTCTCACCGGTCTATGGCAGCGGTGAAGATGGAGACAGAACATTATTCATGTCTATGAAAGTTTCGTTTCTACCATTGATTCTGGTTGTTTTTTTGGTGGTTTCTGTCTGTGTCGAGGGCGTCCCGCCCTCGGATCGCGGGCAGGATGCCCGCGACACGAATTCCGTCGCTATGGCGCTGGTAATCAACGAGCTGATGGCTAATAACGCCGGCTCGGTACGTGATCAGAACGGCGATGACGACGATTGGATTGAGATTTACAATAGCGGCGATTCGGCAGTAAATATAGGCGGGATGTATCTTACGGATAATCAGTCGGCTGCGAACGGCTGGCGTGTGCCTGATAATAATCCTGCTGTGACTACAATTGCCCCGAGAGGCTTTTTGCTTATCTGGGCCGATGGCGAGACGAACGAGGGTACGCTGCACGCTGGTTTCAAGCTTGGCTCCGACGGCGAGAATATCCGTTTTTTTGCCACCGACGGCAAAACTCTGATCGACGAGGTGTCCTTTGGCTCTCAGGCCGAAAACCGCTCCTACGGCCGGATGCCCGACGGCAGCGGTAACTGGCAGACTCTTGCCGCCCCTACGCCGGGCAAGCCCAACTCATCGGCACCAATTGCCGTGCTGATAACAGAGATTATGTATCATCCCTACCATTCGGATACCGGCCCAGAGGACATCGGCGCCGAATATATCGAGCTTTTCAACCGTGGTATCGAGCCGGTCAATCTCTCGGGCTGGCGAATCAACAACGGCGTGGATTTTGCATTCCCCAATGTGACGCTCGGAGCCGGGGAGTATCTCGTTGTAGCTGCGGATGTCGATACCTTCAAAGCTTATTATCCATCGATAAGCAATGTTGTCGGCGGTTGGGTAGGCCGGCTAAGTAACAGAGGCGAAGCGATTGAGATTCTTGACAATACAGGCGTGCAGATCGACAGGGTCCGCTACGCCGATGAGGGAGATTGGGCCGTGCGTGAGTTGGGACCACGGGATTATGGTCATCGCGGCTGGTTCTGGAATTCTGATCACGATGGCGGCGGTAAATCCCTGGAATTAATAAACACACGCATGCCAAACGATTATGGACAGAACTGGACGGCGAGTGCTCAGGATAACGGCACGCCTGGTATGATCAACTCGGTTGCCGAAGAGAATGTCGCCCCCTTTATTTTGGATGTGACACATGCCCCGATTGTCCCGACGGAAAACGAAACAGTAGCCGTTACAGCTCGCATCATCGACGAGCTTCGGACAGGCATTACAGTGACGCTGCATTATCGAGTTGATGTTTCAGTATATGAAGATGAAGATATTTATCCTCACCACGAGCTTGACGATTACATCCGTGTTACGATGCTTGATGACGGAGCACACGGCGATGATGCGGCTAATGATGAAATATATGGGGCAGAGATACCCGCCCAGCAGGATGGCACGATAATCGAGTATTATATCGAAGCGAGCGATGCCGTCGCCTACTCAAGAACCTGGCCGGCACCGAGCTTCGTGGACGGAATACCGGAGCAGGTGACCAATGCTCTTTATCAGGTGGATAACACCTTTGACGGTTATTCGTCCTGGCAGCCGGGCCGCCAGCCGATTTATTACCTGATAATGACCGAAATGGAGAAGGGCAGGCTGCTCGATATCGGCGACGGTCAGGGCGGGGAGCGTAACAGCGATGCCCAGGTTAACGCGGCGTTTGTCAGCGCCGACGGCATTGATGTAAAGGTCCGTCACAATCTCGGAGTGCGGAATCGCGGGCACGGCTCGCGGGGCGATCCGCCTAACAACTATCGCCTGAAATTCCCGCAAGACCGGCCGTGGAAGGGCGTCACGGCAATTAATTTGAACACAAAATATACATATAATCAACTGGCCGGCAATGCGCTTTTCCAACTCTCCGGACTGCCGCAGCCCAACGTCACTGTCGTGCAGGTTAGGGTCAACGGGGAGAACCTGGCCGAGTCCGGGCAAAGGATGTACGGCTCGTATGCTCACGTCGAGGTAATCGACAGTGACTTTGCCGGCAACCATTTCCCGAACGACGGTGCCGGCAACGCCTATAAATGTATGCGGGACGACGGCCCGGCCGACCTGCGCTACCGGGGATCGAATCCCGACGATTACCGAAACAGCTACTTCAAGAGAACCAACGAAGCCCAGGACGATTGGACGGATCTGATGGATCTTTGCTATGCTATGTCTGAGACGCCGGATGACATTTATGTTGAAGAGGTCAGGCGTGTTGTTGACGTGGATAAGTGGCTGCGTTTCTTCGCAATCAATGCTCTGCTGGACAACAGCGAAACGACCCTCTCAAACGGTTATGGCGATGATTACTACCTCTATCAAGGTGTTGAAGATCCGCGGTTTGTGCTTATTCAGCACGATCTTGACACTATTTTCGGCCGGAGCGGTAGTACCACCAGCAGCATTTTCCGCTCTTCGCCGCTCCAGACCATAGACCGTTTCCTCAAGCATCCTGAGTTTATCGGGCGCTATTATTTCCACCTGAGGGACCTGATCGAGACAACTTTCTCCGAAGAGCAACTCAGGCCGTTTCTGGATGATCTGCTGGGAGATTTTGTTCCGTCCGGCTTAATCCAGAATATGATGGATTTTGTTGCCGAGCGCAACAGGTATGTCCTTTCGCTGATTTCGTCTGAGTTGACGATTCAGACCGATCTGCCGCAGTTCGACGGATACTACCAGAGCAGCACGAACGCCTTCATCCTTTACGGGACCGCCGACGCAGTCAAAACCCGCTCTGTGCTGGTCAACGGTCAGATAGCCGAGTGGTTGCCGGTTGATGGAATGTGGAACTTCGGGAATCCGGGCGGTATTACAGAAACACTGATAAGTAGTGGTTCGATTTGGAAATATCTCGACGACGGTTCCGACCAGGGCACGGCACAGGATGGTGCGAACTGGTTTGCCGATCCGTCTTACGACGATACACTGTGGCTCGAAGGGCCGGCCGAACTTGGCTATGGCGATGATTCTCAGGGCCGGCCGGAAGCGACCGTTGTCAATAGCGGGCCCAGCAGAAACCACTTTGTCACGACCTACTTCAGGCGTTCGTTTGATGTCTCTGATGCGTCGCTGTATTCGATGCTGCGTCTGAGATTGATGCGTGACGATGGCGCCGTGGTGTACTTGAACGGGGTGGAAGTGGCGCGCAGTAATATGCCTGATGGAGCGATTGATTTTATTACTCTTGCCAGCGGCAATCTTAGTGGGGTCGATGAATACATTTTCACCGAATTTGAAGTAGATCCGAGTTTGCTTTTTACGGGTACTAACATTATAGCGGTCGAGATTCACCAGGCTTTAACCACGAGCGCCGACATCAGCTTCGATCTTGAACTCAACGGAATCATTCCCTCCGGCGGCTCAGGCTCCTTGTGGCCGGGGACCAATCGCATCAGGATTGAAACATTCGATGGTCCCAACGGCATGGGAAATTTGCTGGAAAGTGAATATATAGACGTCTGGTACGATGACGGCAACGTTTCGTATATCTCCGGCGCGCTCGCCGGCAATACGACTCTGGATGCTGCTTCCGGCCCGTGGCATGTGACTAACGACCTGACGGTGCCGGCCGGGACCACGCTAACAATTGAAGCGGCAGCGACGCTGTTCTTCGATACCGGCACAGGTATCGTCATTCAGCAGGGCGGCCGGCTTATTGCCGAGGGCACCGAGTACGAGCGTATTCGGTTCACGATTGTACCCGGCAGCGGTTCACGCTGGGAAGGCATAGAATTCAGAGATTCGCTGGAAGATAACCTTCTGGCCTATGTCGATATGGAATACGGCGACGGCCAGGGCCAGTCGATTCGAATCGACCATTCGCAGGTACTGATAGACGACATGACATGGGCCGGCACCGAGGAGACGATTCTTGAATTAGATCACCCGTCGCTAATCGTTCGCAATTCCGTCTTCCCCGGCATCAATGATGGTGAGACCGTTCATGGCGAACACATCGAAGGTGATGAGTACTTGATACTCGAGGGAAATATCTTTGGCGTCAATACCAGCGACAACGACGTAATGGATTTCCTCGGCGCCGAGTGGCCCGGGCCAATCGTCCAGGTACTGAACAATATTTTCCTTGGTGGTGGTGACGATGGTTTGGACTTCGACGGAGCCGACGCTTACATCGAGGGCAACTTATTTACGAACTTCCATTACAATACGTCACGTACCACAACCTGCAACGCTATTGCCACTGGTGAACCACAAAGCGGCGACTTGAATCGCAGCGAGATTACCGTCGTGCGGAATGTTTTCTTCGATGTGGATCACGCCGTGCTCTTGAAGGAAGACTGCTTTATGAACGCCCGGAACAACGTCTTTGTCGGCATCACAGAAGCGGCAATCCAGTTAAATGAAGTTGGTGGAACCAGTGTTCACGGCCCGGGTAAAGGTGCATATCTGGACGGCAATATCTTTTGGAATAACAACAATCTGTTCGAGCACCTCGAACAGGCAACCGAGGGAGTTGTCATTAACCGCTCGATTGTACCTGAAGAATTCATCGGTTTTGGCCAGGATAATATCGATGCCGATCCGCTTTTTGTCGATGAGGGTACGGACTTCCGCCTGAAAGCCGGTTCGCCCGCTATCGGCACAGGGCCGTGCGGTCTGGATATGGGTGCCTACGTGCCGGCCGGTGCCGCGGTCTGCGGCGAGCCAGATGAAATCACATATCGCAGGGAAGCTGCGCTTATCGTCGGCGGGCCCGGTATTACGCATTATAAATACAGCCTCAACGGGGAGCCCTGGAGCCAGGAGCTGCCGGTGGATGTACCCATCGTGCTGAATAATCTTCTCAACGGCCAGACCTATACCGTTTACGCCATCGGCAAGAACTCGGCCGGCATCTGGCAAAGCGAAGATAAGCCGACCGCCTCGCGCACGTGGACCATCGACACATCTTATTCGAAGCTGGTAATCAACGAAGT
>CAZTDF010000271.1:0-5139 GCA_964612465.1 uncultured Pirellulales bacterium
GGAAGATTTCTGCGATCTGGCTCCTTACGCTCAACTGTTGCTTTGACTCCAGCAGCACCTGCTCGGTCTTCTTGCGATCCGTGATGTCGCGGCCGACACAAAGGATTTCCATAATATTTCCCTGTTCGTCACGAATTGGTTTGTTCGTCCAGGCAACCCAGACACGCTCGCCTTTTTTTAGCATATTTTCATTTTCATTGGTTGCATAGCGTTCCGGCTGAAGCCCTATGTCTTTAATCATTCTCACAAGGTTTTGACCTGTGGTGTCGATTTCAGGCGCGATTGTACCAACAACATTTTTACCGAGAATCTCCTGCTCGGTGTAACCGAAGAACTTCTGAGCGAATTCATTGAAAAACGTAATTCGACCATCCGGTGTTCTGCGCATAATAATACAATCAGCGTTCTCCACAAGCTGGGGGTATTTACCTTCACTTTTCTGCAAAGTTTGCTCGGTCTGCCGAAGCTTTTCTGTTACATCTCTAAGCACATTTGCTTGTTTTTTCATGCGTTTTCTAAGCCTTTGGCGACCTATTTCGGGCCCCTTTTGCTCTTTTCTATGAGATGTTGAAGCCTCTTTTTCCATTTTTCACATCCCCATTGTAAGAACTTGCGAAAAATGAGATTTAATCGTATTGATAATTGTAGCTAATGGGCTTAAATCGTCAATGTTGGAAAACCAGAATGATTTTTTAATCACAAGCCTTTTTACCAAACGACTGGATTTCTTCTCCTTCCCTCAATCTCTTCATGAACGCCAGGACTTCGTCCAGTTTATGATTGGGGGCAATTTGGCCGATATTCATCTTGAGAGCTTCACTTTTATTATAACCGTATATCCGCTCCGCTCCGAGGTTCCAGAGCTTGATATTACCATTAAAATCCTGTACTGTTATGGCATCGTTGGAGTCGTGTACGATTGCGGTAAACAACCGATGCTCCTCCGCCCACGGCCCTTGCTCGGCAGTGTCCTCTACAGCAGACATTTCTCGAATTCCATACAAAAAACGCAAACTATCAATTCCATACAAGTCTAACAAAATCAACTGATCTGTCAATCCAAAATATAATTTTTTCCCGTGTCGTCCAAAGAACAGCGCATCCCAATGAAGGAAGTGCGATAAATGATCAGGGATCGCCATCGTAAGGTGGGGAACACTCAGGCGTGAGGACTATTGGCCTTTGGTAGCGGTACTGTAGGGGTTTTCACCCTCATAAATATCAGCGTTCTGAAGTACGGCAGAAACAGAACTTTCACTGATTTACACATTTTGTGCTTCCGTTAACATTAGGCGATGGATAATGAAAAGTCCAAACAATAAGAATCTGTAGTAGCAGATATAGGTAGAAGAAACAACGAAACAACAAAAAGTAAGGAGGATGATTATGTCTGAAAAAAATGTAGTTGTCGCCACCTTCAACGCACATACAGAAGCTGTGGATTCGACCATCCACCACGGAGAGAAAGTTGCAAGTTCTATCTGACTTTGAACGGTCGACAGGAAACGTTAGTTTCCCATCGAGTAGTGTATTTTATAAGAGAATTTATTCATTAAAGAAAAGGCAGGTGTATCATGTATCGAAGAATTGTTGGGCTTGCGATCGCCCTAATGATCGTGTTGCTTTTCTGTGGGATTGGGCTAACCTGTGCCAATGCCCAAACCAATAGACAATCAAGCTATTCGCCGGTTGTGATTACTGAAGATTTTCACTCTATTCAGGCAAAAATGAAAGCTGCCAAGGCCGAAATCATGAAACGCCAGATGGATTTGCTTGCTGAAAGATATGACCTGTCGAACAGGCCTGCCAAAGGCGTTACCATGTCTCGCGGCAAAGCCATTCAGGAAGGACTGCGCGTAAAACTGCCTGCGGGGATGACTCTGCAGAAACTCGCGGAAATGACGCCGGAGGAAATCCGAGAAAAAGGCGTATTTCCGAAAGGTTTCTTTCCGCTGCCTCATCCTAATCACAGTGAAGGCGGCATGGTTTTCCCCAAGTTTGTTATAGATGAAATCAAAAAGCAAGAGGGCCGGGATCTGACACGTTTTGATCTTGACTTCGACCTGCCGGACCATTTTCTCCCGGAATATCCTGCTGCGATCTATCTTACCACACGTCCTGACCTCGGCGATATCTCACAGGGAAAGGTAGTTACTATCAATAATTACTATGACCTTTTCAATGGAATACTTAATCCAAAACAGCTCGAAGGGCTTCGTCTGCTGATCACGCCGTTCCCTCAGCAGCAGTTCAATCAAACTGAAGACCGTCGTAGCGAGCAGCCGAGCAGAGGAGTAACCTGTTTTGACTGTCATTCAAATGGACATACTATTTCCCCTACCCACCTGGTAGGCGACATCCGGCCCCAGGAGTTCCGCCATCGGCTCGATACTCCAACACTACGGGGCGTCAATATCCAGCGCCTGTTCGGATCGCAGCGGGCACTTAAGACAGTTGAGGATTTCACGGAGTTTGAACAGCGAGCGGCTTATTTCGATGGTGACCATGTAATCGCCGCCAAGAAGGGCATTAATATTCTCGAACGAGGCAGCCAGGTTCACTTCATGGCTGAATTTCAGGCGCTTCTGGACTTCCCACCGGCTCCCAAACTGGACGTGTTCGGAAAACTCGACCCTGGTAAAGCTACGAAAGCCGAACTTCATGGCCAGGCTGTATTTTTCGGAAAGGGCACCTGTGCTGTGTGTCATACTCCGCCTTATTACACCGATAATCTCATGCACAACCTGAAAACCGAGCGATTCTATAAGTCCCAGATGATAAATGGCAGATATGCTTCGGCAGACGGGCCGATCAAGAACTTTCCGTTGAGAGGAATAAAGGATTCCCCGCCGTACCTTCACGATGGAAGGTTACTTACTTTGGAAGATACGGTGGAGTTTTTCAATCTTATACTTGGAACTAAACTCACTGAGCAGGAAAAAACTGATCTTGTGGAATTTATGCTCGCTCTTTAGAACGAAAGTGGAGCAGAAGTCCCCCTTAATACTATGTAATTCAGTCGATTATTCTTGAGGAGTGTTTTTTGTAAACGAGTTTTGGAAAGAAAGGTAGGTGTATTATGTATCGAAGAATTATGAAATCAGTAATTATTCTGGTGATAGCGATTGTTTTCTGTGGTGTCGGGATGAAAGGATGTGAGAAAAAGACTCAGGCTGCAGAGTCAACCAAGCATAAAGCGCCGGAGGGGTATGTGCTTGTGGAGGAGGATGTACTGCTCCAGTTTGTGGAGTTGCCCGGCGAGCATTTCCACAAAGCGCGAGAAAACTTTTTGAAGAAGGACTCCAAGGCAGCAGCAGAGGAGATTCGCAAAGGCGCAGCTTTTCTAAGATTGCAGGCAGCGAGGGCAACAACAGAAGGCAAGAAAGGACTGATCACATCTGTGGCAGAACTTGAGAAGCTGGCAAGTGACGTTGAAAAGGGCACTGTAACCTCGGCCAAGACGCTCGACCGCACGTTTGCCAAGGCGCATCATGCCCTTGCAAGGCACCATTACCTCAAAGCTCTGGAGTACAAAGCCAAGAAAGACACGAAAAGAGCAGGTCATTCGCTGAGGGCGTCAGCGGTTCATCTCGAGCATGCTTTTGCCTGGACCGGACATGAGTTGGAAGCCGGTACGGTGAAAGTTGTGCGGACAGCGCATGAGCTCGGGGATAAACTCATCGTAGGAACGGGCTTGATGACTGACGATGTCGTCAAGGCTATAGACTACATGGGCCGGGAAATAGAAAAGCTTGGCAAGTTGCTTTAGATTGCAAAGCGTTAACATTATAGACACAGATAGGAGATCATTATTATGGCAGGTAATCCCGATTGTAAGAAGAAAGAGCACAAAATGCACATGTGTGCCCTGAAGGCAGAGGGCTTCGATAAGAAGAATCCGGCGAAGTTCAAAGCGCTGATTGAGAATCCGCAGTACAAATGCGAGAACTGCGGCGCAAAAGCCAGGAACGCTGAGAACCTCTGCAAACCCGTAAAACTTTAGAAACTCCAAGCCATAAGGCTCGAGTTCCACACATTACTACAATGTAGGAAAGGAGTAATGAAGATGGCCCTGTTACCGGTAAGAGAGAGAAAAGGGCTTCTATCATATTGAGCGATCCTACGGCAGTTTCAGACGCGATCTGAATCTTGTGACTGAGATAGATGCAGATAAGATAGAAGCGGCGTGCAAAGACGGCATACTCACATTGAAGCTGCCGAAGTCGCCTAAGGCCAAGCCAACCAAGGTCAAGGTCAAAGGGGAGTAATCCAATATGGTTTAGGATATATCGATGTGTACAATCCGTTCCAGCCTGATGACGGTACGCGCGAGCTGTTTGAGTCAATTCTCGTCGATGAAGAGAATGACATTGACTGGATCGAATCACAGCTCGATCAGATCCTGCAGATGGGTATACAGAACTATGTAGTCGAACAGACAGACTAGATCCGATAAACGTCAATGCTTGTTGCGAGAGATCCGTGGCAGTCTGTCAGTGCCTGGAAGAAAAAGGGCTGTATAAAATATATGTGGAGATACACATGGCTAAGGGATATGTTCCAGACGCAAAAATCTATCCAAGCCAGAGTCATGGAAAGCTGAGCATACTGGATATGCTTAGAAACTTTGAAGAAAAGGCACAATGCGGATTTCTGATTTGCATCTGAAGATCGGACTGCCTCCCTTGTACCGTATCGACGGTAAACTGGTTAGACTAAAAGGGCCACCATTGACCCAGGAACTGGTGGAGCAACTTATCTATCCCCTCATAACCGATAAGAATCTTGCGAAGTTTCAGAATGCCTACTTTCATCGCTCGCAGATCATAAATCTATACTGCTCAGACGGACGGGTGACAGCCACACAGTCACACGACGCTCTACGAAACCCTCCGTCATCTCGACCGAGGCGGAGCCGAGTGGAGAGATCCGGCTGCGAAGGAAATCAAGTTGAGTCGGAATCCAGATGTCGAGACTTAGCTCGACATGACAATGCTTCACACGTTCGTTGCACAATACCCAATACGGCTCAAAAATCAGCGTTCACCCCGTTAATCAACGTCTAAAAAAAATCCAAATTTTTTCATTTTTTCACTTGACGGCCAACGCATCTATATGTAAGATTGTTATATAACGTAA
>CAZTDF010000272.1:0-5118 GCA_964612465.1 uncultured Pirellulales bacterium
CAAACAATTTTTGCTGTTATTGGCCTGATACTGCCGAAGATATATTCAAGAAGATGATTCTAACGATGAGAAATAATCCGGTCTCCGACAGCGTCGCGATGGTTGTCGTGCTTTTGATGGCTGTCGGTACGGTCTTCGTCTTCTCGGCCAGCGCCAACATCGGTCAGGAGATAGACTTGCAGAGGTTCTACGAATACGCCAGCCTGCGGCAGATTTTGTTTTTCCCACTGGCGTGTTTGATTATGTACTTCTTTTCCTGCTTTAACTATCGCAGACTGAGCCTCGCCAACGGCTGGTCGCGAAATCCGACTGTCTATCTGCTGGCCCTGAGCATCGTGCTGCTCGCACTCGTATTGTCACAGAAATTATACCCGGTGTTGCCTCGGCTTATTCCACCGATAAACCAGCATTACCGCTGGCTGAAAATACCGCTCGGACCTATATCTGTGAGTTTCCAGCCGTCCGAGCTGGCAAAATGGGCGGTCATTTTCTTCCTTGCAGCCGTATGCGATAAATTCCGGGACGGCATCAGGCTATACTGGCGAGGATTTGTGCCGGTCTGCTTTGTCGTTGGCGTAGTCGTGGCACTTGTAATCGTCGAAGACTTCGGAACGGCAGCGTTTATCGCACTTTTGGCCTTCCTAATATTAATAATAGCAGGCGTTAAATGGTGGCATATTCTGACTCCCCTGCCGTTTGGTGCCGCTGCTTTTTCCTTAATGCTGATTAGCTCGCCCAGTCGAATGCGGCGAATTGGCGCTTTTTTGGATCCCGAGAAGTGGATGGATTCGGCCGGTTATCAGGCAAGCCAGTCGCTGATTGCCCTGGGTTCCGGCGGACTGTGGGGCAAAGGATTAGGCAAGGGAATCTGCAAATACGGGCATCTGCCGGAGGATACTACAGATTTCATTTTCGCGATTATCGGCGAAGAGCTCGGCTTCGTCGGAAACGCGGCGGTAATCTTACTGTTTATGATGTTCGTCGGGCTGGGAATCCTCGCTGTCGTTCGCTGCCGGGACAATTTCGGCCGGCTATTAGGTAGCGGGATTGTTCTGGCGATTGCCATTCAGGCGACGCTCAATATCGGTGTCGTGACGGTTGTTCTGCCAACGAAAGGGATTCCTCTGCCGTTTGTCAGTGCCGGCGGAACGAGTATGCTGCTGTCGGCCGCTGCGGTTGGTGTGCTGATAAATATTGCCAGGCAATCTACCGGAGAAAAAGACCTGCAATACGAGCTGCCGGAGTCCTGAACCGGTCATTCAGCGGCTTTGCAATTCGGTGAGGGTCTTGTAAACCACGCCCATGCCGCCCTGACCCAGCAGTTCGAAAATTTCGAACTGCGGAAACTGCCTGGCCAGTTCGTCCGGATCTGGCGGCACGAATCCGGCAGGTAGTGTGACATTTACGGGAATATCGCTCTGGTCGGCCGAGGTATTGACCTGGTTAGCTTTGGGGCCGTCTGGCTGGCCAAGATTCATCAGACATTGCCGGCAGAGTCCCTGTGGCGTTTCGGCCGGCCGCTTACCCCCACATTCACCCCAACATCTTTCTTCGGCCATTACAACATCTCCTTTTCGGGTCCCGGTTGCTCTGTAAGTGCTGCTCGCACTTCAAATCGCAGAACGCCAACGCAAAATCCTTACCTAAAGGCTGAGAACCGCTTATAGATATTACATTCTATCAGATTTTTTCGTCAGAACATATCGTTCCGAACGAGTTTTCCTTTTACGATTAGTGGCTTGAATACGGGGCTAATTTGATTTGAGATTTGAAATTTTTGAAAGATATTAACATTGCCTGACATTGTTTTAATAATTTTTTTGACAATTGATTTTGCTGTTGTTAAATTCCATATTGTCAGGGGTGTTTTACGAACAGCCCCTGCAGAAGTGGTCAATAGGAGCGCAAATTTTAGTAGGGAGTATTAAGATGGAAGCGAGAGTTTGGATTAAGCTGGTTTTAGCAGTAGCTGTAATCTCGATGTCCGGTTGTGAAAAAAAGGATGCAACCGTAAAAAAACCGGAAGCTAAGGAGATCAAACAAATGAGTGCTAACAAGGAATCTTTTGGAAAAACGCCCGATGGCAAACAGGTTGATTTATACACTTTGACCAATAGCAGCGGTATCAGGGCCAGGATAACCAGCTTCGGAGCGATTTTAGTCTCGCTGGAGGTCCCGGACCGCCACGGCAAATTAGCTGATATCACTCTCGGTTTCGATAAGCTTGACGGATATCTCGGAGAGCACCCCTATTTCGGCGCAATCGTCGGCAGATATGCCAATCGTATCGGCAAGGCCGCATTTAAGCTCGACGGCGTCGAGTATAAACTGGCGGCAAACGACAGCGTGAATCACCTGCACGGCGGTATCAAGGGCTTTGACAAAGTCGTATGGAGGCTTGAAGACTTAGATGACAAGGGTGCCGGAGCAATGGTCAAGTTGAGCTATATCAGCGAGGATGGCGAAGAAGGCTATCCGGGCAATTTGGCATGCAGCGTTACATATACGCTGACCGAAGACGATAAACTTCAGATTAGCTACGAAGCCGAGACGGATAAGAAAACCGTTGTAAATCTGACGAACCACAGCTACTACAATCTTGCCGGGCAGGGGACCGGTAATATTCTTGGCCATGAGCTTATGATAAACGCCGATAAGTACACAGTCGTCGATGAAGGCCTGATACCGACCGGGGAGAACAGAAGCGTCAAGGGTACTCCGATGGATTTTACCACGCCGATGGCTATTGGCTCCCGAATCGGGCAGGTTGAGGGCGGATACGACCATAATTACGTGCTTAACAGCGGCGGCGGCACGCTGGCTCTGGCCGCTAAGGTTTACGAGCCGACGAGCGGACGGGTTATGGAGATTTATACCGATCAGCCGGGCGTCCAGTTCTATACCGGCAATTTCCTGGATGGTTCCGTAACGGGTAAAGCGGGCAAAGTATATCAGAAGAACTACGGATTCTGTCTGGAGACGCAGCACTTCCCGGATTCGCCGAATAAGCCCGACTTCCCGACCGTAGTCCTCCATCCGGGACAGAAGTACGCCACGATGACGGTACATAAATTCTCTACGAAATAGCTGCGAAGCTTCTGGTTAAAACCAGCTCAAAAATACTGCGTGAACTCAGGCTATGTAGATGCAGCCGGACCGCTTGATCTCGGGTATTTGATCCAGCTTCTCTTTGATGTCTTCTTTTTCAAGCGCAAAGCTTGGAGCAATTTCGAGCAGGCAATCGACCGAGCCGTCCGGTTTTCTGGGGATTGTGACGCCCGCCGATTCGAGCCAGCCGGCGGCACGGGCGATCATCATCTTCCTCGTGGTTTCGACGCTGTCAACGCCGGTGGCGTTTTTGGTTGGGGCAAATTCTTCGCTCCGAATCGTCTGTAATATAACCGACTTCGAAGCCAGCGGCAGCGCATCAAAAACGAAGCTCTCCAGTTTTATGCCGTCGGATTCGACTGTATTTCCCTTCTCGTCTATGTGCTGGATTTTTTTTACCGCTCTGTGCAGCGGCAAAGAGAAATCACCGGCGTTCAATTTTTCCACGAAGGTGCGGTTGATGATATGGATGGCAATACTGCCGAGCTCAAAGACCAGCGAGCCGTCGGGATTTCTTTTCTCAGACAGTTCATCAGGCAGATCGCTGTATTCAATGACGTTTACCCTGCCGTCGACCAGACAGAAGTTGCCGACCTTTTCTTTCGGGCCGGATTTTATCAATGTCTTCGATGACATCTCGGCCTTATCGAGAACGTGCAGGCCAATAAAAAGCGGATCGAAGATATTTATCAGGGGATTATCGACCTGCCAATAACTCAGGAATTCCACGCCGCGTCTTTTCATATCATCCAGGGCGCCGCTTTGGTAAAGGGCCCTGAAACTTCCGCCGTGGCCGTCGGGTGAGCAGGCGATTTTCGCTTTATCTTCAAGCAGAATCTTGCCGTCCAAACTGAAATTGGGCAATGTCTCCTGCTGAAAGACAAAGACGTTTTTCTCGCCCAGACCGTAATAGTTATTCGAGCGAAAAATCTCTGTGGTCTGGCCGTAGTTCAAAGGACTGGTCATAACATACCAGGGGCAGTCGGCATGATATTTTTGCGAGGCGGCGGCGATGGAATCGGCAAAGATTCGAAAAAGCGTTTTTTTCTTTATAGGACTAATAGGAAAATTCCCCTTTGGCCCGTCGAATCCGAGGCGTGTACCCTGGCCGCCCGCGACGACAAACGCGGCTACTTTGCCGGCTGATATCAATTCTTTGCCCAGTTTGACTGCTTCGGCATACTTGCGCTGCTGCTGGGGGCCGACCGGGGTGGGATGATAGGACATAGCGGGGACATAATCGCCGCTGATTGCATCGGAAACGGGATTTTTAATGAATTCCTTCACCCAAACGTCTATTTTATCAAAGTCCAGCCGCTGGATTTGAGCGAGTAAATCCTGCCTTTGGCCTTTATCTAACTTGTCCCAGAATGCCAAAAAATGCTCCTGATTGTGATTTTTTAGCAATTTTTTTGTGTTTTCGTAACTTTTTTGAATGCTCATATCCACGATTCCGTTCTAAAAACAGGTATTATAAACGAATAGTAAAAAAGTTTCAAGAACGTCTCAAAATTTGACGAAATTCAGTTGACAGCCGCGTTACCTTGTGCTAATATTTAAGTATAGATGCAGGTAGGTTTGAAAAGTTCTTTATAATAAATCTGAAGCTGTCATCATAATCTTGGTCCCAATTTCATATCAAGAACCCACCTGCCGAGAGAAATTTTTGCTTGCAGTTTATATGTATGTCCTTGAGTTGGCGTAGAAGCAAGCTAGAAGTAACTGAAGAACTGATTGCACGAATTTAATTGGTAAAAACGGTTTTACAAATTTAGACCGACCGCTATAGGAAATTATTGTCAAGTTAATGGGATTCGCGGGAGAAAAAATGGGTGTTTGGTGTCTCATGTGTATGCGACAGTAGGCATTTATCTATTAAAATACAAACCGAAGCGTGATTCAAAACGGTCGGGCTGGCGAATCTCGAAAAGAAAAAGGAGAACAAGATGAAGAAAAAAGGTTTTACATTAGTTGAGCTGCTGGTCGTAATTGCGATCATAGCGCTGCTCA
>CAZTDF010000273.1:0-5065 GCA_964612465.1 uncultured Pirellulales bacterium
CGTAAGCGCCATAAGGCGTCCCGCCGTAAGGCGTGCCTGTCGGTACTTCCGGGAGAGCCCGTAGGACTGTGGACTGCCCACCGTTAGATGTCCCCAGGGGAATGTGGTTTGAATTACTTATCCCATTGCTCGGGTATCGGTTCGAGGAGTACTCCGCGACTGGGAGAATCTCTTGTTGATTGCACGACACCCACGATACAGCCTTTGTTGTTCAGGTCGGTTAGACAGAGGTCTTCATAAGGGCCGACAGAAACATATCCATTAAGAGAAAGCCAGCCACGCTTCGGATCATGCAGATAGTTCTGAACATTAGTAGAGAACAACGTTCGTCCGAATATTCTGACTTTTGGTTGTCGTCCTTTGATTAGAAGCACTTGGTTGACATCATTTATGTATAGACCGCTGGATGCATTCGCATAGAGTTGAACAAGCTTTTTTTGACCCGAATCCGAATGCCAGATAACAATATCGTACTTGTCCGGTCCCGCCTGCACAAGACCTGCGACATAACCGTTGTTGTTGATCTCAATCAGTCCGCGAACCGGGATTGGCTGGGAGGTAGAGGTTGCGCCCTCGTTTGCATCGACTAATAGCGGAGGGCCCGGAGCGAAAACGACAACTTGGCCGGCATCATTAATAGACCAGGCGCGTGTCTGTCCTGTGCTGGACGCCGATAGGTCGCGCATACCGCTGATTGCATCCCAGGCAAAGGCGTGGAGAACACCGGAAGTTGTTTCGGCGGCACCCACAACTTGGCTGTGGTTGTTTATGCCGTGAACGGTTGCGGTTTTGCCGCCCAGCGTGGGAAGGAGGTACCTGCCGTGGTTCGGGTTCCAGATGAAGGCGCGCTCATGACCGTTCGGGTCCCGCACTGTTGCTGCGATCTGCCCGGCGTTATTGATATAGACTTGGTTGTTGAATACGGGCCCCAGATCCTGCAATCCCTTTTCGCGATCCCAGAGAAAAAGGTGGTAGCTGCGGTAGGCAACTTTCGAGAATCCGGCGATTTGCCCCCGATCGTTAATGGAACAAGGAAGGGAGAACTCTTCGCCAAGAGACGGAAGATATGTAACCCTGTAAAGAACTTGCCGCTGAGGTCGGAGTGTTGCGACCAGAATACCCACAACAAGCAAGGCTGCACAGAACGATACGATGAATAAGCGTTTTCTCTTCATTCGAAATTTCCCATTCTGCGAAGAACAGTGACATAAAATGTTACCAACCATATTTCGCCAGGCACAACGTTTTAACCGGACGGGACGCTTTCTTGTTGCTCCGATCCGGCGTTGTTTTGATGCTGCTCCTGCTCCGGTTCCTGCCGGGGCCTGAATAACAACCCTATCAGCATGACAGGGACATTCCAGACGACCATGAACAGCCGGAAAGCGCGGCCGGGCAGCGAAACGTCACGAGACCATATCTGCCGCCAAACCTGACCCCAGATGCGTGTCTGCCAGGGGATATTGACAAATGGGATATAGTGGGTGAACCGTCCCGTTGCCTCTCCGCAATGCGAACAGTAGTGGGCTAAAGGATCGACCGGCTGGAAACACCGAATACAAACTGGCGTTCCATCGCCGGAGTTATCAGGTTCCTCGTGTTCGATTTGGTTCATTTCCATTTCCATACGCCAATATTATACCTGTTTTATGTATCCCGTTCGTTCTCTTCCATTTCTTCAGGCTATCGGCCTGCTCTTGCTTTCCGCTCTAAACAATATCTCTCTTTGATGAGGCTTTTCCCTGGTGCGAGACTCAGTGTTTTCGCTTCTACGATTGAACAATATATAACAGGGATGGCATTGTCAAGCGAAAGTTGCTAAGAGTTAGCTAAATTGGTTTGGTCGGATTTTCTGGTGAGGAGCGCCGCCGATTTTATTTGTTGCCGAGAACTCAATACGAGTCGATAAATTCATTCGTTACTTCAAGAGGATTTAGTCCGATTTTTTCGAAGATTTCTTTTTCCATTTCTTCGATCATCGGATCGACTTTGGCGGTGTTGATTTTGCTTTTAGCGGCCGAGCCGTGCATGTGGATGTTTCTTTTGTGCCCTTCGGTGAGCCTTTGCTTTAACGGCACAATTTTATCGTGCATTACCCTCATGTCGGCGTAATAAAGCAGTTTTTCTTCCCATGTCTCAGGGCAGTCTTTTTCATCGAGCATGGCCATGTAACGATGCCGCTTTATCGTCAGAGCCAGCACCGGGTATCGCTCCTTCAATACATCGTAAGCGGCGTCTTCATGGGTCATTGCCTTGTATTTCGCGCGCAGCCGGTGCCATTTTGCTTTTTCTTGTTGCGGAAGATTTCGCTCGAACTGGTTGTAATCCGGCTGCTGAAAATCAAAGACCCTCATCATATCGTGCAGCAGGCCGGCTCTTTCCAGGAGAGTGACATTGACCGCTTCGGCGTTTTCGTTGAGCCTTTGCGCCAGAAAGACGGCCAGCTTCGCCACGGCCCGGCAGTGGTTTACCATGTGCGGCGGAACGTGATATTCCGCTAAGAGAGCCAGGCACTCTTTAAGTGTTGGAAGACTGCAATCTTTCATCGATCATCTCGGCGACTTTTTTTCCTGATACGAGCATTCCGCCGAAAATCGGGCCCATTCTCGGCAGGCCGTACACGGCGCAGACCGACATGCCGGCAACGTAAAGGCCGCCAAATATCTCGCCGGTCCTGTCGACGACGCCCGCCTCAGCGGTCTCGACGTCCATGAAGCTCTCCTGAATGCCCTGCGGCAGGAGATTCGGCTTTCTTTTGAGCAGCATTTTCACCACTTCGGCGGGATGGCCCGTCGAATCGATAACGTATTTCGAAGAGATGCAGAACGGATCGACGTGCAGCTTGGCGAGTGTGATGGCCGAATGGTTGACGACCACGCCTTCGACGGCGTCGGATTTGACGATAACATCTTCGGCCTCGGTAAGGTTGAATATTTCCAGCCCCGCCTTCTTCGCCTTAAACGCCAGGGCGGTTGCGAATTCGATCGAGTCGTATATGTACAGGCCCTTCTGTTTCTTCGATGTCATCTCAAACTCGTCGGGAATCTCGCTGCTCTGCGTGACGACGACGTTATAGCCTGCGGCCCCGCCCCAGATTCCGCCGCCGGTGGTGAGCTTTCTTTCGAGCAGGGCGGTCCTGTATCCGGCTTTGGCAAGGTAGTAGCCCGCGGTAAGGCCCGCCGGCCCGGCTCCGACGATAACAACGTCGTTCTCAAGATGCTCGGTGAGCTTGCGGTTATATTCCTGCGTGATGACTCTGGTAATTTCTGTCTCTATCACTTTCGTTCCCTTTCATTTGTGATGAGTTGATAGCTTATCTTAATATCATCCTTTTGCCAAAAACAAAAAGCACTCCTGCAAAAGAGTGCTCGATAAGTAAAAAGTCAAAAGTTAAAAGTAAAAAAATGGAATTCCAGCTTATTCTTTTTTCACTTTTTTCCTTTTACCTTTTTACTTTCTTTTCGCCTTCCTTCGCGGGCATTATCCCGAGCAGGTTCATAGGGTTATTTCTCAGCTTCAGGCCGACCCGGCCTTACGCTCCCCTGGCCTATTTAAATTTTTCAGGGCGGATTTTAATCTGTTTCGGCAGTCGCCGCAAGAATTTTTTACTTTCCTCAATAAACACCTGATCTGTTCATTGACATAATTTATTTTTTAGCCTATCATACGAATGTTAATCATATTATGGAAGGATGGCATAAATTATGTCAGGTAAAGGATTTACGCATCTTCATTTGCATAGTCAGTATTCGCTGCTGGATGGTGCAATAAAGTACGATAAGCTACTCAAGCGTTGTAAGAAGCTCGAAATGGAGGCTGTGGCGGTTACCGACCACGGCAATATGTTCGGAGCCGTCGAGTTTTATACAAAGGCTCTGGCCGCCCACATCAAGCCGGTGCTCGGCATCGAGGCTTATATTGCGCCGGCCAGCAGGTTCGACAGGACGAAAACGAGCATCTCCGATGCGGCGTATCATTTGATTCTTCTGGCACAAAACAATGCCGGCTATCACAATCTGCTCAAATTGACAAGCGCCGGTTTTCTTGAGGGTTTTTACTATCGCCCGAGAATCGATAAGGAAATCTTAGCGGAGTTTAACGAAGGCCTGATCTGTACCTCGGCATGTATAAAAGGTCAGGTTGCGGCTGATATTGCCAACGGCGATGAAAAAGCGGCTCGCCTTACAGCGGAAAGTTATCTCAAGATTTTCGGGCCCGAAAGATTTTTCATTGAGATACAAAACCACGAAGGCGACGATCCGAATCTCCGGCAGGGCCTGATCGACCTGGCGAACAAAATGGGTATCGGCCTGGTTGCGACGAACGATGTGCATTTTCTTGAGCAGGACGACCATGAGGCCCATAATTGCCTCTGTGCTATAAGCACCGGCAAGAAGTTCAATGATCCTGACAGGATGATTTATCCATCCGACATTTATTTTAAGAGTCCCGCTGAAATGCGCGAGCTTTTTGCCGGAACGGCCGAGGCCTGCGACAATACACTGGCAATTGCCGAACGCTGTAATGTCGAGCTTGATTTGAAAACCCGTCACGCGCCGCGTTTCGAGCCGCCGGACGGTGTGACGCCGGAGCGATACCTTAACGATTTATGCTACGAAGGCGCCAAAAAGCGTTACGGCGAGATTACCGACGAGATAAAGGCCAGGCTCGACAGGGAGCTGAACGTTATCGAATCGAAAGGCTTCTCTAGCTACTTTTTAATCGTCTGGGATTTCTGCAGGTATGCTCATGAAAACAAGATTCCCATCGGCGCCAGGGGCAGCGGCGTCGGGACGCTGGTCGGATACTGCCTCGGCTTGTGTGACGTCGACCCGATTCGCTATGATCTGCTCTTCGAGCGATTCATGGATCCTCATCGTAATGAAATGCCCGATATCGACATCGATATCTGTCAGGCTCACCGGGCAATGATTATCGATTACGTCCGGCAGAAATACGGGCACGTCGCGCAGATCATCACTTTTGGAACGATGAAGGCCCGTGCGGTTATCCGTGACATCTGCAGGGTGCTCGGCGTGGCGTTGGTTGAGGCCGACAGGCTGGC
>CAZTDF010000274.1:0-5037 GCA_964612465.1 uncultured Pirellulales bacterium
CGGCAGTTTGGTGTTTATGGTTTTTAGCGGGTTCCTTGTTTTCCTGCTCCTGGGGTGAAATCGTCGAATCGCTTTTTGACGGCAACTCGGTGATTGGTAAGGCAGATGACTGTTGCTGCCGGGCATCCAATGAAACCGGCGTTTCGCGTTTTGGAGGCAATTCAGAAATAAAGATCGGCGGCCTTTTTTGCTGTTCAATTTGATCTGACTTGTCTAAGCCGGCCTCGTTGGTAAGGATAGCCTTTTGCACGGCCTGTTCTGCAGGTTCTTCTGTTAAGGATCGTACATATATAGAAGAATCGGACGCTTGCTCAACCCAGGCCAATTTCTCGCGAATCAATTCCAAAAGTGCCAGAAACAATCCAATCATCACAAGGCGATTGGTTCTGGTCTCGAAAATGCGTTCAAAAGTCATCGATCCTTCGGTCTGCAAACGGTGCAGAATCTCTATCTGGTACAAATCTATAGGCGTATCGTCCTTAATACTGCTTATATCACGAACGCTACCAGTAGCTCTACATATTGTATCAAAAGCTTCCAGCAAATCCCAGATGCTCACCTGCTCAATGTCAATCTCAGGTTCTGCGTCCGGTTTTAGCTGCTCGACAATAGTGCCGGGCCGTGGAAAACGCTCTTTTTGCTCGTTAGCGGCAGCGTTCAGCAAATTGGCGGCATCTTTGAACTTTTTGTATTCGAGGAGCTGGCGGATAAGCTCTCTGCGGGGGTCGGACAAATCATCAGCAGCAAATTGATCGGGCTCAGCTTTCGGCAGGAGCATTGCCGATTTTATCTGCATTAACGTCGCTGCCATTACTAAAAAGTCACCTGCCAAATCAATATCAAGACTTTTGAGCAATTCAATGTAACGGATGTACTGGTTGGTTATCTTGGCGATGGGAATATCGTAGATATCCACCTCTTCTTTGCGGACAAGATACAAAAGCAAATCCAGAGGTCCTGCAAATATTTCAAGATTGACTCGATAATCAGCCATTATCACCTTCTCAACCCAACAGCCTGACGTGCCTTTTCGAGCGTTTTTCCGGCCACAGATTTTGCCCGCTCGGCACCGTTAGCAAGAACTTCTTTGACATAATCCATATTGTTTTCAAGTTCGGCCCTTTTCTGCCGGTACGGCTTGAAATAGTCTATCATCAACTCAGCAAGGCGTTTCTTGGCCTGGCCATAGCCCAGGCCACCGTCGCGATACTTAATGTCCCACTCACACAACTCATCGGAAGAGGCAACCAGCTTCAAAAGAGCAAAAACATTGCATTTATCGGGATTTTTGGGCTCTTCGACCGGCACCGAATCGGTCACGACTTTCATGATCTTTTTTTTAACGCTGGTTTCCGGCTCGAATATTTCAATAGTATTTCCATAGCTCTTGCTCATTTTTCTCCCGTCGATACCCGGGACAACAGCAACAGATTCGATGATATGCTCGGTGGGTACGGTGAAAATTTCGCCATACGCGTTGTTGAATCGGATGGCAATATCGCGAGTCACCTCGATGTGTTGTTTCTGGTCGGCACCAACAGGGACTAAGTCGCTCTGGTAAATCAAAATGTCCGCCGCCTGCAGGACCGGGTACGCGAACAGGCCGTGATTAGGACTCAGACCTTGAGTTACTTTGTCCTTGTAGCTTGTGCATCGTTGCAATAGCCCCATTGGGGTTATGCAGGAAAGCAGCCAGGTAAGCTCTGTAACTTCAGGCACATCCGATTGACGCCAGAAGATGGTTTTTTCGGTATCGAGGCCTAAAGCAATGTAATCCATCGCGACGCTAAGACTAAGGCCGGCAACGTCATCAGGAGCCGGGTTGCTTGTAAGAGCATGATAATCGGCGATGAAATAAAAGCAATTGTGCTGGCCCTGAAGTTTCAGGTGCTGACGCATGGCACCGAAAAAGTTCCCTATATGAAGCCTGCCTGATGGCTGTATACCCGAAAGTACCCTCAAACTAACCTCCTGATATTAAAAGCTTAATAATTTAATTTAAAACATAAACAATTATAGCCGAAAATAACGCGATGAGCTGCGATTGTCAAGAATTTAGAATTAAGAATATAGCCTGCAGAATTGAAAATTACTACAGAAACACTACACAAGCGTATAACCGTCCATATAGTATACACACCTTCAGCGCTAAGGCACAGACCGGGCCCAGAGTTAAGCAGACAATCTCCCCGCAAAGATAAGGCACTACATCAAAGTCACTTCTGTAGAACCAGCCTTACAACTTACGATCTGCCAAGGGACTTCATGTATTTCTTCGATTTGCGAAGTCCCATTCTGGAAGCTTTCTTCTTTACCGCATCGGTTGGGCGTTTGAGTTTCGCAGCAATTTTAGCAGTGGGATTACTCGGAAACAGCTTCTTGAGCAGACTCAACTCGCTCTTTGACCATAAACCTTTGATGAGTTTCTTTTTTGCCATCTCATATCCCTTTCGAATTAAATGGACTAATGGCTTGTCACACGCTTTATAGTATTTTAATGAGTGACGCGACAATCATCAAACCTTTTTTTCACGACAAAAAAAATATTTTTCGCTTTAGTTTACCCTCCGCGCAAAAAAAGGCACTAATGAGACGTCACTTTAATCTCAATCCGCCATCAAGTACCTGTCCCCGGGGGCTTTTCACCCGCTCATAGAGCCGGAATGTCGCTTATTCGTTCCAGTCAGACCGGACTAACAGGGACATATTTTTCCTCATACGATCAGTTTCCCACATTTCTTTGGCCTCCGCCCATACCGACGGCACGGAATACCGGGTAAACAGGCACCGATGAAAGCCGATTCAGGATTAACGCTGCAATCGAAAAGATAGGCGTCACGATGTTTCTGATATGCTATCCTATGAATCCTTAACGAATCGGACCCATAACTATCTATAGCCTATTTTCCATTCAATGGCCGCAGATGCTTGACTATAATCTAATCGTGCCCGCAGGCATATCTTACTAATTTACCCATTCCACCCATGCTCTTGGGCCGCCTGAGGATTTACGTATTATCAATTTAAGACAAAATATTTCGGTTGTCCCTGTATATAGACCAATCAGCACTTTTAAGATGGTTTCTCTTCTTATGATCGCATCGTTACAGATGCCGGACCAAAAGTATTGTAAGTGTCTTTTTGCAAAATGGTTGTGAATATGTATTGAAAAAACTTACAGCTTTTTCCTGAGTTTTGCCGATTCTAATTATAAGGCATCTTTAATGATAAGTGCTGGATCTTTCGGGCCTTACTATCAGAGTAGGCCATTTTTAATTGATGCCCTCATAAAGTCTTGAATTTGCAGATCGGTCAGTTTGAGTAATTATGCTTGACCATCATATTGATACACATTAATATCGCCGTGATTATAAGAATTTGCCAACTGGATTGTTAATGGTGTAAAACTAATAACTTAGCTTATATAGGAGCACAGCAATGAAAACAATAAAGATACAGCTCAATGAGAATGACATTCCTCGACAATGGTATAACTTAGCGGCAGACCTGCCTACGCCTTTGCTTCCACCGCTCGGGCCTGATGGAAATCCCGTCACGCCCGATATGCTCGCGCCGGTATTTCCGATGAATCTGATCGAGCAGGAAGTCAGCGCTGAGAGATGGATAGACATCCCGGAAGAAATCCTGGATATACTCTACCGCTGGCGTCCCTCGCCTTTACGCAGGGCAGTTTACCTTGAAAAGTATCTGGAGACACCAGCTCACATATACTACAAAGACGAAAGTGTCAGCCCACCTGGAAGTCACAAGCCAAATACTGCCGTTGCCCAGGCCTGGTATAACAAACAATTCGGCATCAAAAAATTAACTACAGAAACCGGGGCCGGTCAATGGGGCAGCGCCCTGGCCTTCGCCTGCAACTTAATAGGCCTCGAATGTAAGGTCTTCATGGTCAGAATAAGTTTTGACCAAAAACCGTTCAGAAAAATGATGATGGGAACCTGGGGAGCGAACTGCGTTGCAAGTCCGAGTTCCGAAACAAACGCCGGAAGAAAAGTTTTGGAAGAAATGCCCGATACCCCGGGCAGCCTGGGAATTGCCATCAGCGAAGCCATCGAGCAGGCAGTTACCGACCCAGAAGGCAAAACCCGCTACTCCCTCGGCAGCGTGTTAAACCATGTTTTGCTTCACCAGACAATAATCGGTCTTGAAGCTAAGAAGCAGCTCAAAATAGCAGGAGAAAAAGTACCGGACATCGTCATCGGCTGTGCCGGCGGGGGCAGTAATTTTGCCGGATTGTCGTTCCCGTTTGTTGCTGACAAAATCAACGGTGCCGATATCAAGATCATCCCGGTCGAACCTACGGCATGCCCAACTATGACACGTGCACCTTTTGCTTATGACTTTGGAGATACCGCCTGCACGACACCGCTACTGGCAATGCACACACTCGGACATGCTTTTATACCGCCCCCGATTCACGCCGGAGGGCTTCGGTATCACGGTATGGCACCGCTGGTTTGCCAGGCTATAGTAGAAGGCCTGCTCGAGCCAAGAGCTTACCATCAGTTGCGGTCCTACAAGGCTGCTATAACATGGGCCAGAACCGAAGGCTTCATCCCTGCTCCCGAAACCAGTCAGGCGATTGCAGCGGTTATTGAAGAAGCGGAAAAAGCGAAGGAAGAAGGCAAAGAAAAGATAATACTGTTCAACTATAGCGGGCATGGCCTGATGGACCTTCTTGGCTATGATGCGTATATATCCGGAAAGCTTACCGATTATGAGCTGCCGGAAGAAGAACTGCAGAAATATCTAAAAGATATAGAGAATCTGCCAAAAGCGGAAATGAGAAAAACCGGGAAGTGGTAAAATTATCGGTTTTTTCTGTTGACTCTTGACTTTATTTAAGACAATTTATGAAAATTAGCGTTGTAAAAATAAAGTAATGTTTTAAGGAGAAGACAATGGGAAGGACAATTTTAGTGACTGCTGTATTTTTGCTGGCCGTTGTAGGCATGGCACAAGCCCAGAACTCGGAACTGCACGGGTCGGTCGACCTGACCTATCAGAGTAAAT
>CAZTDF010000275.1:0-4973 GCA_964612465.1 uncultured Pirellulales bacterium
GCTGCGTTATTCAATATTCTTTTCTTTCGTTTTACACCGGATAGACGGGCAGTTGGGCTCTGAGCAGCTCGTAAATATTCTTGCCGTCCTTGATGGCCCCTTCCGAAGCCTCGCGGAAGATGGTTTGCAGCTCGTCGAAGTCGGTTGTCTTGAGGTCCGTCAGGCTCTTCTTTTTGCCCTTGGTGTTGGCATCGACGAACTTGGCCATGGTCTCACTGGCCATCTCGCGGATAAGTTGCCAGAGTTCCTTGCCGTCGCTGGCCGCGACCGCACGACCCAGGGCCAGTGACATCGAAAGGATGGCATTCATACCCAAAACGCCTTTTCGCTGCATCGCGTGTATCTTCTCTTCCTTCGAGGCGCTCTTGGAAATCCTGCCGGCGCTGATTGCCTGGGCCAGTTCGAGTGCCAGCAGCTCTTTGTCCGTATCGAGCAGTGTGCCAAGCTTCATGAGCTTTCTGCCGACGAATGCATCGGCCAGCACGCTCTCGATGTGCTTGACGGCGTCCATACAGCCCTTGCCGTCGTAACGTCTGGATTTTTTCCAGAGTGCCATCAGTTTATCGTCGTTCTTGGACTTGACCGCCTGGAGCACCACGTCTTTCTTGAACCGGAATGTGCCGTCGCCGGCGTCCATGAACAGATCGGCGTATTTCTTTGTGGTCTCGGAAGGCTCGATAATGCTGTCCACGTAGTGGATGGCCTCGTCGACACCTGCCGAGGTTCCGAGAGGCGTCGAGCCCTTGAAACGAATGATTCCCGTCTTGCCTAAAAACAAAGTTGCCGCCGCCGACGGGATACCGGCGTTGGTCGCCTCTTCGGTACCGCTGACCGATTCGATAGCCAGCAACTTGATAAGCAGACTGGCGATATCGATCTCGCCCGCGTCCGGCATGATACTGACGCCTTCTTTGCCCGTGAGGATTCGTACCAGCTCCTTTACGTTCTCCTCGACCTCTTTGCGCTCTTTATCGGTGATTTCCCGCTGGGCGGCTTTTGCCAGAGCGAGGATTTCCATGACCCGGCCGTACTTCTGAAGACGTTCGGTGTTGGCGCCGCCGCCGGCCTTGAGGCCCAGGGCGTTCATCGCCGTGGCGATTTCCGCTTCGAACGGGTCGTTCGGCGACTTGGACCGGTGCGAGACGACAAGGTCGGCTCCGTAGGCCAGCGAAGTCAGCATTGCCAGCACCGTTTCCGAGAGCGTGCCGATCTGGTTGGCCTTTATCAGGGTGGCGTTGATCTCGCCGTTCTTTGCACAGGCTTCAATGTTCGAGTCCTTAGTGGTGACCAGGTCGTCGCCGATGATGAAGGTCTTGTCGCCCAGCTCTTTCATCAGGTTCTTCCAACCTTCGTGGTCGAGCTCGCCGAAACCGTCTTCGATTGACAGGACCGGCACATCGTCTTCCATGGCCTGCTTGTAGAGTTCGAGAATTTCGTCCCGGCTCATATCCAGCTTGCTCTTGTCGCGCCAGAAACGATACATGCCGACCGAGTCTTTCTGACCGGTTTCTTCGCGGTATAAGTTCTCGAGTTCCGAGGCCGCCGGGTCCAGGGCAATCGCCACGTCGACGCCGGGGACGTACTCGCAGTCAAGAATCGCCTGCTTCATCATCCGCCACATTCGTTGTTCAGGAACTTTGTCCTGTGGCTCTTTATCGATATAAGGCGCGATACCGCCTTCAAGACCAACTCCCATGACCTTTGCGCCCGGTGCCGACTCGATAATCTCTTTGAGGCGGTTCTGGAGCTTTACGGTCATTTCCTGGGCGCCTTCGTATGTCTTTGCCGAGAGCGGCATGAACATGCTTTCCTGCATGGAAATGTTGCTTTCGGGATACTCTTTCTCGGTGTGCCGGCCGCCCATCGCGCAGTTACGATACTGCCACGGGGCCGTGACCTTTGTGCCGTCTTTGAGGGTGACGGACTGGATTCTGGAGGTTAGCAGTCTTTTCTTGACCTCTGCGACGCGAGCAAACCAGCTTTCGCCGCCGCCGGCTGCCTCTGCGGCCCTTGCCGCGGCCTCAGCGGCCGTTTGTTCTCTCATGCGGAATTCTTTGAGTTTGCCGGGGTCGGCCAGCAGGCGGTCCAAAAGACCTACGCAGCCCGGAGCCAGGAAGAACCGGCCGATATAGATGAGGATATCGCCGGTCTCGCCTCCGGCGAGCAGTCCTCCGCCAATGCCGATAGCGGCAATTGGCAGGAAAATCGTAGCGAGCCACTGGCTCCAGATCGGCGCCGATGCCGCCACAGCCAGGTTGTACGGGGCGTCGGGAGCGAAGTTACCGTTCTCCTTTTTGACGCCGTAAAACTTGCCCCATGGAATCAGCAGGAACATTTTCGCGTACCAGCCGAATTTGCCGCCGCCCTGAACGACAGCGTCGGCCTTTTCCTGGGAGTCCTGGTTTAACGCCGTTAGCTTCACGGCGGTTAAAAAGTGCCCCATCTCGTGAATGGCAATGCCGATGTGCCAGGACAGGTAAAGAATAATTACGGAAACAACCGTTTCCCAGCTCAAAAACATGAATTTCAGCACTTCGAGCTTGATATTGGTATCCGGGTTGGCCGCAGCAATTGCCAGTGCCGCCGCGGGCAGACTCAGCACCGATGAAATGAACGCGGCGTGGAACGAGACCAGCTTATGGTTCGCAATGACCCACCCGCGCTCCAAGTATCCGGCAGGGCCCGATTTGCCTTGATTACTGCCCGTTATCGTTTCTGCTTGCATCATTTTAATCATGCTACATTACTCCTTATTCGGTATTTTTTCGAAATTCCAAGTGAATCTGTCCGACCAAACCGCCGGGTCGACCCAAGTTTAGTCAAATCTTCCGAATTTTACAGCAAATTCTGGAAATTTTACAGCAAATATTGCTTCGTATTTCCATTCTGTCATATTAAATGACCGGCAATTTCCCTCATAACCAATACTTTCAGGTTATACACAAATCGATTAGGAATGGCCGAAAGAGGAGAAAACTGCTGGAACTTTGCGAAACCAGAAGGCTGTCCGGAGACTACTCTTGCATCGAATACCTTTTTCAATTATGTCTGTTTCCAATTCTTTCATTAAATGAATTTTCAGAATTTTGCCATAAATATTCAAGTGTGTCAATAAAAAATTCGGATGAGTATCTATGGGCAAAGCCCGTGGGTACATATCCTTAATAAGGCAGGCCCAGGTGTTTGTATCCACTAAACCGATGGATTATTATAATATGAATTAATCTCGACGGCTCGCGAATACGATATGAATATGTCGCCGGGAACGAACAGAAAACGTTTTGTCTAAGGAGTACTTATGAATGAGAAATACGAGGAAATTGAGGATGAAATCGGTGATCTTAAGCAGGCGCTGGAACATTTCGAGCAGGAAAAGGAGCGGGTCAGGACGATAATCGGCAGTATCGGGGGCGTACCGCAATTTCGTACGAAGTTGATTAATGTCTTATTTATCGTAATTATTATAGTGGCCGGCACGATTTCCATATTCTCGGGCGATAGATTGCGCCTTTTAATGATTGAGCTGACAACGGTTATGCTGTCGGTAAAAATCATCTATATGATACACATCCAGATGCGCGTTAATCACTTCAAATTCTGGATACTTTCGGCGATCGAATGGCGAATCAACGAAATGACGGTTCAGATAAAACAGCTCATCAAGAAATAGTTTTACAAAAGAACGAGCCTTTATAAGCCGATATTACCCGGCAGATGAAGTTAGTTTGGATCCCGCCGAAGCGCTGTGCGGGGCCGATAAGTTGCAAAAAGGTGTTCGGCTATGTTTTCTTGCTCAACTTGGCCCGGACTTATGCCGATAAAATATCAATAGTATTATGTGTTTTTAGATAAAGGAGATTGTAATGGGGATTCAAGATTGGTCTGAAGATATTATTCTCGTGGACTTGCCCCAGGAGCCGGAAATGGGAGATGATCTCAAGGCGGTAACCGAAATGGTACGCGATAGAGGCGATTGCGAGGTCGTCGTTGACTTTTCGAGCGTCGATATCATCACTTCTTCCAGTATATCGAAGCTCCTGAAGCTGCGAAAATTGCTGTCTGATTGCGGGCATAGGCTCGTTTTCTGCAGTGTGGCCGCGGCGACCAGAGGGATTTTTACCGTAACCGGCCTTGATGGAATTTTTGAGTTCGCCGACGATAAATTCGTTGCCCTGGCAAGTTTGCAGATGGTTAGTTAGTTATGGATGAAGAAATTCTGCGGCAAATTGAGCAGATAATAGATTACAAATTTTCCGACAAGAATCTTTTAGTCAAAGCATTCACTCATTCCTCTGCGGTCGATGATCGCCTGCTGAGCAATGAAAGGCTGGAGTTTCTCGGCGACTCGGTTTTAGCAGTGGTCATTTGCCAGGCCCTATTCGATAATTTCACGGATTATCTTGAGGGCGACCTGACAAAAATCAAGAGTAAGCTTGTCTCTCGCGAGACCTGCGCTCAAATCTCCGGGCAGCTCGGCCTGCAAAAATTCCTGAAAGTCGGCAAGGGCATGGTCTCGAATCGTGCCCTGTCGGGCTCTCTGGCGGCGGGCGTTTTGGAGACGATTATTGCCGCGATACATATCGACGGCGGTTTTGATGCCGCCCGCGATTTTATTTTGAGGATGTATGGCCCGTTGATTGAGCAGGCCGACGCCGAGCAGGATCATGGCAACTTCAAGTCCCTGCTCCAGCAGTATTCCCAGGAGCAGTTTAACGCTACGCCTTCGTATATGCTGCTCGACGAAAAAGGGCCCGACCACAATAAATGTTTCGAGCTGGAGGTGACTATTGAGGACCGTCATTTTCCGAGCGCCTGGGGCTCGAACAAAAAGGAAGCCGAGCAAAAAGCCGCTTTCAACGCCCTGATAGAATTAGGAGTCCTCGAAAAATCCGCCGAAGAACCAGCCGAATAGCCCGTAAATTTGCCCTTCTCCCAAACAGGTAACTTTTTCTTCAAAGACAGCAGTATCATCC
>CAZTDF010000276.1:0-4964 GCA_964612465.1 uncultured Pirellulales bacterium
GCGCCTGGAGCACAACTGACAATATAAAGCGCAAGGGTGCCGCAAAGAACGACAAAATAGTGTTGAGCTGATTTTGTTTTTATGAGTGTCACGAGTGTGCCGCCGGATCTCTCGACCCGCTCCGGCCTTAGATAACTGAGACGTTTTGAATACAGAGTTTAAAACCTTTTCCGATTAGCTCTATACCAATCTATTGTTGCCTTAAGCCCTTCATCGAAAGCGATTTTGGCCTCGAAGCCGAAGTGCTTTTTAGCTCTTGAGACATCCAAACACCGCCTCGGCTGACCGTTCGGTTTGGAGCTGTCCCAGCGTAGTTCGCCGGAAAAGCCCGTGAGCTCGGCGATTTTTTCACTAAGCTGCTTTATGGTTATTTCAAAACCGGCGCCGATATTCACCGGCTCGGAGCTGTTGTAGTGTTCCGTCGCAAGCAGAATCCCCTCGGCGGCGTCGGCGACATAAATAAACTCGCGCGAAACATTTCCCGTGCCCCAGCAATCGATATGGTCCGCACCACTGTCAACCGCATCGATGCATTTCTTAATCAACGCAGGTATAACGTGACTGCTGGCGGGATTAAAATTGTCGCCGGGTCCGTAAAGATTTACCGGAAGCAGAAATATCGAGTTGAAACCGTATTCGGCCCGGTAAGATTGCGACTGAACGAGGGACATTTTCTTTGCCAGCCCGTACGGTGCGTTGGTTTCTTCGGGATACCCGTTCCAAAGGTCCTCCTCCTTAAACGGCACCGGCGTAAATTTCGGATATGCACAGATTGTGCCGATAGCAACAAACTTCTCGATGTTTCGAAGTCTTCCCTGCTCTATAAGCTGAACACCCATCATTAAATTCTTGTAGAAAAACTCGGCCGGGTGTTCGAGGTTGGCGCCGATACCGCCCACGACCGCCGCTAAGTGAATGACGATATCCGGCTTCATATCTTCGTACATCCGAACGATGTCGTTAATATCGACCAGATCATAGTCTTCGATCTTCGGCACGAGAATATCCTTACAGCCCCGTTTTCTCAGCCCTTCAGTAACATAGCCGCCGAGAAAACCGGCGCCGCCGGTAACGACAATTCGTCTGTCCTGAAAGAGATTACTCATTTTTTTGCCTTGTGGTGGTCTTTGATAATCTTCGAGTTCTCGGCGCTTCGCATGTCGGCATCCGTCATCATTCTTGCAAGCTCTTGAAAGCTCACTTTCGGCTTCCAATTGAGGATCTTTTTTGCTTTGCTCGCATCGCCCTGAAGATAATCGACTTCGCTCGGCCTGAAATATCGCGGATCGATCTCAACATACTTATGCCAATCCAAATCAAGATATCCAAAAACCTCTTCTACAAATTCTCTGACTGAGTGACATTCACCTGTGGCTATGACATAATCATCCGGCTTGTCCTGCTGAAGCATAAGCCACATTGCTTCGACGTAATCGCCCGCGAAACCCCAGTCTCGTTTTGCATCGAGATTGCCCAGATAGAGCTTGTCCTGAAGACCCAGCTTGATACGTGTCGCCGCCCGTGTGATTTTTCTCGTTACGAATGTCTCGCCCCGCATGGGCGATTCGTGATTGAACAAAATTCCGTTACAGGCAAATAATCCGTAAGCTTCTCGATAGTTTACAGTCTGCCAGAAACTGTATACCTTTGCGCAGCCGTACGGGCTTCGCGGATGGAAGGGTGTCTTCTCTGTCTGGGGTATTTCGACAACCTTGCCGTACATCTCGCTGCTGGAGGCCTGATAAAACTTTGCCTCCTTATCGCAGGAGCGGATCGCCTCCAATAGCCGGAGTGTCCCGATAGCATCCGTATTAACGGTATAAATGGGCATATCAAAGCTTACCCGGACATGACTTTGTGCCCCTAAGTTATATACCTCATCCGGCTTAATCTCGTTTATGATTGTCGATAGGTTGCTGCCGTCGGTCAGATCCCCGTAGACAAGCCTGAGTTTCGGATGTTCATGCGGGTCTCTGTACAAATGGTCGATCCTGCCCGTGTGAAATGACGAACTCCGCCGCATTACGCCCCAGATATGATAATCTTTCTTCAGCAGCAGTTCCACAAGATATGAACCATCCTGCCCTGTAACACCGGTAATCAATGCCTTTTTCATAATGATCCAACTTTCAGGAAACGGTTACGGTTAATCCCTCGTTACTGATGTCGAAATCGAAGAACCTTGCCCGCTCATTGGGCGGTTCGGTTTCGAGCATCTCTCGCACGGATAGAGCATCCTGGGCCGATTTGCAAATCATCAGCATGAAACCGCCTCCGCCGGCGCCGAGGAGTTTGGCGCCGTATATGAAAGGGTGGACTCGTTCGAACAGTAGTTCGATTTCATCGTTGCTGGAGTTAGGATCGAGCTGCTTGTTGAGCTGCCATGCGACATCGACCAGATGCCCGAATGTCGCTATGTCCTTACAAATGAGCGCATCTGTAACTTCTTCGGCTATGGTGTGAATTTGTTTTAGCGTGGCCATTGTAGCACGTTGTCTGTTTAGATATCCTCCAACGACCTGCTGCAGGATATTTTTGGCCAGTCGTGTTACACCTGTGTAGTATAAGAGGCTGCGGCCACCATTGGTTTTCGGGTCCAGAACGTCGGGCAGCGCGTAATGGATTCTCGCGTGGGGGACAAATCCGGGCTCCGTGACAATCATTTTTACGCCGTCGATTACTCCGCCGATCTGATCCTGCCATCCGCCACCGGTCGTTAATGCCTGCTCCAGGCGAAGCACGCTGTAAAATAATTGTCGCTGTGACAATTCTACGCCCATGATGCGCTGAATCGCCGCGAGAATTACCGCTCCCATTATGCTCGATGTGCCCAGGCCGCTGCCTTTCGGAATGGCTGCGAGGGTGGTTAGCTCAATTCCTCCGCCGAAGCGTTCTAACACTCTTTTCAAGCTGGTGTTTTTATTGCCGCCGTTCCGTTCGGGTGACAGGCACGACAGGGCCAGGGCGGCCTTGGCAAGGGCGAAACTGCTGGTCGCTTTTCGATAGTCCAGAAGCTCATCGAAACCGGTAATTTCGGTCCGTGCTCCCTGGTCGATCGAGCTGATGCGAATCACCGGCTTATCGATGACACGGGCGTAGGCCTGGATGGGAGGCTGGCTGTTGAGATTGACCGCGGCATTGACGACACAACCACCATGTTCAAGTGAGTAAGGCGGTGTGTCCGTCCAGCCGCCCCCGACATCGAGACGCGCCGGCGCTCGTGCCCAGACAATCTCATCGCTTCGTAAAACGCTCCGAGGATTAACATCCTGCATGGCGCCGCCGGCGACGATAGCTTTCTCCAAACTTTCGAATGCAATGCTTTGTGCGCGGCTCGCCCATTTAACAATCGAAACCTTCGTATTCAAACCGAGCCCCAGAGACACCAGCCATTGATGCTGTGCCTGACTGAGAAGCTGCTTCAATCCCGGCAGAGCTTTTGACAGCGGGGGATCGGTATTTTTGTAAAGCTCGACCAGCGCCGAACCCAGCGTATGAATAATGCGTGGAAATACGAGCGATTCGGTTCCTCCATTATTGCCGTTTCTAAAATGCCAGTAGGCTTCGGTGAGAATCTCAGAGACCCACGCACTCAAATCCTCGGCATCATTCAGCAGGTATGCCAGTTCGGAGCTTGAAAATTCACTTTGCGGGCGAAACATTTGCCGCAGAGACTGTTGGATTGATTTCGCCCGAATCTCGTGACGTCGTTTATAAAAATCGCTGTAATCGGCGAGGTATAAAATCTGTTCGAGGTTGTATCTATCCACCTTTTGCCATGCCTTGAAGTCCTCATCGCAGGTACTGGCCGGATCGAGCATCCACAGCCATTGTTTATATTGTGTGTGAGTTTTTACCGCCGGGAAGAGCCGGGCATTCCAAATACTCCGCTTTCCGGCCGGCAGATCCGCATCCCAGAGGTCTTCCGGCCCGGCGCCGACGGCGTTAAGCCATTCGAATACATCAAGGCCGCAGAAACTGCCGCCTTCTTCTATTGTCTCCTTGAATGTGTCATCCAGGTTATAACAGCGTACGAACCAGACACGTCTGCCTTTTCGGCTGCGTCCCCTGATAACGTCGAGACATGCTCCCGGCGGCAGAGAAATCGGCTCATCAATGTCAATACCAACGACCACGTTTTCTCCGCCCAGCGTTAGCGATGAATTGATTCGGCATCCCTCCACCCAGGAAGAAGCGCCTTTGACGACGCCCTTGTCGGTCATCTCATTGTTGATGTCAAGGAAGGTCTGCAAATTAGATACTCCCCGGTCTTCCTGCAGCAACCGTGTGCCGCTGCTTATGATCGCTCTGCTGGACCCGAAATCCAGGAAGTCACAGCGCCTTAAGAGTTTCATGCTGAAAGGCACCGGAGCAAAAGACTTAAACAATTTTCCCAGCAGATTTTTAGTCCATTTTGAGCCGCTGTTCTGTGCAGACTCCTGGTGCTCGGATTTGGAGGCTTCGCTGCCCATCGCACAGCATATCTCACGATAGAAATCCAGTCCGCATTCTAAGACAGCCCGGCCCATTTCGCCGCTTAGAGCGAGTTTGCCGTTCGCACCGGCCGAAGCGCCGAAAACTTCCAGCATTTTAACAGCCGTGGCAGCGTCGAAATTCATGATCCCGATATCCAGACAGGTCTGGCCGTACGTGTCGATTGCCCCATATTCTTTCTGCCTGGCTACAGAGGGCTTCTGAAGGTATAGCCTTACCTTATCTTCCTGTCCTCTGCAAAAGACGCCGTGTCTGCTTGCCTGTTTGGGAAGAGCATAGCAGGATAATCCAGTGACACCTTCAGCGGCAAATTTTACTTCGGCCGGCTCGAATCTGAGCATCACATCGCCCGATGTTATCACGACCTGACCGACACCTGCCGCCGGCTCCGGCAACCTCAGGTATGTCGGCAGTTGTCGATCGAACAAACTCAGCGGTATGGCGGTGTCACTCTCAGACGGAACAGGGAT
>CAZTDF010000277.1:0-4944 GCA_964612465.1 uncultured Pirellulales bacterium
ATGGTTTCTCTGGCATTTACCATCCCCAAAGCCTTCGGCTTTGAGGCTGCCACCCTTGCTTTATCTAACCATAAATATAATTATCATAATGTACTAAGCTCTCAATTTACGTTTGCAGTTTTTTCAGCACGGCATCGAGCACACCGTTAACAAACCCCGGTGACTTATCGGTGCTGTACTTCTTGGCAAGCTCGATAGCCTCGTTTATAACAACTTTGGGCGGGATGTCAGTGCAGAATTTCAACTGATAGACCGACAGTCTCAGAATGCTTTTATCGACGGGTGAGAGTCTTGTGAATTGCCACTTTATTGTCGAGCTGGTTATCAATTTGTCACACTGCTGAAGATTTTCCCAGGTCCCTTTTGACCAGTCCGAGGCGAGATTTCGGACGAAATCATCCGGATCTGCTTCTCGAAAGAACGGCCCTAAATGCTCGAACACAACCGGGCCCTGCACATCGAGTTGGTATAATGCCTGCATTGTCAGCTCTCTGGCCCTTGTTCTTTTATCCATGTGCATAGTTCGTAGTCAACGTGCTACGATCCAGTAACTACAAACTGCTAATCTGTTGTATAACGTTGGCCATTTCCATAGCTGTCAAAGCAGCGTCGGCGCCGGCGTTGCCCATTTTCGTGCCGGCCCTTTCTACGGCCTGTTCGATAGTCTCGCAGGTCAGCACGCCGAATACCGCCGGGGTCGATGAATCATAATTGATTTGCCCGATACCACGGACTACCTGCTGACAGACATAATCGTAATGGGCGGTTTGGCCTCGTATTACCGCCCCGAGGCAGAGTACCGCGACGTATTTGCCGCTGCCGGCCAATGTCTTGCAGGCCTGCGTAATTTCACAGGCGCCCGGCACCCATACCACGGATATTTGCTCGTCAGCGGCACCATGACGCTGGAGACAATCTATCGCACCGCCCAGCAGCTTTGACGTTATGAATTCGTTGAATCTGCTCACGACAATAGCGTAACTGCCTTTGCCCGCTGTTATCTGGCCTTTTATCTCTTTAACCATAGCTTCGATTCTCCAAGTAACTTCTGCTTATAGCGTTCATTTTTTAATCATTATCCGCTATTTTCAGCTCACACATTATAAGACTATCAGCGGCAACTTTCCAGAAAATACAGATCAGCACCGAATTAACTCCGGCACGTGATCTTTTAGCAATAAAAGCTAACTTTTGCAATTATAAGAGTTTATAAGCCAATGTTGCAACAAAATTTTACTTCGAACAAAAAGCTTTCGAATTGCCGGGAAACTACTAAGGCGGCGGTGTTTTGTTGGCGATAAGTCCGTTGGTAATATTTTACTTATTGGGCTAAAAATAAAGTAAAGGATTATTTATGATTTTCGATGATATGGAATTCGGCTCTTATGACAAAGCTGAGCAGAAGGCTCACAAGGCTTTTGAACTTTACGAAGACGGAAATATGACTCAGGCTCTCGACGAGCTGGAGACTGCTATCGAGATAAATCCCGCCAACAGTTCGTGGCATTTCAACAAGGCGCTTACTCTGGATTCGATAAGCCGGTTTGACGATGCGATTAGTGAATACGAAACCGCTCTTGAATTGAATCCCGATGACCTGGAGATATTGAACTCGCTGGCGGTCGATTATACCCGAACCGGCCAATATGATCTGGCCATCGATACTTTCGAGCGTATTCAGGATCTGGATTCGGAGTTCGAGCCAAGTTACTGTAACCGGATTATTACCTATACCGAGATGGGCCTGCATGATCTGGCCGAGCAGATGTTCTATCTTGCCCAGCAGATAAAACCGGATTGTGCTCTGTGCTATTATAATATCGGCAATAGTCTTTTCGCACGAGGCGAGTATAAACGGGCGATTCGCTGCTGGCTGCGTACGGCTGAGCTTGAGCCGACGCACCCGCAGATCAACTACCGGATTGCCCAGGCTTACTGGTCGGACGGCAAAACCGAACAAGGCCGGGAGTATTTCCTGGCCGAGCTTCGTATCAATCCCGGTGATATAGACGTTATTTTCGATTTTGGCATGTTTCTGCTTGAGGCCGGCGATATCGAAGCGGCAAAGGAGAAGTTCAACAGGATTCTCGAGATGGATCCGGATTTTGCCGCTGCTTTCTTTTATCTCGGAGAAATTGCTTTTAACAGCAACGATTGCGAGCGGTCGGTGGGACTGTACAATCGGGCGCTTCAGAAAGACAGTGCACTTCAGGGGCCGTGCTACAGGCTGGCCCAGCACGCGTTGATGAAAGACAAAAAGACGGAGGCCAGGGCTTATCTGGTTTCCGAGTTAAAGCTGGCTTTGGAGGACGTCGATACGTTGGTCTCTATGGGATCGATGTTTTTGGCAATCGAGGATCTCGACTATGCGACGCATTGCCTGCTGCGGGCCGTTGATATAGATTGTGCCAATGCGGAAGCTTATTATTATCTTGGAGTAATCAGTGCGATAAAGGGCCAGTTCGAGGATGCGGCGGAGCTTTTCGCCCATACGCTCGATATTAAAAGCGAGCACATTCCGACTTTGCGCGATTCGGCTTCTGTTTACCTGGCAATGGGTAAATTGACCGATGCTACGGAGAAAATCAGCCAAGCAAGGGCTCTGGACGGCAGCGATCCGCAGTTGAAAACGCTTCAAAATACCATCATTCTGGCCCGTATAAAGCGGCGAATAATGGATTCTATCGGCCGATTCAGGTCCGTATTTTACCACCAGAATTCAATTCTCTGATTTTTCACACCGATCTTTATTTGCAAATTCGCGCCAAATACGTTAGTCTATTGCGCTTGGCCGAGTGGCGGAACGGCAGACGCTGGGGACTTAAAATCCCCTGCCCGATAGGGCGTGTGGGTTCGACTCCCACCTCGGCTATTGTTCGTGTGAAGAAATTACACGGTAGATTACGAATAGAAAAAGAACCCTGAGCGAAAACGAGGGGTAATTAAGGCGGCCTTTGTCAGCCGGCTATATTTTGGAGATAATGATGGCAAATAAGAATCCTAAGCTTGTGGATGTAGGACAACCTAACCTATATCGTGAAACGTTTCCATATGCCGAATTTCCGGCGGTAGTATTCGACAACGAACGAATTGAGTATGATATCCCGGAAAAAATCTGGATTACCGATACCACTTTCCGCGACGGCCAGCAGGCCAGGCCGCCCTATAAACCCGAGCAAATCCTAAGGATTTACGACTTATTGCACGAGATCGACGGCGGGACCGGCCTGATTCGCCAATGCGAATTCTTTTTATATTCGGATCGCGACAGAGAAGCGGTCGAGCTGTGCAAAGGGCGAGATTACAAATACCCCGAAGTTACCGGCTGGATCAGAGCTGTGGCGGCGGATTTTAAGCTGGTCTCGCAGATGGGGCTGGCCGAAACCGGCATCCTCACCTCGGCGAGCGATTATCATATATTCCTGAAGCTGCGAAAGACGCGTGCCCAGGCGTTGAATGGGTATCTCGATATTGCCAGGGCGGCTTTGGACAGCGGCGTGATTCCTCGCTGCCACTTCGAGGATATTACGCGGGCCGATTACGATGGTTTCGTGCTGCCTTTTGCCGCTGCGTTGATGAAACTCGCCGAAGAGTACGACAAGCCGGTTAAGATTCGCCTTTGCGATACTCTTGGATTCGGTCTTCCGTGGGCGGGAGTTGCCCTGCCCCGGAGCGTTCCGAAACTCATCCACGGGCTTCGAGAGATCGGGGTCCCCTCCGAGTGGCTCGAATGGCACGGGCATAACGATTTTCATAAGGTTCAGGTGGACGCCGCCACAGCGTGGCTCTACGGCTGCTGCGCCGCCAATGCCGCGATATTCGGCAACGGCGAGCGGACGGGTAATCCGCCGCTCGAAGCGCTGGTTGTCGAGCACGCTCAACTCAAAGGAATGACAAAGGGTGTTAACTACGGAGCGATCACGGAACTGGCCGAGTATGCGCAAAAAGAGCTGGATATCAAGATCCCGGGAAACTACCCGTTGGTTGGAAAGGATTTCAACGTGACGCGGGCCGGAATTCACGCCGACGGACTGTTGAAAAACGAGGAAATATATAACTGTTTCGACACACAGAAGCTGCTTGATCGTCCGATAGGCGTGGCGATTACCGACAAGACCGGGGCGGCGGGGATCAAACACTGGATTGAGGCCAGGTACGAGATTGAAATCCCGAAGCACGATCCAAAGATCACCTGGATCAAAGATCAAATCGACGCCGAGTACGCGGTGGACAGGGTATCGAGTATTTCGGACAAGGAAATGTTCCAATGGGTGCGGGACGCCTTCGGTGACGATGTGCCGAAAGAAAAATCAAATATTAAAAATAAAATATGATAATTATGGAATCATCGCTTTGCAATGATGATTTGATTCCCACCAGGCGGGGGTTCTTCCATAATTTTGCACTTTGATTTTTGCATTTTAATCTTATATGAGATCGAATGCGCGATAGGGGACACGAAATCAAAGCGGTATTGTTCGACCTCGGCGAAACTTTACTGGACTTCGGTAAAGTCAAGGCCACCCGGCTGTTTCGGCAGGGGGCGAGATTATCCTACGATTTTCTCATGAGCTGCGGCCAGCCGGTCGGTAACTTCGAGTATTACTGCTGGAGCAATCTGATTGCACTGCGCTTTCGGCACTTTATTTCCAATATCACGAAAAACGATATCAATTCATCGGCGCTGTTACGGGGGATCGGTACAAAAAAAGGCATTAAACTCGATACGCAGCAGTGGCGGGATTTTGCGTGGCTCTGGTACGAGCCTCTGAGCAAAATCGCCACGTCCGAACCGAAAATTAAAGAGACTTTAATCTCACTTAAAGGATTGGGCCTGAAACTCGGCATTCTCTCCAATACTTTTGTCAACGCGCATTCTCTTGAGAAACATCTCGAACAAATAGGAATACTGGATTTCTTTACGGTCAGAATGTATTCGTACGA
>CAZTDF010000278.1:0-4934 GCA_964612465.1 uncultured Pirellulales bacterium
CTCGACGATTACATCAAACACATCCGCGGGCTGCTCGAACAAGGCACGCCTATGGCCGGGATAGGAGTGCAGGGACATCTGCACGGCGAGACCTTCGATCCAAAGGCCCTGCAGCTCGCCCTGAATGAACTGGCGAAAATCGGTCTGCCGATTCGCGTCACCGAGTTCAACATACCCGGCCAGCGCTCGGTTTACATGAAAGAGCGGAACCTGAAGCTGACGCTGGCCCAGGAGAAGGCCAAGGCGAAGGCCATTACAGACTATTATCGCATCTGCTTCGCCCATCCGGCAGTCGAAGGGATTCTCATGTGGGGCTTCTGGGAGGGCGCCAACTGGATTCGGCAATCTTCGCTATACCGCCGGGACTGGACGCCCACGCCTGCGGCCGAAGCATATCGCGACCTTATCTTCAAAGAATGGTGGACAAACAGCAAGGTTAAAACGGATGCGAACGGCCAATGCCGGGTCCGCGCCTTCTACGGCAAGTACACCGTGACATGCGGGGCACAAAGCAAAGAAGTGCTGCTAAGCAAAGAAAAGGGACAGGCAACCGTGAGCTTCGAATAGCATAAATTAGAATTAGTTCTTGTGCTCTACTGTCATTTCCGCGAAGGCGGGAATCCATTTTTCCTCAAGGCAGTGCCGTTAGCAGCGATTTCATCGCGCCGGTCATGGCGGATTGATAACTGTCCGTGTCCCGAACGTGGAATATGAAACGGTCTTTTGAACTGTCGTTGTGAGCCCAATGTGTTACGCCGTTATCGTCACATTTGACGTTGATAGCATCAAACGTAAAGACCGGCCGGGCAAGTTTTTCAGTAAGAGGCACAATTTGTCCGTCACGAGTCACCGTATAGCCCGCCGCATGGAGAAAACCAGCCGTGCACCACATGTGCCGGTCCATGCTTCCAAATTTTGATAGTAACGCTTCGTCCTTCGTACCTTTGAGATAACCCAGCCAATTGTGATCCGTGTATTTTCCGAACATATAAGCAAAGTAATTTTGAACCATCTCCGACAAGCCAGGGAGTATCTTATCCTGCCTGAACTTATAATGCGTGCCGTATTCTCTTACCTCCTGCTGACCGCCCGATTCCATCTCTTCGAAGCACGGCATCCAATAGACCGGGCACGGCAAATCGAAGATAGCCGCAAAGCCGTACCTTTCGAGTGTAACGTTATATTCGAGTTTCGATGCCGGACTCATTTTGGGCGATCCCGTCCCGGCGTTTAGATAAATCGCGGCACATTTCCTCTTAAAAAGCTCCGGGGCCTTTTTGCCCGCTATAGCAACGTCCCGACTCGACCCCAGAATATTGATAACAACAGGTTCCGGCGACTTTCGCAGTACGTCCAGAACCATTTTGACGCCCTGACGATCAGCCGGCGAAGCTTTCTCCTGAACGTCATCGCGTGATTTCAAAGGCAGGCCGGATCCCACTGCAACGGAAGCGTAAGTGCCGGCGATTAAGTTCATCTGTGCTACGGCTGCGATGTCAGGATTTCGCCGGCCGGCATTCTCAGGCGGATGATCGATCAGAACGCCCTTAAGATCGATATCGCCACGGCAGGCTAACGCATACACACAGGCCAAATCCCAATGATCGTCGGGATCCATGTGCGGGCGAAAAAGGTCCGTCACGTGCAACATCGGCGTCTTTTTCTTTACTTTTCCCGATTCGTTGCCCGATGCAAGCCCCGGCCAAAGAAAGCTCCCCGCCAGCCCGGCAGCCGTCATACCCAGAACTTTGCGTCTATCAATATTTTCCACTTTAGTTCCTTCCTAAAAGTCCCTGTATCAAAGCCGTATCGTATTCTCAAACTCAATTTCATTCAAGGATACATTGGCAAATGAAGGACTCATATCAAATGTAAATAGTCCTGCGCCCTTCTGTCATTCCCGCGCAGGCAGGAATCCATTTTTCCACCATTCCGGAGTCTTAGCGGCATGGAGTATGATGAATCGCACTCCCGTAAGTCCCGTAAAGGATGCCTTACGGCGTGATGATTAAGCTCACAATTCTACTTTTACGTCATTTCGACCGGAGGGACGCCAATGGCGGACCGTAGCGGAGAGATCTATCAAAATAACGATTTCCGGCTTCTGAAGAAAAACTAAGGATAGTCACGAATATACCCCACGCTCCGGTTCAGCGGCGGCGCTTTGCGACGTCCGCTGAAACCGGTTGTTAGTTGATAGTTGTCTATTTCGGCACTTTGCTCAGCGGGATGCCCAAGGCCTTGGCTACCCCTTCGCCGTAGGCCGGATCGGCCTTCAGGCAGTTGCCGATGTGGCGGATCTTGATCATCTCCGGCGCATCGTCCATGGCCCGGGCGGTGTTGCCAAACAGGGCCTCCTGTTGCTCCTTGCTCATCAGGTGAAAGAGCTTGCCCGGCTGGGTATAGTAATCGCTGTCATCCTCGCGGGCGTTCCAGTGGGTAGCGGCTCCGCTCAGTTCCAGAGGCGGCTCGGAGAAATCAGGCTGTTCCTGCCACTCACCATAACTGTTGGGCTCATAGCCAAGCGTGGAGCCGTAGTTACCATCCACCCGCATCTGGCCATCGCGGTGATAACTGTGGAAGGGGCAACGAGACTTATTCACCGGGATAAGGTGATGGTTGACCCCTAACCGGTAACGCTGGGTGTCGGCGTAGGAAAAGAGCCTTCCCTGGAGCATCTTGTCGGGGGAGAAGCTGATGCCCGGCACCACATTGGCCGGATTAAACGCCGACTGCTCCACCTCGGCAAAATAGTTTTCCGGGTTCTTGTTAAGCTCCATGATTCCCACCTCGATAAGGGGATAATCCTTTTTGTACCAGACCTTGGTCAGATCAAAAGGATTGTAGGGGTGTTTGGCGGCCTGTTGCTCGGTCATGATCTGGACGGACAGGGTCCATCGCGGAAAATCGCCTTTCTCGATGGAGTAGTAGAGGTCGCGTTGATTGCTCTCACGGCATTTGCCGATCACCGCCTCAGCTTCCGCATCGGTCAGACACTTGATGCCCTGCTGCGTCTTAAAATGGAACTTGCACCAGTAACGCTCTTTGTTGGCGTTGATGAAGCTGTACGTGTGACTGCCATAGCCGTTCATGTGACGGAAGGACAACGGAATGCCCCGCTCGCTCATCGTGATGGTCACCTGGTGCAGTGCCTCGGGAAGGGATGTCCAGAAATCCCAGTTGTTTTTGGCGCTGCGCAGGTTGGTGCGAGGGTCGCGATGGACGACATGGTTGAGGTCCGGAAATTTGAGCGGGTCGCGGAGAAAGAAGACGGGCGTGTTATTGCCCACCAGATCCCAGTTGCCCTCCTCGGTGTAGAATTTAAGCGCAAAACCGCGGATGTCGCGTTCGGCGTCGGCAGCACCGCGTTCTCCGGCCACGGTGGAAAAACGCGCGAACATCTCGGTTTTCTTACCGATCTTTGAAAAGATCTTAGCGCGGGTGTATTTGGTGATATCGTGAGTAACAGTGAAGGTGCCGTAGGCCCCGGAGCCCTTGGCATGCATTCGCCGCTCCGGAATAACCTCACGGTCGAAATGGGCCATTTTTTCCAGATACCAGACATCCTGCAGCAACTGCGGGCCGCGGGGGCCTGCGGTCATGACGTTCTGGTTGTCCGGCACCGGAGCCCCGGCGTTGGTGGTGAGTTTTTTCTTCTCGTCTTTCATTATCGTTCTCCTTTCTGTTATTTAGTTCATTTCAGCTAACGTGCGAATCACCGGCGGCTAAAAGGCGTCCGGTGGATGCGATTGTTAAGTGGTGTTTTACCAACTGCGATTGCATTGGATGTTCAACCATACATTTCGCATCTTTGGCTTTTTACAATATTTCATCAATCGTATAACAAGCGTACTTCTTCGTTTGTCAAAACATACTTAATTCGACCTTGCCATTTATCAGACTGCCAAGTGCCTAGTCTTTGATGAGTCAAGTAATAGTTTTGCGGAATTGGATGAGTACCAATTACTACATCCAGTCCATATTTAGCGGGAATGAAATCACAAAAGGCTTCCAAACGTGGACATGGTGGATAGCCGACTACTAAACCAGTAGCTAAATGGATGACATTTACTCCATTTTTTTTCATCTCTGCTGGAGCGTACTCAACGTTTCCGCCAGGACAACCTCCGCAAGTGGTGAATCCTGCAATTTGTATTTCCTCTTCCTTGTACAAGGAAAAAGCTCCTTCTCGATTGTGCATTGCTCGCAGACACTTTCCACCTGCACAAGTGTGATAACGGTTACAAATTATTATTCCAACCTTCTTCATTTATTTTGATCCTCCTATATTTAATTCAATTTTGGTCAAAGCATGAATTCAATACTTAACGCACCGAATCATGAGACCCGAGCTTGCGTAAATATGTATGGTATCCCCGGAATTTCCGTGAGCTTTCGGCGGCCTGTCGCCGATAAGCTCCAGGTTTTTGTTATGCCTATAAGAGTTTCTCGGCGCCCGAATAAACCTCTTCTACTTTCAATAGTGCTGCTGCATGACCTGGATGCTGTTTTGGGTTCCATGTTTTCATATCCTCGAAAACATCACCTTCCCCGTGGTATTCAATGGTCCCCTTTACTTGAAAAGCCTTATCCTCGTTAGTAATAAACAGAATGGACCCCTTGCTTCCTGCGAGAATATTGTTTCGTGTTTTATCAAAATAATTGTCCGCAATCACTATTGCGCCTTCACTAAATTTACTCACACAAGTAGCGTAGATGGCATTGGGAACCGCATTCTTATCCACAGTGCTGAATATGATAGGACCTTTTCGATCATCCCATGCTTTGCTAACGTTTTCTGGCAATGCTGACATATGTTTCTCCTTCTTCATTGCATAGCAAGTTATGATATGTTTTTACTGAGAATACCGGATAAGATATTCTTGAAATTGGCCATTGACCACAAAAATGTGGAGAAATAGAATGGTTACTAT
>CAZTDF010000279.1:0-1297 GCA_964612465.1 uncultured Pirellulales bacterium
TAATTATAGAGTTTTACAAAAACCTGAATAACGGCAATCCAGCAACATAAGATACCCGTCATCTATTGGCTGTGTTATAAAAAAACCGACTCATGGGAATACTTACAACAGAACCCCAAAGCCGAAGCGTCCCATTAAAGGAAATATATGCTGGAAAAGTAGGATTTACAATAAGAAACTCCAACAGAAGGAACATTAAGAAGGAATTAAAGGCGTCCGGAGAGGAAACTAATAACGGCAGGACGATGGGGCAAGCCAAGTCGATTTACGATACCCGTTTTCGCGGGCACATGTTTTCGATTTTTTCTCGTGTTCTCGGTTCGTTTTATCTTAACCGGTTAAGCCGTCCCGCTTGCTGGCTTCATGTGCTCCGGCATCTGCACTGCGACGACCTGTCCCCGGGCACAGACCTCATTTTTTGCCGAGACGGTTGCGTCAACAACGACCTTGCGACCTTTTATTTCCTTAACTTTTGCTCGAACCTCCAATGAAACTCCAATCGGCGCGGGACGTAAATAATCGACGTGCAGAGAGGCTGTGACAAATCGCAGCGGGCCGGATGTTTCGATATTCCGTCCATCGGCTCGTAACGCCGCGGCCGATGCCGTGCCGATACAGTGACAGTCAATAAGCGAGGCTATCAGGCCTCCATACACATAACCGGGAATGCCGATATGATACGGCCTGGGCTCAAGGACGGCCACGGCCTGGCTGCCATCCCAATAGCTTCTGATTTTCAAGCCGTGCTCGTTGAGCCTGCCGCAGCCGTAGCAATGGCTCAGCTCATCCGGGTAATAATCCTGAAATGCTTTCTTATTCACCATATAAAAATGTATCACATTTTTTTCATTCCGGAGGGTAAATCTATGCCATGTCGGCTGGGACTTTCCTTAAAGTCTTTGATAATTTTGACCGCGGTTTGAACGTCGTCGGCCATTGTAAAGACGTCCATGTCTTCCGGGGAGATGTACTCGTGTTCGCCCAGCATCTTGGCCTTTATCCATTCGACCAGCCCGGCCCAGTAATCGCTGCACATCAGAATCACGGGGAACGTGGCCTGCTTTAGCGTCTGTATAAGGACGAGCGATTCGAAGAACTCGTCCATCGTGCCGAAGCCGCCGGGGAAGACGACAAAGCCGTGAGCGTACTTGAGGAACATTACTTTGCGAACGAAGAAGTACCGGAAATTCAGCGAGATATTCTGGAATTCGTTCGGGACCTGCTCCATCGGCAGTTCGATATTCAGGCCGATGCTCCGGCCGCCCGCGTCTGCGGCTCCTTTATTTGCCGCTTCCAT
>CAZTDF010000279.1:1397-4859 GCA_964612465.1 uncultured Pirellulales bacterium
GGCAATTCGGCTTGCGGGCTTTGCAAATATTTCGGCCATGGGTAATCACTAAATGACTAAACGCGGTCCAGTTCTTTTTAGGGACTATTTCGGCTAAATCAAACTCTAACTTAACCGGATCGCTGTTTTCCGAGAGCCCCAGCCGGCGGGACAGGCGAATCACATGCGTATCGCAGGTGATTCCGGGGATTCCGAAAGCGTCGCCGAGCACGCAGTTGGCCGTTTTACGCCCCACGCCGGGAAGAGTCAGAAGCTCGGCCATCGTGCCGGGGACTTTGCCGTCGTACTGCTCGACAATCCTCGTGCACGCTGTCTTGATATTAATGGCCTTATTGTGGAAAAAACCCGTGCTGCGGATACCCGCTTCGATTTGTTTTAAATCGGCCTTAGCCCAGTCGGCGGCGGAGTTGTATTTTTTGAACAAATCCTTTGTCACCATATTGACCCGCACATCCGTGCATTGGGCCGAGAGAATCGTCGCTATCAGCAGCTCCAGCGGATTTACGAAGCGAAGGGCGATATTTGCCTCGGGGTATGTCTTTTTCAATATGGGCCAGATTTTTTTGACTCGCTGTGCGGCTTCTTCCCTGTTAACTATTATCTTTTTTCGCTTAGCCAATTCTTAAAGTTCTCCGTAGGTATGACTTGCGTTTAATTCTTATCCGGCAGCGCTTCGAGCAGCGATTTTAACTCATCAGCGAAAAACAGCTCGCGCAGACGCACTGGCTCGGTTTCGCCGGGCAAAAACAGCATGGTTACAGGGACACCGGGCTCCTTATAAATGTTGCTCAAGTCGAGTGTCGCGGGCTGACTGGCCTTTGTCGTGTCACCCTTAATCGCGAGAACGCCCTTCTTGTCGATGAGTTTTGCGATGTCCTTTCGCATGAAGACGAACTTGTCCACGACCTCGCAATTGGTGCACCAGCCGGCGGTGAATTTGATCAGAACCGGAGTCTGTTTGGCTTTCGCAGACTCAATCGAGGCCGGGTCGTAGTCTTGCCAATCCACAAGCTCCGGCCTGAAAAAGAACCAAAATGACAAGACGGTTAGGAGCACGGCAATGCCTCGGACCAGCAGCTTGCGCGAGAGTTTGCTGCCGTAGGTGACCCAGGTGCCCCATACCCAGATACAGAAGCTAAGGACCACAGCAAAATATAACAGGTTGATTCTGTTTTCCGCCGGGGCGGCCTTGATGAGCTTGACTGCGATGATGAGCAGCACAAAACCGAGCGTTTGCTTGAAAAGTTCCATCCAGCGTCCGCCTCTCGGCAGGCGTTTCGACCAGCCCGGCATGGAGGTCAGGATCGCGTAAGGAGCGGCCATGCCGAGCCCGATTACCAAGATAGCCAGCGTGCCGAGCAGCAGCGGCTGGCCCTGTGCCCAGACGAAAGCGACGGTCAGTATGCCGAAGCTGCAAGGCGTGCTCAGTATCGCCGCTAAAAATCCCATGCCGACCGAGCCGGCGTAACCTTTGCCGGAGCCGGACTTGCTCGCTATCGAAGAAGGGACGGTGATTGTGAAAATGCCGAACATGAAAAGAGCCATGACTATCATAAGCAGGGACAGGGCTGTGACGATGGCGGGATTGCGCAGGTGGTCGCCCCAGCTTAAGGTTCTGTCGTAGAAGCTCTGCAGGATGATATTGGCTCCGGCCAGGCACGCGAAGAACAGCAATATCCCGATGCAAAATGCCAGGCCCATCATTATAGATTGCCTCCGGCCCGATTTCGCCTGATCGACGATTCGCATGATGATAAGGGGCAGGATCGGCCAGACGCACGGCATGATATTCAATCCCAGTCCGGCGATAAATGCCAGGGCCAGAGCGAACCAGGTCGAATAGGCCGGCCCTTTAGACACTTGAACCGGCGCGGCTGTGTCACCCGGGACCTGGAGACTAATCTGCTTCCAGGAATCACGCCGGCTCCAGTCGATCTGCGTCTGCAGTTTCTTTTCGAACGGCGGCAGGCAGAGTATGCTCGTACAGGTAATCCCGCTGATTGTGACTTCGACACCGGCAGTAACTTGTACCGGAACTTTTGCCATCGTGATAGGTACGAAAACGGTAAAATCGCCGGCGTAAACTTCGACGTTTTTACCTACAGGATCGGTGAATATCTTCCATTTCGGAAAGACCGCATCGCCGAAAACGAAGCTGGCTGATATCGCTTTAACTGTAAGCTTGAATTCCGGCGCGGGCGCGGTTTCGGGCCTGGCATAATAGTGAAGGTCACCGGTACCTTCGAATATGACGGCGAGACCGAAGATCGCATCCATTTGAGCGGTTTCGATGCGGACGGAGGAAAATTCGTTTTCGTGCCTGGCCAGCTCAACGCCGGTGGCCAGGCTGCCTGCAGTTGCCGAATTCGGCTCGCCCTGATTTTGGCTCCAGGCACAGCACGCACATAAGAGCACACAGACCGCCGAGATTATGCCTGCACGCAGTTTAACTTTTGATATTCCTGCAGTTCGTTCCCGCATAAAAGCTCAGAAACAATTGGAAGAAGAATAATATTAGTCAGCCGGCTGCTCTTGCTGTTTTTCGGGCTCGGGTTTCGGCTGCTCGTTTTTGGCTTGTTCGACAGCCAACAAATCGGCAACAGTAGGCTTATCCAGCAGGCCGCCATCCAGAATCAATTGTACCTCGTCAGCGTCGAGGGTTTCGTATTTCAGCAGGGCCTTCGCTATGTTCTCAAGTCGCTCTTTGTTCGCTTCTATTAATTCCTTTGCTTTCGTATATGCCTCGTCGGTAACCCTTTTGACCTCGGCGTCGATTGCTTCGGCTGTTTTTTCCGAATATTCTTTCTCGGGCGGCATCGCGTATACCATATCCATGACGCCCAAATCCGGTCCGTAGCTGATCGGGCCAAGATCCTTACTCATGCCCCAGGTCAAAACCATCTGCTTTGTGATATTTGTCGCCTGTTGAATATCCGACTGTGCACCGCTGGATAAATCATCACAGAAGATTTCTTCCGCAATCCGGCCCCCGAAGCACACCTGCAAAAGTGCCATGCAATATGTTTTCGTAAATATAGTTCTGTCTTTTTCCGGCAGGGCAAAAGTCGCTCCACCCATCGGCCCGCGAGGAATAATGCTTACCTTGTGAAGCGGGTCGGCGTCTTTGAGCAACGATTGCACGAGAGTATGGCCGGCCTCGTGATAAGCTGTGATTTCTTTTTCCTTCTGGTCGATAACCCTGCTCTTTTTTGCTCTTCCCCACCGGACCTTGTCCCGCGCTTCTTCCAGATCGGCCATCTCGATATTGTCCTTGTTGGCCATTGTCGCGGCCAGGGCTGCTTCGTTAATAATGGCTGCCAGGTCCGCTCCGCTGAACATGGGCGTGCCGCGTGCCAGTCTCTCAAGATTGGAGTCGGGTCCCATCTTGACCTTCTTGGCGTGGACTTTCAATATCTCAACCCGGCCTTTCAGGTCCGGCAGCGGCACAAATATTTGCCTGTC
>CAZTDF010000280.1:0-4844 GCA_964612465.1 uncultured Pirellulales bacterium
CGGATAACATCAGGATCTTCGAATTCCTCATAGAACAGGGGATTGGAGTAAGTGCCGTTGCCGTTGTCAGCAGTCCAGTGTTTTGCTGCATCAGATGAGTCTCCGAAAGACACCGACGACATTACGGCGATAACGCCGGTTATAAGGGTAACCAGACTCACAAACCTCAGAAGATGTTGAGAATGTTGCATGGCAATAGTCCTCAAGTAGGTATATTTTTTCAGTTATGAAGGCTTTTGTCATTCGAGTCCATCCCATTGGGCAGACTGACCTTTCGCCAGGTTTAAATCTCGCGTGACGGTACCGTAGCGAAGTCGGCAGGATCCGCCTGCGAGCGAACGCACGGTTACATTTACGAGCTTACTGTCCTTCCACTGGACATCCCGCTCGAAACCACCGCGGGCGCGAAGTCCCTTGACCGAGCCGTTTGGCCAAGCTTTTGGCAAGGCCGGCAGCAACTCAATCTCTCCCGCAAAGCTTTGCAGGAGCATCTCGGCGATGCCGGAAGTACCGCCGAAGTTGCCATCGATCTGGAACGGTGGATGGGCGTTGAACATATTCGGGTAGCTCCGCTCGGGCCGCAGCAGCATCGTGAGAATCGTATAGGTGTGCTCGGCATCATGGAGGCGGGCCCAGAGATTCAGGCGCCAGCCGATGCCCCAACCTGTAGCTTCGTCACCGCGAATCTCCAGACTCTTGCGCGCCGCCGCAGCCAGGTCGGGGGTGGTCCGCACGTGGATCTGATCGCTCGGATACAATCCATACAAATGCGAGACATGGCGGTGATGAATCTCCGGAGCCTTCATGTCCCAATTCTCCAGCCATTCCTGTAGCTGGCCTGCAGAGCCTATCTGGTTGGGTGCCAGACGGGCGCGTGTGGCAGCCGCCTGTTTTCGGAAATCCTCATTGACGCCCAGAATTTCCGCTGCACGGATAAAGTTCGTGAACAAGTCGCGAAGAATTTGCATGTCCATCGTGGGGCCCGCGCAGATGCTCGTACCGAACGGATGGCCGTTTTCGGGCGACAATGACGGGCACGTCACCAGCCACTTGTGCTTGGGCTCTTCGATCAGTGTGTCAAAGAAGAACTGTGCGGCTCCTTTCATGGCCGGATAGACTTTAGCCAGATACTCCTTGTCACGGGAATAATCATAATGGTCCCACAGGTGCAGGCATAACCAGGCGCCGCCCATCGGCCACATGCCCCAATGGGGACCGTCGATCGGTGCTGTCGCTCGCCACAGGTCGGTATTGTGATGAGTGACCCAACCGTCTGCGTTGTAATAGGTTTTAGCCGTGCGTTTGCCGCTCTCTGCCAGATCCATGACCATGGAAACCAACGGTTCCACACACTCGCCAAGGTTAGTCGGTTCAGCAGGCCAGTAGTTCATCTCGGTATTGATATTGATCGTATATTTGCTTCCCCAGGGCGGCCCCATGCTCTCATTCCAAATGCCCTGGAGATTTGCCGGCTGACAGCTCGGCCGCGAGCTGCTCATCAGCAGATACCGGCCGAACTGGAAATATAGGGCCGCCAGTTGTGGGTCCTTGTCCTTATCGAGATCGCGAATCCGCTCGTCTGTGGGACGACCGGCGGCAGCGGTCGTGCCGAGATCAAGCGTCACTCGCCTAAACAACTTCTGATGGGCGGCTATGTGTTCCTTGAGTAACGAGTCGAATGATTTCGTACCGGCTTTGGCAATTGTCTCATTGGTCAGCACCTCGGGGTCGCCGCAAACGTCTTTGTAGCTCTTGTAACTGGTCGCCGCCGCAATCAATAGCAACGCTGAATCTGCATCAGTGACGGTGATCTGGCCGTCGCCCGGTACGACTAGTCCGCCCGAAGCCTTAACTGCCATGCGGGCTTGGTATTTGAGAGCACCTGCAATGCCGGCAGAGCCACCGTTGACACCTTGCATCACCAAAGTATTGGGCGACTCTACGGTCATCGATGCTTTCTGTGGTGTTTTCATGCTGGCCGTAAACGTGACCTTGCCGGGCTTGTCGGCTTTTAAGGCAACCACGATGACCTGATCCACCGGGCTGGAGAAAACTTCTCGCGTGTAGCGCACTGAATCGATAGTATACGCGACAGTTGCCACTGCCGTATCCAGATTGAGGTCTCGCCGATAGTCCGTCACGCCATTCGCATTCGGAAATTTCACCAACAGGTCCCCCACGCACTGATAAGGCATTTGGGTCAAGGGCTTGGCCATCATTTTCTGGCCGACCAGATTGTGTGCTTCCCGGTATTTGCCGGCGAAGATCAATTCCCGCACCTTTGGCAGTGCCTCAAGTGCATCGGGGTTCGCCGGGTCGTACGTTCCTCCGGCCCAGAGCGTATCTTCATTCAATTGGATTCGCTCTTGTGCAACTCCGCCAAAGACCATCGCCCCGAGTCGCCCATTGCCTACTGCCAGAGCCTCGACCCACCTCTTGGCCGGCTCCAGGATAGGATCGCCGAAGAAAATCCAGGAATAGTCCGCACGTCCGGAGCAGGTAGTGACAAGCGTCAGGAATCTTGTCTTAGCAGGAATCGGAACGTTCACCTTTTCAACGACGTTCCGCCCAACAGGATAACGCAGATGAAGAGAAACGACGCCATCCAGTAGAACCCAAACATCGGCGGAACTGAACTGAGTTTGAGGCAGATCCTTTGGGATGCCGCACACGGCGGTAAACCGTTCGATTCGGACATCTGAATTGTCCTGTCGAATCTGGTCCAGGTCGAAGGTGATACCTGCATTGGGATGGAGATTCAGAGCTGGATGTCTGGATGTACCAAAACTGATACCATTGAGCCGGGCTTGAGAGGTTTGTTGACTCGGGAGGTCAAAGAATTTGCCGCTGTTGGCTGGACCACCATAGTAACTTCCCATCGTCCGAGGACATTCGGAAAAAGTCAATCCGGTAGAGCTGATCAAAACCGCACCCAGTGCCCCATTTGGAACGAATACGCCGTCAATGCCGCGTAACTGAGGCGTAGGCTGGAATACATTTTGCCGAGACCGCCGAATCGTATTGGGGGGATGTCTGAATACCTGACCCGTTCCCAAGTCGATGCCCCGATCCAACTTACCGGTGCCGCGGCCGTTGCCTCCACCTACAATATCTGCCAGGTTCAGCCGTCGCGACTCGCCGGCGAGCTGGTAGGACGTTGGTAATTGAAAGAGGAAAAGATCCGCCCGAGCAGCCAGCCCGTCTCGAATGGTCTGTCCGGTTGCGTCAACTGCCGTGGCCTGGCCCTCATTCACGAGCAGCGATGTCGGCTGATTCGATTTGTTCGGATCGAGAGCTACGCTGATATGACCTTTCAAAACATGGGCCTCGGTGCTTCCGTCGGAATAAACGATCACACCAAATTCCGTGCCCAGATCTGTGATCAAGGCCGTGAGTGTTCGCACTCGAAAACCCTTTGCCTGCGAAGATACCACAACAAGTCTGCCCTTTCTCAGGTATACTTCATCAACGCTTGTTAGCTCGACCTGGCAAGGTGCTTCGACCAAAAGACTTATTCCCCGACTGAGTTCCATCTTCGCCACACCCTCGCACAAGTTATAAAGACCTGCGTACAGTGGTTCACCAGGACGTGGATGAGATCCTCGCCATTGAGCCTCATAAGCGCTGGTTAGTCTGCCGACCGCCGGGCCCTGAGTCTTATGACGGAATAAGAAGAAAGAAGCAGAAACAAAGGCGCCAAACATCAGAATCGCCGCGATCAAGCGGAAACGTTGCCAAAAGGGTTTGGTGCCGCTTCGATGGCCTTCGCCCGTGAGCGCCTGAATCAGATCCGATTCAGACAATTCCCCTGTCACCTGACCGGAACGCCGGAGCACGGCACAAACCAACATACTATCAACGTAGTAATCCCGCACTTGGGGATCCTCACGTATTGCTTTCTGAAGACGCTCCATCTCTTCAGGTTCAATCTGTTCGTCCAAAAGACGCTGTAAAAGCTCATCAATATCCGGGAAAGGAGGTCTTTTCATACCGGATGGCCCCTTTCTGCCAGTGTCCTTCGCATACATCTAAGCAGCACGCTGCTGATCTGACCGAGAATATGATAAACGTGACGGCGCGATAGTTTCAGGTACGAGGCAATTTTCTCCACCGAGACGTTGCGCTCGTACCGCATCTTGATAATCCGCTTGGATCGATTGTCAAGGAGACTCTGGCATTTGCGCAGGGCCTCTATCCGAGCGGCCACTTCACTCTGAATAGTGGGTATGTGGTCCATAAGCGCCTCAAACAACTTATTCTCCATTAAGACTCGCTTGCTGCGGGCTAAGTTTCGGCGGTAATCCAGAATCTGAAAGCGCATGATTTGGATGCCCCAAGCCGCAAAATTCGTGCCCGGTTGGAACTGGCCGAACTTCTTCCACATCACGGTCATCCCATCCTGGAACAAATCGTCCGCATCGTGTACATGAGGCACCAAAGTAAGAATATAGGCATATATTTCCTGCTGATGCCGTACAAAGAGCTTCAGGAATTCTAAAGTGCGCTTATCTTGATCCATATCAAATCTATGCTAATTTTGATTACTTTCTTATAATTTACCGGCAAAGACAATGAATTGAGAGATGAAAAATCTAAAAATTCTTGCCTGTATTCCATTTTTTCATCTCACTTCTGAAACTTTTGGGCGGTATTATATTAAATATGAGTTAAATCATCGGATAGATATGGCAAAAACTAAATAATTTAGGAGGTTATCAAATGAGTCGCAGGCTTATAATTTTTTTGCTGGCAGCCATAATAACAGGCCGAATCTGTTTAGCTCAGACAGACCAGCCAACGATCACCGAAGACTTCAAGCCGTCAACCTTGAACCAGCCCGGCCG
>CAZTDF010000281.1:0-4806 GCA_964612465.1 uncultured Pirellulales bacterium
AAAGCTCGGTAAGTTCCTCGACGTAAGTAATCAGAGTTACGCCCAGTTTTTCGGCCAGTTGCGGCCCGACCTGGGCGGTATCGCCGTCAATCGCCTGCCTGCCGCAGAGCACGATATCGTAGTGTATTTTTTTAACGGCGCAGCTCAGGATATAGCTGGTCGCCAGCGTATCGCTTGCCGCACACCGGCGGTCGGTCAGCAGGATTGCCTCGTCGGCCCCGCGGAAAAGCGAATCGCGAAGAACCTCGCTTGCCGCCGGCAGCCCCATGGTGATTACGGTGATATGCCCGCCGAACTTGTCCTTGATCCGGATCGCCAGTTCGAGGGCGTTGAGGTCTTCCGGGTTGAAAATCGCCGGCAGCGCCGAACGTTTAACCGTCCCGTCGTCGTTCATCACGTCGCCCGTAATCCTTTTGGTATCAGGCACTTGCTTTATAAGTACAACGCAGTTGTAACCCAACTGTTTTCTCCTTATCTTTTTGTGTTTATCAATGAAATATCTCACTTGAGATACGATTCAACAGAAACGAAAAGCGCATTTTAGCGGGATTTGCTGTAAAGTCAACCCTAAAGCCGGCGTAAAAGGCGTTCTTTGCGAGCCAACTCGCTGGGGCGGCCAGAAAATTGCTCCAATCTCGATGAGATGTAGATATAATGGGGCTTCAGTGTCTATGAGTTTTTCAGTGAAGTGTAAATGGGAAATCCCGGACTAAATAGATATGTATAACCACCTGCTCAATAAGCCGGCAGGGATATTACCATGAAATTAAAGCTGCCTTTAATGTTAACGGTTCCGGTTCTTCTCTTCTCTGCCCTTATCTTTACTCAGAAAACTCACGGAGCAAACCGCCAATCCGGCATGGATGCAGAAATGAGGGCGGAATACAAAGCAGCAGCACCGTTGAATCACACCGTCAAAATCATAAGAACAGGCAGCATCCTAAAGCTTGACTACGAACTTGTCGGCATCGATGGGAAAATATATAACCTCTGGGATATCCGTGATCAAAGCAAACCAACTTTCTCAATCTTTCAAGACAATGCCAAAGTAGGCGACGGCACGTTCGAGTTCGGCTGAGGCGGATCATGGTGTTCGTACTCGTGGCGAGTACCCTATAATGTATCCGGCGAATTACAAATCGTAGTCTCTGACGATATCGGCGAGTTCGGCCCCACAGACGGCGAGCCCGTCACCTGTCATTTTAATTTCCTCTATCACGCCCAGGGAATTATCCCGTGGCTGCTTTTGCCATTGGCATTTGTCGCCCTCAAAGAAAATCGAACCCCACAAGCCGCATGGATCCTCGCACCAATCGCATTGCTGGCAACTGTCTATTCGGCAGTCATGAACGTATTGCAGATGGACTCCGGAAGCACTGTCCAGTTAAATGTAATGTTTACGATTATGGTCCTTGGCTTTTCAATGGTCTGGCTACTTACTGAACGCATCGGAAATCGAAACCGCTTTGTCACCTCCCTGCTCGCAACCCTGATTTATTTCGGCTTCCTCGGAGTGAACCTGCTTAGCAGTGGGTTTGGCAAAGATATGATTGCAATTGCGTCTCTTGCAGCAATTTCGATTTCGGCGATTATATTCGCCTTCATTATTGCAGCACTAAACTCCCCAAAACCGTTCAACATTTCTCGATTCATCATATATATCGGAGCCGCTCTCTTTAGCGTATTGCTGATCATTTTTTCGATAGTAATGTTCGTATTCTATCCGGCTCAGAATATGCCGGTTAAAACCCGGATTATCGAATTGCTTATCGCCTCTTTCTTTAGCAGCCTGATATACTACGCCGGCCTACTGCCGTTTTTAATCCTGCTATTCTCGAATCCCTTCTGGCGAAAACGCTTTGAAGCCGTTTTGGGAATCCGGACAAAAATCCCCATTGAACCGCCGCCTCCGATGAAAACACCCTGACATTCCACAGAATCGAAAATAATGGCACATTCTTAAATTTATGGTGGCACTTGCTCCGTTATTATTTTTTTCGTTAATGCTACTATTATCTCTGCTTTTGGATTAGTCGTCTTTGTCGATACGATATACGCATTTTAGCGAAATCTTTTTCCGGGAAAATTATACAAGCGGAATTAGGAAATTTCGATACAGTCTTTTACATATCGTTGGGCCCTTTGAGTTCGACGCCGTTGACGAAAACGTTGCCGTCGCCGGTTATACGAACACGGTTGCCTTGTTTGAATTCGCTGACAGTGCGTCCGTTAATGGTGAGACGTCGCTCGACGACCGTGCATTTGATACTTTTGCCTTCGAAGCTGATTTCATTGAATTTCCTGGAAAAGCTTCCCTTTCCTTTCGGCCAGACGTAGGTGACGTTGTTGAATCCGGTTGAGACCATATAATCAGTGCTGCTGCTGAAGGAGCGGTCCGCGAAACCGGGCTGAAAAACCAGATGCGTTGTGGCGCGATACGTACCGTCATTTTGCTTGGTACGAACCTTGCTCTGCACGCAGCCGGCGGCCATCAGGCAGAACATCAGTATTGTCACGATCGCCGTTCGTTTCTTGCTCATGTCGGATTCCTTATTGTCTCTCATGTTGCTTCAGCATGGAAATTACCCGTTCGAGAAATCATTCAAGAGAAGCGCATCTTAACCATTCTTTTTAAGAAAGACAAGTCAATATATAAACACATTTTAGCCTGCATCAATGGTGCGGGTTATATTGCTATTTTTTATAAGTCACCACCGGTGCGGGTCGAATTCAGAATCTATACATAATCCCCAGCAGGAAAGATGCCATGTAATGTTTTTCCACGATGGGGCTGTCGGTAATCTCACTGCCGAGCCACTGAACTGAAGCCATCGCCATCGCGCTCCATTTTTCATCCAGCCTGTAATTCAGCCTCAGCGAGGTCAGCAGTCCTATCGAATCACCGGCATGATATTCCGGCCGGCCCGGCATCGCTTCGTTGCTTCGCACGCCGTAATAATAATCGTTCAAGTTGCTGCTGCGGTAAGTCACCCCTGCACTCGGCGTCACGAGCAAGTCACGGATATTCGCAACCCCCCTGAAATCGTAATTGTATGACAGCCTGACCTCGTGCCCTTTGTGCTCGTTCAGCACGTCCGCGGAAACATCCGCCGTAATCCTCGCCTCGCCCATGATTCTGGACAGCGAGCCGCCAAGTTCCAGCGTCCAGTCCCTGTCGTCCATTGCCCGCAGGTACCTGCTGTCGTTTTCTTCGTATCCCTCGAATCTCATCCTGGCGATGCCGCGGACCTCCCACCTGGCTTGTTTCAGCAGCGAGTAATCCATCTTCGGCCCGTAAAGCGATAGTTTGTCCTTTTGATAAAAGAAAAGCGGAATGCCCCGGCTAACGGTGCCGACTCCTTTGTGCGGATTCAGTGAAATTACCGCACCCGCCCCGGCCATGAAAACATCTCTCGGCCGGGCGAAATTGGCGTCGGTCACATTTCTTTCAGCCGCGATCCCCAACGCAGGCATAAGTATCAGAATATAGAATATCTTTTTCAATGGTACATCCTTTTTTAATGCAAGGTTTCGATTACCGGTTGACTGTGAGTATACAGCAATCCGCCGAAAAAATCGAGGAAACTTAGCTCGCATTACCGGAGCGGATTGAAGACAGAATTTGTAAGAGTTTGTCACAAACGGATTTGAGAAGGCTCTGCGAGATAATTATGCCGGGCGTTTTCTTAATAACGCCAGGCAGCCCAGGCCGAGAAGAACAATGGTGGCCGGTTCCGGGATGGGACTGTACGTAAAATTATCCAGCATTGTAGCGCCTTTAGTGACATGTACGCTCGTAATGAACTGATCGCTGGCAATACCCAGGAAGCCATACTCAGTACGGCTTTCTATATCAATACCAATGCCGACATCATCGTGGCTTACTATGACGTCGTCAATAGCGTCACCTTCGAAAATCGCCTCTTCGATCAGACCGTTGTCTCCATACGCCTGAAGAGTCAGATAGGGGTAAGGCTCATCCTCTGGTAAGGTATAAGGCTCATTCTCTGGTAAGGTATAAAGCCCATCCTTCGGATCAGGATTGTTTATCACCCAGAACCCAAACGCCCGAACAGGAAAAGAGAAATTGATAGTGAAATCATTAACTCCGGCTGGTATTCCAATCTCCGGCGAGCCGCCTATAGCCTGGGCTTCATCGAACTCCGGGCTGGCATCGTTTACCCAGCTAATATCAGGCTCGAATGTGAATCCATAATGAGCGTACTCGTCGGCCGGCATTGATTGCGTTTGCCCCCATGCAATATCGAGCTTGTTGCCCAGGCCGTCCGTCTCGAAGGTGATAACCATGTGTGTTGTTCCGGAGAAGAAATCCGAGTCCGTGATGATCATAGCCGAAGCCGGCCGGCTGCTAAAGGCCAGAACGATAACTATAAACAGGAATGTTAATGTTCCTTTCTTCATCGACCATTCTCCTCAAAGAATAGCATTTCCGTGAACACAAACTCTACCGCATCTTCTACTCAGTTTCAATTTTATCATGTTAATTTGACATTTCCAAGGAAAAAACCTCTGCAGAAACGTTTTTTTCATTGCTCATCGTCCTGAAGCTCTTCTTGTGAAGCCTGCTGAATCTCTTGAATAATCTGCCGGGCCTGCTCTGCACGGCTGGCTGGAACGAGCACTTGTGGAACCATGCCGTCAAGGCAGTAAGCTCCTTGCAGATTCTCATTTGCTATTTGAACCGGGATTCCCGCCGTCTCAAGATTTGCTTTCATCAGATAGGCAAACGTAATATCGCTCGCGGCAAAGACTTCTACATATTCGTCCATATAATCACCTCTTTCG
>CAZTDF010000282.1:0-4754 GCA_964612465.1 uncultured Pirellulales bacterium
GACAGAGGCGGGACGAAAATAGACTCCGGCCAGGTTCTATGTGCGAGATGCATCGAGGAACTTCGCATGCGATAGTCTCACGATTTGAACAAAAAATTCAGCACTACTCATAATTATAATCATAGCAGACGACGATAATAATTGACCGCCGTCCGAGAACAAGCGATAAATCATTCTTTGGAAAGTAAAGCCTGCCCAAAACCCTCAATACGATCTTCATCTTTGCAAGCTTTGTCATCGAAAAATTCAAGTTTCAGATACAGTTGTTTTTCTATGTTATTTTCATATTCATCTTTGTCGGGCACAGGCAAACAAATCTGAACATCCTTGCTATCCCCAGGATGCGAATGTAGGATTTGTAGTATGGCCCATCGCCCTTCGAACGGACCATATTGTTTAACAGCATTTGGGTCTTTTTCTTCATCAGGATATTGATAGAAGTTAATATAGATAGATTTATCCGTCCCGTATTCGACCCGACACACTTCATCAGAGCCGGCGGTATCAATACTTTTACGCCCGCTTTTAATTCCATTCTGCTCAATTTCGATCCGGCGTGTACGAACCACTGAGATTGGCGATACAAGACTTATTTTACAGTAATAGGGATTCTGATCCATGGGCAGACCCTGGAGGACTTGCCAGATTCTCTCGATCCTCTTCCTTTTCTCGTTGGGCATCGACGATAACGACGGCTCGGACATATATACAAGCAACTTTTTTAATTCAGCATAGTTAGCATCTGCCGGCAAGGCGCCAGACCCGATTGTCTCATCCTCATAATTTTCCAGCAAGAGAATTGGTTTTAACACTTCATACGCATTTTCGGCTTCATTAGGATCCAATTCCTTGTCGCCGTCCCGCTTCAAGGGGAACATGTCGCCATACTCTTTCAGGACATTTTCAATCTTATCTCTCGCTGTATTATCTGCATCTTCGATAAGTATTTTTAAAGAATTCTGGGTCAGCCTCGTCCAGTACATGTATACAAATTCTTCCGGTGAATCTGGACGATAAGTTTTTGATGAAGGGAAGTACTGACTTATAAGGTCACGAGGTGTCTGTTCCAATAATGTCCTCCGAGCAACAAAAACATTGTCACTCAATTTTGCCCAGTTGTTAAGCATGTTTTCACAGTCGATTCGGTAGCTTTCGATAATTTCTTTCAGATTATTGTCGAATTTATTTGTCTTTTCATTGTTTGGAAAGCCAATTGTAACAAGAGCCTCCTCTACATATTCGCCAAATTGCTCTAACCCGTAAAAATCATTCCGAAAATCCCGATATTTCAATTTTTCATACTGATCTTTCCAAGTCATCTCGTTTGGAATATTACTGTTAATCCATTCCTCCGGAACCGTCCCGAGCCAGTAATTAAGGTAATCTTCCGAGTATTCTGCAAACGTATTGTTCTTATCGACGTATGTTGTATTGATATCTTCGAAAGTGGGATCTATTTCCTGACCAAGGTATTTCCAGCTATTCATTACATTTGCAGCTCCGGCAGGATCAAATTTATTGTTGGGTTTCACTTCTGGAATCTGTGTCCAATCCCAATTGTTGTGGTCTTCCACGACCTCTTTGATTCTTTCGATGTCATTGGGAGCGGCTTGCAGCACACTCAAGAGTCGTAGTTGCTTGTCCAAGTCAAGAACAGAATTGCAAAGTTCAGATGCATTCGAAAAAACGGCATCCCCGTTTGACAACTCGTCAAGCGCAGTACGTGTCTCTTTGTCCGCATTCTCTATCACTCGAATCTCATCAAAGTTGGATTTCTTCACTGCATTAAGCCGTTTATTGACTATTGAACACATTTCAAAGCGGATTTCGTACAAGCGCCTCCCATTAAACGAAGCCCAGAACTTATTTTCAAGCTGCTCGAAATATTTTCGACATCCCTCCAGTTCTTTTGTAATTTTATCGAGGCCGTCTTTAAGGTTCCCCTGAATTCCACCGAGGAATTTGTCCTCTTCAACATCGTTGGGATCCAGCGCACTCAGAAGGAAGTTATATCTGTCAATCACATCTTGCAGCACTTTCTCGCACAAGGCTTTAAGGGGCAAAGGATCATTAGAATCAGCAGGGTATTCGGCATTTCCCCTGGCCACACGCAGTCTTTTGAAGTCATCTTTCCACCCGCTGAGAGTCTGCCGCAACTGTTCTTCATCCGTAAGCTGCCCTGATCGGGCATTGTCAGATTTACCAGTAAGTTCTAACATATGTGTTTCAATATCAATGAAATCTTCGATAGCATCCTTAAGATTCCTTACACCCAGAACGCCTTTGTCGAACTCCTGCCAATATCGATTGAACAATTCGATGCCTGTTTCTATTGCTTTGTCCAGATTAGGGTCATCTTTTAGAATAGATGACGGATGCCATTTTTCGTTAAAAATCGCATATTCTAACCTTAAAGGCTTGTGCAGTTCAGATTTGTTGTCATCATATAATTTTCTGCTTTCTTTAATGCGATTATCATTGGCCATGCCATGCCGAATAATGAAGTTGCTAAGATTGTTAATAAAATTCAACCTCGAATAACTATCCGTTTCTTCATCGCTCAAGGGTTTATTTGCTTTGATCCGAATCAACTGATGCAAAGCACGCAGTTCGACGGGGTCATTCTCGTGTAACCATTTACATTTATCATCTTTTTCTCTTACGTGTACAATCATAACATCGCAGGCCGCACTTAAAAAGGGTTTCAGAACACTTGTCTTGTAGATAATCCTCGCCGCATCGCGCAGCTTATACGGGATATCTTCAGCCTTCTCTATTGGAATAAACATCCACTGTGTCTTATAATTTCCGATTGCATCTGCAAGCATTCCAGACAAGTTCTCCTTAACCGCCACTTCCACTATCTCGTAAGAACATGGATCTAGAGGATCGGTTTGCACTACAAAGAGTTTATTGGGATCATTTTCTAATAAACCCGCAGATTGCTTCAAGTAATCGTTTAAGTCCCCAATGTTGCGTTGATAAGAAGATCGAGCAAAAAATATATAGATGAAAAGTAAAAGTAAGCTGGCAGCTATCGTAGCTAACAAAATAAATTTCCGGCGTGTATGCTGCTTCTTTGCATCTATTGCGCTAGTGACAAGTCCTCCTTCAGGAAAAACCTTTTTCAATAAAAGGTCTCGTAGAAAATACGCTCTGTCGCGTTCCCATGCGCGTCCGTTGGGTAAAGATTCGACAGGCACTCCAAGCGTTTCGGCAAGCTCCCCATCCAATGCCGAACCTTCCCGCATCGAAGATGTAAAATAGATACCACGAAAAAAGAGAGGCTTGCCGGACCACCTGCTGCCCGCTCTGAAGATCAACTCAAGGTAACGAGCCAATCTCGGAGCTATACTGGTGATACTCTGTGGAAATGTATATAATATGTCGGCAAGGCGTTTCTCCTTGACTCCGGATTCGCCACATATTATCTGCTGCATCAGTGCAAGTCTCCGCCGGAAAAGACGCTCTTTAATCATTTTTACATGCTGATCAATGAAATCAGGTCGATACGGCTCATCTATCGGCTGCGTATTAGACCATCCAAGAATCTGGTGCTGAAGTCGTGGGTCGGTAATATTATCAAAAAAATCACGGAATCCGTTGATTAGGTCGCTCTTTGTAATTACGACAAATACGGGAAACCGCACATCCAGTGTTCGCTGGATAACATCAAACTGCTGAGCGATCTTTTCGGCTTTTCTTCCAATTTCATCCGCAGTGTCTCGTATGAGACTGTCGGCAGGAATTACTAATAATACACCATTGATCGGGCAAAGCTGGCGATGCTTCTTCAGGAGATTCAGTAACTCCTTCCAATCATGTCCCCCACCCTGTTCGACCTGCTCAAACATCATCCGGCCGGCAGTGTCGAGGATAACTGCATGCTCAGTGAACCACCAGTTCATATTGATCGTGCCTCCGGAACCTTGCAGCATGTCCTGAACGCCAGGGGGAAAACCGATATTTGAATGGCGTATGGCCTCAGTCTTTCCGGATCCTGGTTCACCTACTATCATATACCACGGAATGTCATAGAGTTCATTGTTATGAGCACGGAACGTCTCAATACCACGTTCAAATTTTTTTCGCAGGTCATCCTGCTGAGCCATTAATTTAGGGTCACTACCTGAGACCAGAGATGCCGCAGAGGCGTTCTTCATAAGGTCACGTTCCATCGGAATGGCCTTGCGTTTCTTTTGCCATTTAAATAGAGACAAGTATAATAGGATAGGTAGCAATATGAAAACAACAAAGCCAATGGGAACAATCCACATCGCTCCTGATGGAATTAAGGCTATACACACCCCAAGGGCAACCAAGAATCCCGCGAAAACCATCTTCAAATATGTCGGAAGATTCTTAAAAAAAGTGGATATTACAGAAATCATAATGTGAATTTACTCTCCAATCGAATTGTTTTTAATATCCGTTAATTCAGCGGTTGAAGAAGGCTTATCATGTTGCTTGATTATATCGATAGAGTCCTCTATTTCTCCTGATGCTGACCAAAATGAGAAACAATACACTACCATCCAAAGAATTACGAAGCCTGTTACAACAATTCCAATCACGCCTAACTTCTTGCCTGGCGGCTTAGTGAAATCTCTGGAATCCACACTCTCATAGATCTCCGGGCAAATGTAAGAATTCTCATCTGCATCCATCATGTCCGAAATACGAGCCGAGATTCGCAATATTAACCGCTGGATTTTTTGGGGCTGTCCGGCATGAATCCCCGTAAAACCGAGACC
>CAZTDF010000283.1:0-4740 GCA_964612465.1 uncultured Pirellulales bacterium
AATCGATCCTAACTTTCAGGCTGCTGCATACAACAGCCTTTCCTGGAAAAAAGTTTGGAAGTAATAATTTTTATATTTGAAAATTACTGTGTATACATTATATTAGTACATACTTATCTACTTATTAGCCTGAGCTAATATTATGAACGAAGAAGAAATAGTTAAAATATACAAGGCATTATCCGTAAAATCGCGATTACAGATATTAAAGCTTATTAAAGATAAAGAATTATGCGTGAACGCGATAACGGGAAAATTAGAAATAAGCCAGCCGGCCGTATCGCAGCATCTTTCAATACTAAAAGAAGCCGGCCTGGTCAAAAGCAGCAGATATGGCTCTATAATACATTATACAATGAATACAAATCGTTTTGATAACTTTAAAAAAAGTGTGAAGAGACATTTGGGAGATGAATTTATTATGTCAAAAGAATAATTTTTTTTGCCTTCAAATATAAGTATATGCTTATATGATTATAAGTCAGTGTCAATATATATTAAGGAGACCAATATATGTAAAAATCATTTGAAAAAGACTTGTTGTCAAAAACCAAAAAAAATTAAGGACCACAATAAAAATTGTTCAAAAAAGCAAATTCGAAAATGTCATGGAGAAGTAAAACATCATTCATGCACTAACATTAAAAAGGAGAATTAGAATGAAAAAACTATATTTAACTTACATTTGTATAGTTGTCTGCGCACCTATTATTTTTTTAATTTATTTACAAATCGATATGGTATGCGCCCCGAGGGCAATCACAGCCTCGGCCATTTTCGGAGTGGTTCCTTTGTCATTGTTGACAATCGCAATCTACAAAAAGAAAAAGAACTTTTTTTATTTCTCCTTATTTGTGCTGATAGTAGAAATCATTATCACTCCTGTCATAATGCTAAAGAGATTGGGATGGGAGAAGCTTGTTAATGAAAGATTGTTGGCATTTTTTACTTTCGAAGGTATTGCAACGCTACAAATTGTAATCACTATTCTATTATTATTAGATTTTTTGAAATCACAGGAGGATATGACAAACTTTTAGTTTTTTATGTGGCTGCCTATTATATCTAAGCCTCCATGCCTGGAGTTTGCCCCTATAACGGATAGTATATTCCAGAATAAGAGGACTTTTCAGCAGCCCTACTGTCCCTGGTATATTCTGTTTTTCACTGAGGCCCGCTACAATCCTGTCGGGCAACCGCACAAGAGACCTCTGTGGAGAATACTTGAACTTGGAAGACAGATTTGGTATTCTGAGTAATGCTATGGATAAACTTAAATGCGAAATGTTGGATAGAGCTATGATATGGCAAAATAAGGAAAAGACGAACCGGAGCAAGCAATGTTAAAGAGAGCGATCCTTGTTTTAGCAATCCTGAGTTTGATGCCGGTTCTTCCGCCGACGATTGCAGCCGGGGACAAGCCGCAAAATATAATATTATTCGGCTGGGATGGGGCACAGCGGAATCATGTGACCGAATGTCTCAACCGCAAGGAGTTGCCCAATTTGCAGAAGCTGATCGACGAAGGGACTTTGGTCAAGATTGACATTGAGGGCACAACCGACACGAAGGCCGGATGGTCCCAGATCCTTACCGGCTATTATCCGGAGGTGACCGGGGTTTACAGTGACAGCCAGTATCAGCCGATTCCGAAAGGCCTGAGCATCTTCGAGAGGCTGGAAGCACATTTCGGCCCCGATAAATTTGTCACCGTTGCGGTTATCGGCAAGTCGGGCAACGTCGGCGCTGCTGGGCCCAAAAAGACCAAAGCGGCTAAAGAAAACCAGAGTTCACAGGCAGGCAACACCGTGGTCGATAAAGGCATAAGGTATCGCGTGATCCCCGGTCAACCTTACTACGTCGCTAAGAAAAGTATGGATCTGTTTGAGAATGGTTTGAAGAAGAACAAAAAAGTCGGCACGCGCGCGATCGAACTGCTTGAGAAGTACAAAGACAAGCCGTTCTTTTTCTTCGTCCATTTTGCCGAGGTCGATCAAGCCGGGCATGAGCACGGGGAGAACTCCAAAGAATATAACGATGCTCTGATTTCTAACGACCTCTGGACCGGCAGGATCATTGGCAAAGTCAGAGAATTGGGGCTGGCTGATAAGACGGAGTTTTACATCACCGCCGATCACGGATTCAACGAGGACGAAAAGGGGCACAGTTTCGCGCCCTACGTATTCCTTGCTACCAGCAATAAAAAGGTCAACCGTAACGGCCGGCGTCAGGACGTGGCTCCGACTATTATGGAGGCTTTCGGTCTGAACCTGAGCAAGCTCAAGCCGGCATTGGACGGCATCTCACTGACCAGGCCGGACAATCGCACGCCGGCGAAGATCGCACCAAAAGCCGGCAAACCGGATGTTGTCTATGTTCCGACGCCTCAGGAAGTAGTGGATAAGATGCTGGAGATAGCGAAAGTCACGAAGGACGATTTGCTCTATGACCTGGGATGTGGGGACGGCCGATTTGTAGTGACCGCAGCAAAGAGGTACGGCTGCAGGGCTGTCGGTTACGACATAAGCCCCAGGCGCGTGAGAGAGTCGCGGGAAAATGTGAAGAAAAACAACGTCGGCCACCTCGTTCGAATCGAGCAAAAGGATATTTTTACCCTGGACCTCAGTAAAGCAGACGTAATCACGCTCTTTTTGCTGCCGAGTCTGAACTTAAAGCTCATTCCCCAACTGGACAAGCTCAAGCCCGGCTCGCGAATTGTCTCGTACAGATTCGGAATGAGAGGAGTTGTGCCGGTTCGGACGGTCAATTTCACTTCTCCCAGGGACAAGTCTCTACACACATTCTATCTGTGGACGACGCCGCTGAACAAGGTATGGATGTGGAAAAACGGAAAACCTCCCGCCCGTACCGGCCAGCGTTAAGATTCGCACCATAGCATTCGATATAAATGTATCGTTTGTAATTGTCCCTCTTGCTAAAGACTCCTATCTTTGATTATACTTTCAGATATGAACAGTAGGAGAGCAACAATATGAATACACAAACAAATACCCTTAGAATCAATAGGTATTACACATTTATTGTTTTGACGGTGCTCTGCTTATGTGTGGCGAGCACGGCGAGCGCCGACCAGACGACAGTGCAGACAGGCGAGATGACTCTGCTGCTGGAAAAAGCAGAGCAGGGCCTGCGCGTATTAAGCCTGAAGGACAATGTCACGGGCCGGGAGCTTCTTGCCCCGGATACTCCTTCATTGTTCGGCATTGAGCTGCGCCAGGCGAAAAACGCCGAGCAACTAATTCTCGCGGCCGATTCAGGGTGGCGCCGGGTTGAAATCTCGGATGCGGATGCTTCGGGACAGCGTGTTCTGACCTTTCAGGAGCCGGCTGACGATCGCCTGAAAGGAATCAGCGTCGAAGTCAGGCTCATTATCAATAGCGCAGACAACGCTTTGATTTGGGACTTGCAGGTGACGAATAACAGCGAACAATGGGCCATTTGGCAAATCGTCTTTCCCCAGGTCACGATGAGATATCTGGGCGAAGGATCGCGTGTATTCTACCCGCTGCTGTCGGGAATCGAACAGTCGGATATCTGGGATACTACAGAGAAAAAAGGCGGGCGCTACCCAAGCGGCTGGACGTGCATGCAATACATGGCGGCTTACGATGCGGCTGGAAAAACGGGTCTTTACGTTGGGATGCACGATCCATTCGGCTCGACAAAAGATATCTTTGTCCAGGGGCTCAAAGACCGGCGTGCGGTGGCCTTTCGATTCACGCATCCCGCCGCCGATATGGGTAAGCCGGGCGTTGATTTCGAGCTGCCCGGGCGGGCGATTTGGCAATTATTACGCGGCGATTGGTTCGATGCGGCTACAATCTACCGTAAGTGGGTCAGCCGGGAGGCCAAATGGTGGCCGGAACTCGGGCCGGACGGCCGGACGGACACACCCGAATGGATGCGAGAATTGCCGGCATGGGTCATGACCGGCGGCGCTGCTTCCGATTGTGTTCAGCGGGTCAAAGGCTTTGCAGATGAGCTTGGCTTGCCGGTCGGGTTCCACTGGTATAACTGGCATCAGATCCCCTTCGATAACGACTACCCGCACTATTTTCCGACCAAGGACGGTTTTGCCGAGGGTGTGGCTGAACTTAAACAGGCCGGCGTCTATGCGATGCCGTATATCAACGGACGATTGTGGGACACAAAGGACAAAAAAGCCGAGGACTGGCAATTCACCAGGACGGCTCGACCGGCGGCAACGAAGGATGAAAAGGGTGAACCATACACCGAGACCTACGGCAGCAAGGAGACCGATGGTAATAGCGTCAAGCTGGCGGTTATGTGCCCATCGACATCATTATGGCAAAACCGGGTGCAAGATATTGTGCTTCGGCTCTTCGACGAATGCGGCGTCAATGGAGTGTATATCGACCAGATCGCGGCGGCATCGCCACGTTTGTGTTTTGATGCCACCCATGCTCATCCCCTGGGTGGCGGCCACTGGTGGACGGAGGGCTACTGGAAAATGCTCGATACAATTCGCGCCGCCAAACCTGCCGAATGCATGCTAACCACCGAATGTAACGCCGAGCCGTATATCAAGTGGTTTGATGGTTACCTGACCTGGCACTGGCAGGGACAGGATATGGTTCCGGCATTTCCTGCCGTCTACGGCGGCGCCCTACAGATGTTCGGGCGGGCATACAGGGGTGGGCCCACTCAGGATTTGGCCAATCGCATGAAGGCCGGGCAGCAATTAGTCTTCGGAGAGCA
>CAZTDF010000284.1:0-4662 GCA_964612465.1 uncultured Pirellulales bacterium
CATTCTGCGAAACTGTTGCTTTGCCCTGGTCTGTCTGCGGCCCGGTCGATTTTTGAGCGTTCTGCTGGTTTGCTTTGATTTGTGCTTTAGTAGCCATGAGAAATACCCCTTTCTTAATTGATTATTGATTATTGTTATAACGAACCAGTAAATTGTGTTATACGTTAATCTTACTTACAGATAGGTTGGCCGTCAAGTGAAAAATATAAAAATTTATAATTATATTTAGCCACCGATTAAAGCAGAATAACACGGTTTCTTGAGCTATATAGCTAATACTCTAATACTCAGGGTCGCATCTTAATTATTAATTATTGACATCTATATAATTTCGGTTATGATATTCCTATGTCTCGACCGTTGCGTATCGAATATCCTGGAGCTTTCTATCACGTGCTCAATCGAGGTCATCGCAAGGAGGCAATCGTGATGGATGAACGTGATAAAGAGCGATTTCTATCCTACCTGGCGAGAATGGCCAGACAATTCAGCGTATTGGTTCACAGCTACTGTCTAATGACAAATCACTATCACCTGATTTTAGAAACACCTGAGGGTAATCTCAGTCGAGCCATGCATTGGTTGAATGTTAGTTATGCCGCCTACTACAATCGTAGGCACAATTATACAGGGCACGTGTTCCAGGGGCGGTTTAAGGCCTTACTGGTTGACGCCGATCAATATTTAGAGTCTCTGTCACGCTATATTCATCTCAATCCGGTACAGGCCGGAATTGAATCTTATGCGTGGGATTACGCGTGGAGCAGTTGTCGCTACTTTGTTGGTTCTCGGAATGTCCCGGACTGGCTTGAAGTAAATCGGATTCTTGAGGGTTTTGGTCGTAGCAGGAGGCTGGCCGGGCGGCATTATGCAGCATATTTGTCTGAGGAAAATCAAGCGAATCCCTTCGACGATGCAGTTGGTAGTTCTCTGCTGGGGTCGAGGAATTTTATTGATTGGGTTAGGGACACGTTCTTGTCGGAAAAAAAGACTGATCGGGAAATTCCACAACTAAAAGAACTTCAGCCTCGCCCTGATGTAGAAACGATTGTCGAGGAGGTGGCAAAGCATTTCAATGTCACTCCTGAGCACATTTTGGCATGTGGTCGTAAGCGAAACACAGGGCGTGATGTGGCGATCTATTTATCGCGAGAGTTGAGTAGTATGAGTGGTCGGCATCTTGGCCGATATTTTGGAGGAGTCACCGGAGCTAATATTACTATGCGGTTTAATAGTATCGAACGCTCTCTAAAAAAGGATCGTAAGCTGATTAAAGATATTATGTATTTGCGGAAAAAATGCCAATAGTTAATAATTAAGATGCGACCCCATTATTCTCTACATTATTCTCTTGGCGATACTGCCTCGCCTATTTTCGATCCTGAATTCCTGTGGATTTTCGCCATTCTCGTTTTCTACCCTTGCAAAGGTATAGTGTTTGTGAGAATCAAATGCTATAATGTTATTCATAGCGTGCCTCCTTTCTACGGCTACGAACCGTTATAAGTTAATCTTGTCGGCGCTCTATTATACAGCGCCACGAGGCACGCTTTCATATAATCATCTCGACCGGAGGGCCGCGGAGCGGCCTGAAGTGGAGAGATCTGGCTGCGAACGAAAAGCAAGTTCAGTCTGAATCCAGATTTCTCGACTCCGCTTCGCGGAGTTTACCCTGAGCGAAGCCGAATGGGCTCGAAATGACACGAACAAGCGCATTGATTATGCACAATTGGTATTACTTATTTCTGCCTTTTGTTGAAGGGATTAATTGACTATCTGCTGTATTTGACGGTTTCATGCTTGCGGGAAATATTTTTGCAGGACGGGAGAATGAATTTATATAATATAAAAGTGGGCTTGGTCAACCTACTGTAAGGCATCCCTAACGGGACTTAAGGGAGTGCGTTTCAAAACACTCTATGCGCATTTGATCCTGACAATTTCTCACAAATGTTAAAACCGGCAATGCAAAGCTTTACCACCAGAAACACGGATTACCGTACTGCTCGAAGAACCAGCGGTGCTGCATGTCTTTGAAGTGCCGCCACTGCACGTGCCCATCGACAAAAAGGATATTCCCGCCGGTTGGCTTCGAGCCTGTTTTCAGATGGTTCGTTCTGTCATAGACCTGCCAGCGTGTCCAGCAGCCGCCGCTTGCCCGGGTGAAATCAGACGTATCGCGGTCCGGCCCGTTGCTGGCGGTTACGTCGGTGATAAGCTCCACCGATGCGGGAGCATTTTTCGTCGCAGCGACGGATCTGACCCATTCCTTTGACGCTGAGCTGTCGGGGCTCATAGGCGGATTCGGCCTGCCGTCGGCCGTGTCGATGAACCAGAAGTATCCCATAATGCGATGGTAGTCTCTGCGGGTCGCTTCATCCTGCGGCTCAGGCTGGCTAATGTTCTCCGGCGTGCCCATTGGAAAGTTCTCGCCGTAACGCCAGTAGATGATATTGTCTCTCTGACGCCAGGAGGGGCAATAAAAAATATGACGGTCGAAAGCCCCCGTCTCCAGAATGATATCCGTCGTCCAGTATGAAACGTCAAACAACCAGCGATCGACCACATTCAAAGGCAGCTTGCCGTCGTAGTCGTCGGCGTACATGAACAGCCCCAGGCCCGTGTTCTTCTCATTCTGGCCACACACGGCACGTCGGCCCTGCTCCCGGACCGTCCGCAACGCCGGTAAGAGAATGCTCAGCAAAAGCGCAATAATGGAAATCACCACCAGAAGTTCTATGAGCGTAAACCCTCTTTTTCTGTCCATAGCAGCACCTAAACTTCCTCGCGGACACCTCTCGAAACGATAAGTTACTATACTCATTTTCCAACGGAGAATCAACAACAAACCGCACAAAATGGTGCTCCCTGCTATTGAGTGAGCAGAATTTGTTGTTCTATTGAGCCTGTCCGTTAACTGCAAAAGCTTTATTTTCGACGACAATAACCTTCAATGGTAGGAAACAAAACAGATTTTTGATACAATGCCCAACGGAAATGTGTAGGAGTATTTTCCATGTTGCTAAATGAGAAATCTCAAAGCAATTCGGTATCTTTGTTAAAGGAGCTGTCCGATGAAAAAAACTACCAAACTATCTCGGCGTGATTTCGTACAGACGGCCCTCGGCGCGGGCGTGGCTCTGAGCGCTCCGACCATTCCTGGAGCGACGGCGAAGGGACAGGGTAAGACCTTCAAAATAGGGCTCATCGGCTGCGGCGGCCGGGGACGCGGGGCAGCCGCCGGTGCTCTCGAAGCCGGCAAGATTCTCGGCTTTAACGTGCAGGTCGTCGCGACCGCCGACTACTTTAAGGACCGGGCCGTTCGAGCAGGGAAACAGTTGGGCGTGCCGGACGAGCGTTGCTTCGGCGGTGCGAGCTGCTATCGGGACCTGCTTGGGACCGATGTCGAGATCGTGCTGATGGCGACAGCGCCGCTGTTTCGGCCGCTGCATCTTGAGGCGGCGATTAGGGCCGGCAAGCACGTCTTTATCGAGAAGCCCGTAGCCGTGGATCCGCCGGGCTGCCGGCGCGTAATCGCCGCCGGGCGACAAGCGGAGAAGAAGGGCCTGGTAATCACTGCCGGCACGGAAATGCGTCACGACTGGAACCATATCAAGACCCACCAGGCTGTGGCCGTCGAAAAGGCGCTGGGCAAACTTTACGCCGGGCGGGTCTCGTGCTGCATCGGGCACATGTTCTGGTCCAGACCAATCAATCCGAAGTCGGCCGAAGACCTCGTGCGGTCGTGGCAAAACTGGATTACGCTTTCGGGCGACCATCTCGTCGAACAGCACGTCCATAACATCGACGTGGCGAACTGGTTCTGCGGCGGCCCGCCCGTCAGCGCAGTTGGCTTCGGCGGCCGCTCCCGTCGTCCTGCCGGTGACATGTACGATTTTTTCAGCGTGGACTATGACTACGGCGAAGGCGTTCATATCCACTCGATGTGCCGCCAGGTCAACGGCTGCTGGAACTCGGTCGGGCACGACTTCGTTTACGAAAAGGGCCATACAAACAGCAGCGACTATCCAAAGCCGCAGAAATCGCGGATTCCCGCCGATCTGCCCCAGGGCCCGAGCGCCCATATTCAGGAGCAGATCGACACGCTGTACTATGTCAATAAGGGCCGGCCCATCAATCAGGCGCGGGACGTCGCCGAATCCACAGCGACAGCAATCATGGGGCGAATCTCTGCTTATACAGGCCGGCAGGTCACATGGAAACAAATCATGAGCGCAGCCGATGAAAGCCCCGAACTATTTAATTTGACGCTGAAACCGACCGCCGAAGATTTCGAGATAGGCAAGGTTAAGATTCCGAAGGAAAATGTGGTACCCATCCCGGGTCAGGCATGAAACGGGGAAAGCCATCCCCATCCCGATAAACGACAATCGGGATGAGGCTGCCACCCAACAGAATTGACAGAAAATGTGTGGCAGCCTCAAGCTTGGACCACTGCGCAGCATGGTTCAAGCTTGGGGATGGTTGTGAACTTGTAAAACGACACCTAAGAAAATTATTTTATATTGAGAGAGTGACAATTGAGTCGGGAACATGTAGTAAAAATCGCTTCGGAATTGACGCTGAGACTGCAACAGGTGACGGCGACGGCAGAGCTGCTCGAAGGCGGAGCCACGATACCGTTTATCGCCCGGTATCGCA
>CAZTDF010000285.1:0-4640 GCA_964612465.1 uncultured Pirellulales bacterium
TCTGTTAGACTCTCACGGTTATGAGCAGGGACCTTAAAGACAAAACGCCGGGCGAGCTTGAGCAGATCGTGGAGTTTCTGGGCGCTAAGAAATACCTGGCCGGCTACATTTTTCATTTCATCCATACAAAAGATGCCGAAGAGATTTCCGTAATAACGCCTTTGAGCAAGGTTTTTCGAGAGCAGCTTGCCGGTCAGGGCTATTTTATCTCCCGGCTGTCCTTACTTGATAAACTTATCGACAAAGACGGGACAACCAAGTACGCCTTTGGCCTGAACGATGATGGCCGGATTGAAACCGTGCTGCTGCTCGACGGCAGAAGAAGAACGCTGTGCATTTCGACCCAGGTTGGCTGCGCGATGGGCTGCGGATTCTGTGCCACGGGAAAAATCAAGTTCCGGCGAAACCTCACGGCCGGAGAAATCGTCGACCAGGTCAACACCGTACAAAAAGACGCCGGCCGAATCAGTAACGTAGTCTATATGGGAATGGGCGAGCCGCTCGCTAATTACGCCGCGGTGGTAAAGTCGCTCGGGATTTTGAACCATCCGAAAGGAAAGAACATCGGCGTGCGGCATATAACGGTCAGCACGTGCGGCCTGGCGCCGGAGATTCGCAAGCTCGCATCCGAAGACGTGCATCCAAGGCTGGCCGTCTCGCTGAACGCGCCGACCGATGCACTGCGGACGAAGCTGATGCCGATCAACGCCAAATACCCGATAGCCGAACTGCTCAAGGCCGTGCGGTTTTATCAGGACAGGACCCGCCAGCGTGTCACCTTCGAGTACGTGCTGATAAAAGGTTTGAACGACTCGGTCGGCCATGCGAAAATGCTGGTCAAGCTGCTGGCCGGGCTGGCGTGCAACGTGAATCTGATCGAGCACAATCCGTTTCCAACATGTAAGTACGACGGCAGCGGCAGCGCCCGCATCCGGGAATTTGCCGCTGTGCTGGACCAGGCCGGCATCGAAACGACCACGCGCTTCAGAATGGGCCGGAATATCAAGGCCGCCTGCGGCCAGCTCGGAGCCGACTGGCTGGGCGGTGAAATGAAATGAGCAGATATCCATGAGAGACAGAATTTCAATAATTACAATTGGTCTGTCCCCGGCTTGGGACATCACCTGTCGGGGACGGAATATCGACTGGGGCCTGCACCAGGAAATAGACGAGCAGAGCGTTCGGCCTGCGGGTAAAGCGCTCAACGTCTCCAAGGCTCTTGCCTGGATGGGGCAGAGAAATATCGCAGCCGGCCTTTGGGGTAGTGACGATTTCCCACAAATGCTGGCAGCCGTGCGGAGCTTGTGGCCGTCGATCCGGATTAAATTGACTCCCATTGCAGCTCCCACGAGACAGAATATCACAATTGTCGATTCGGCCGCAAACAAAGAGATGCACCTGCGCAATAAGAGCCGGCTGGCCTCGGCAAAGACTTTGAAAAAATTGCAGGCCGACCTGGAACAAATCGTGCACAAGGGCAGCATTTGTGTCTTTGCCGGGACAATGCCGGACGGCGGGCTTTTGGGCGACGTGATTCGAATTGTGGAGTTCTGCAAAAGCCGCCGGGCGAAAATCGTGCTGGATACTTCGGGACACCCCTTAAAAGAAATCGTCGATACCGGCTCCGCCTGGATGATAAAGCCGAACGTCGAGGAATTGCGCGAGCTGCTGGGCGAGCATGTTAAGGATGGGCCCGTAAGTCTGGCAAAAGCCGGCCGAAAGCTGCTGGATAAAGTTGAAATTGTGCTTATCAGTCGTGGTGCCAGGGGCGGCGTAGTCGTTACTAAAGACGGCGCATGGCAGGGCCGGTGCGCCGGTCGCGCAAAAGTATTCTCGACCGTTGGCTGCGGCGACTTTCTGCTGGCTGGTTTCCTGAAAGATAGTTCTGTCATGGACGCTGCTCTCAAGACCGCGATAAAAGTCGCCACGGCAAGAGCCTGGGGCTGGACCGAGAAGATGTCCTGGCTGGATGTAAAAAGCAGGATACATGTGCAGGGCGGGCGGATATGAAAGAAACATGCGGCAAATCTCGTGACATGATCTGGTCCCTTATGTTTACGGCCGGCCTTCTGTCCTTTTATTTTATTTACCTGCTATTACGAATAGATCCGAAACTCATCTACCAGGCTCAGGAGCCGATCTTTTTCTTCGATCGATACTTCATCTTTGAATTTTTCAGCTATCCGGGAGGAGTAAACGAACTGGCCTCCGGATTCCTTTCACAGTTCTTTTATTATTCATGGACGGGAGCGTTGCTGCTCGTTCTTGTTTTCGCATTTGTCACCTTGAACACATGGTTGTTAGTCCGGTCAATCACCGTGATTCGGCCGATTCATTATCTGCACTGGATACCATCAATTATCCTGCTGGCCTTGCACAGCGACTATAAATATCCGCTCGTTCTGACGCTGGGATTGCTCTGGGCGTTGCTCGGAATAAATATTTACATTCGCTTTGCTCGGTCAATAAGTATCCTGCGATTACCGCTCTATCTGATTCTCCAGGCAATCTTGTATTATGTGACTGCCGGCCAGGCTTTTATCTTTACGCTGGTTATCATACTCTATGAGGTTCTACATCATCGCAGCATTGTTTTACCTTTGCTTTACATTTTATTTGCCGCGCTGCTGCCCTATATCGGAGCTTCGACTTTATTTATTATTCGCGTTCGAGACGCTTATACGATGCACCTGACATCCAGTGATATGTATAGGGTGACCTGGTTGTCCTGGGTGCTATACGCATTCCTTCCGCTTGTTCTGCTGCTGGTAACGGTTGAGGGCGGATATATCAAAGCCCGGAAAACCAACGCGGCCAATCTCTGGGACAGGCTTGTATGTCACCGTTCTGTTCCGCTACGATTGATCCAGGCTGTCATGATTCTTTCTCTCGTTGCCATATCAGCCCTGTATTCATACAACAAAAAGGAAAAAGCTTTTTTCTTACTCGACCACTATGCACGATTCGAAGAATGGCAAAAAGTGCTCGATATCGCGCAAAAGGGTCTTCCGATTAGTAATGTCGTTCAATGTCAGGTCAATAGAGCTTTGTACCATACCGGTTATTTGTGCGACAAAATGTTCGGCATGACACAGCTTTTCGGAGGCGATGGAATTTTCCTGCACAAAAGCATTCGTTCTCCTTATGCGCTCCAGCACAGCGATCTGTTTTTCGACCTCGGTCTTATCAATGAGTCGGAGCACTGGGCCCATGAAGCCATCGCCGCCAGGGGGGACACCGCGTGGAATCTTCAGCGCCTTGTGCTGGTGAATCTGCTGAAAGGCAAGCGTGACATCGCGACCAAATATCTGGGAATGCTGCATAAAACCATGTGGCATAAAAAATGGGTAGCAGAACATCAACGGTACCTTTCCGGCGAGAATGATTTTGCAGAGCATCCGAAATATCGATATCTGAAAAGTGTTATGCCCGAATCCGATTTCCTCGTTTCGCCCGCCGAGCCGGAGCTGTGTCTCGAAGAGCTGTTACAGAATACGAAGAATAAAATGGCATTCGAATATTTCATGGCGTATTGCCTGCTGGAAGGGCGGATCGGTCGTCTTGTAAAGCACCTTCAGCGATTTAATGATTATGATTATCCTAAAATTCCACGGCATTTCGAAGAAGCCATGCTTATTTACAATCAACTAACAGCCGGCAAGGGTATCGCTTTACAGGGCAAAGAAATCTCAGAGCAGACAATTCGGAAGTTCAACGATTTCAACAGAATCATGGCAAAGCATAAAAAGGATAAAACAGCAGCACGTAAAGAGCTGACAAAATACAGAGATACTTACTGGTTTTATGGATTATACTATTATAGAGACGACGAGTAATTATATGCCCCGATTAAAGATTTTCATCATTTTTCTTTTTGTCTGCATCGTAGTAGTGACATTATCCCCCGGCTGCACGAGCGAGAAGCCGAATCTCGAAGACTGCAGCTCCATTAAAAAACAACCGGCCATATCTCCGGATTATACGAATACGACCCTCCCTCCGAACATTGCTCCGACCAACTTTGTCATCAAAGAAACGGCCAGCGCATATTATGTCCGGATTTCATCAGAACAAGGCGAAGATATTGATATATTCAGTCGATCCTCCAACATCAGGATTCCTGTAAAACCATGGAAAAAATTATTAAGCCGGAATCGTAACCAGTCATTGCTCATAACCATTTTTATCCGGGACAACAAGGGTAAATGGAGTCGTTTCGCTCCTATTGAGAATTTCATCGCCCCGGACGAAATCGACTCGCATCTTGTTTACCGGCTCATGAAACCGCTGTACCAGTATTGGGACAAGCTGGGCATATATCAACGCGATTTGTGCAGCTATGACGAACGTCCCATTGTTCTGAATACGGCGATGGGCAAAAATTGTGTCAACTGTCACTCTTTTCATAATTACAATCCGGACAGAATGATATTTCACATGCGAGCCGGGGCGGTCGGCACCTCGATGATACTGGCATACGATAACGAAACTTATAAGGTGGATACATCGACATCTTTCAACCACGCTACGTCATACAGATCATGGCATCCGAACGGCCAAATAATTGCGTTCGCTTTTAATACGGTAAAGCAGGTTTTTCATGCCGTCGGCAAAAACCTCGATGTTTACGACAGGGCCTC